>CALFNG010000192.1 GCA_937902985.1 uncultured Myxococcales bacterium
GCCACGAATTCGCACGTTCCGCGTTCCCCCCTCAACCACTCCCCTGAACGGATACCGTGTGAAGGGCGACATGAACAAGCCCGCATGTCGCTCCGCACACGTGGCAAGGGCGACATGAACAAGCCCGCATGTCGCTCCGCGCACGTGTGAAGGGCGACATGAACAAGCCCGCATGTCGCTCCGCACACGTGCGAAGAGCGACATGAACGAGCCCGCATGTCGCTCCGCACACGTGTGAAGGGCGACATGAACAAGCCCGCATGTCGCTCCACACACGTGGCAAGGGCGACATGAACAAGCCCGCGTGTCGCTCCGCACACGTGTGAAGAGCGACATCGAGCCGTGGGTGACCTCGCCATAGCGCTCGAGCAAGGCGACATTCACCCTCTTGCTTGTCGCGCGGCGCGCGTGGGCCGTGCGACATGCCGCGGCCACACGGGCGGCGAGCACGAGGGCGAGTGTCGCTTTTGGCTCGCAAGCCACGGAATCGACGGCGCTTGTTCGCTCCTCGGGAGACGGGGTTCGCCGCGGCGATACCTGAAAGACAACCCTGACAGCGCGTCGGCGCGTCCTCCGGGTCCGCTCGACGTAGAGGCGAACGGTGGAGCCCACCGACCCTGGCAGAAAACCGCGGACCTTTGTCATGGCCGCTCGCTGCCGCCAGGCGCACAGTCATTGCCGAAAGGACGCGACCATGACTCTGAACGTTGGGATGCTGCTCTTCCCGCGGCTGACGCAGCTCGATCTCACGGGCCCCTTCGAGGTGATGCACCGGATCCCGGGCGCCAAGGTGCACCTCGTGTGGAAGGACCTCGAGCCGGTGCACGCCGACTCCGGCTTGGGCATCTTGCCGACGACGCGCATCGGCGACTGCCCGCCGCTCGACGTCGTGTTCGTGCCCGGCGGCGGAGGGACCGCCGATCTGCTCGCCGACGACCCCGTGCTCGACTTTCTCGCCGCGCGAGGCAAGTCCGCGAAGTACGTCACCTCCGTGTGCACAGGCTCCCTCGTGCTCGGAGCGGCCGGGCTCCTCGACGGCTAACGACGCGACGACCCACTGGGCGTACACCGACGTGCTCCCCCTGTTCGGGGCGCGCCCCGTGCGCAAGCGCGTGGTCGTCGATCGCAGCCGCATCACCGCCGGCGGCGTGACAGCCGGTATCGACTTCGGGCTCCGCATCGCCGCCGAGACGGCAGGCGAAGACGTCGCGAAGAGCATCCAGCTCGCGATCGAATACGACCCCGACCCGCCCTTTCGCAGCGGCCACCCCGACGTCGCCGACCCCACCCTCGTCGCCCGGACGCGCGCCGCCTTGTCGAAGACCCTCGAGCAACGCAAAGCGCTCGCTGAAAAGTGCGTCGCACGACGGCGCGGTCACTAGGAGAGGGAGACTGGCCGCAGAGCCGCAGAGAACGCCGAGGGGAGACGGGTCGAAGACTTCTCACGTGAGGCGAGATCGCGCCCAGGAACGCGTCAGCCACGGAACCCCGCCGCAGGTCAGAAGTCTTCGACCCCTCACTCAGCGCCCTCTGCGCCTCTGCGGCCAATCTCCCTCTCGAAGCGAGACGAAGCGTCACGAACCGAGCGCGAGCTCGTTGAGCGTCGTCTCCGGCAGCTGGTGCGTCTTGCCGATGCGCGCGTAGATGCGGTCGGCGAGGAAGCGCGCGTCCTCTGCGACGCCGGAGAAGCGTCCCGACCCCCACGTGTACTGCCAGGGCAGGCCGATGAAGTGTAGCCCTTCGACGGCCGTGATCCCGCGCGTGTGGCATGGGTAGCCTTTGCCGTCGAACACGGGGGTCTCGATCCAGCGGTAGTCGGCGCGGTAGCCGGTGCTCCAGATCACCGAGGTCACGCCGGCCTTCGCGAGGTCGAGCGTGCCCGCGCCCTCGCTCGGCTGCCAGACGGGCACGTAAGACGGCTCGGTGGGCGCGTCGATCCCCTGCCCCTCGATGTACTTGTCGACGGTGCGCTTGATGCTCTCGGAGACGGCGTCGGCGTTGTCGAGGTTCTGCTTCAGATCGGCGTTGAACTCGAGCACGCCGTCGTTCGCGCAGAGGAGGCGCCCGTAGAGATGCATCCCCTCCTTCGCGAACTTCCGGAGATCGATGTCGCGGCCGCCGTCGCGGCCGGTCACGTAGTGGTTGGCCTTCCCCCGAACGCGCTCTTGAAGCGGGTGTTCGTGGACGGGCATGCGGTAGTAGCCCATCGCGTCGAGCCATTCGACGACGTCCTTGCCGCGGTAGCGCCGCGCGGTGCGAGGCGCGCTGCCGACGCAGAGGTGCACGCGGCGGCCGGTGAGGTGCAAGTCTTCGGCGATCTGGCACCCCGACTGCCCGGTTCCCACCACGAGAACACCGCCCGGCGGCAGCGACGCGGCGTTGCGGAACTCGGACGAGTGAATCTGGACGAGGTCGGCTGGAATGCGCTCGGCGATGCGCGGTATCGAAGGGACCTGATAGCCGCCCACGGCGACGACCACGTGATCCGCGACGCAGGTGCCGAGCGTCGTCTCGAGCTCGAAGGCGCCGTCGGACCGCTTGCGAAGCGCCGTCACGGAAACGCCCTCGAACATCGGCGGCGCGAACGACGCGGCGTAGTCCTCGAGGTACCGGACGATATCGCTCTTCTTCATGAAGCCGAACGGTTCGGGGCCGCTGTACGGGTAGCCGGGGAGCGTGCACTGCCAGTTCGGCGTGACCAGGCAGAACGAGTCCCACCGCCGCTCGCGCCACTCGTGCCCGACGCGGTTCTTCTCGAAGACGACGTGGTCGACCCCGCGCTCCTTGAGGCAATGGCTCATGGCGAGCCCCGCCTGTCCGCCGCCGATCACCGCGACGCTCCTTCGAGGTCGCGGCATCTCGAAGCGGACGACGGTGACCGTCGATCCCGCGTCGTGGCGCTTCGACTCGGCCTCGATCTCGGCGAGCTGGTCCATCGCCGAGCTGCAGTAGGTCCCGAACTTCGCGCGCACGCGGTCGGACGCGACGTGCAGGAGCGTCCGCGCCCGCTCCACGAACGACGAGAGAGCGTAGCTCTTTCCGACCTCCAGGTGCTCCCGCACGACGAGCGACGGCGAGTAACACCGCTGCTCGTTGCCGTCGGACCACCGAACTACGAAATGCATCTCAGGCATGATGGACCTCATCGATTCGCGAGGCCCGAAGGCCCCGATAATGTTCCAGATGGAGCGCGGCGACGCGCGACCACGAGTGCGAGCGAGCGCGGAGCTCGCCGGCGTCGCCGCGCGAGCGCGAAGGCTTGCGGAGCGCCTCGACGATGCCGCGCGCGATGTCGGCGTCCGACTCCGGATCGACGAGAACGGCGCAGGACTCGTCGAGGAACTCGGTCAGGGGCGCGCGGCGTGACGCGATTACGGGCAGTCGCGCGGCGAGCCCTTCGAGCGCGGCGAGACCGAAGCCCTCGTGGAGCGACGGAAACGCGAGGACGCTCGCTAGGCGAAAGATCGCCGGGACGTCTTCGTCGTCGACGACGCCGAGCTCGGTGACCGAAGCGCGCAGGCTCATCGGGCTGGCGCAATGTTTCGCGAGCTCCTGATCGAACGCGGCGCGATAGGCGCCGTGGTCGAGGACCGTCGCGCCGCCGAGGATCCAGAGGCGCGCCGTCGGGTACTGCTCGCGCACCCTGGCGAAGGCGCGGAGGGTCCCCAGGGTGTTCTTGCGCTCCTCGACGCCGCCCACCGCGAGGATGACCGGGCCCGAGCCCGCGTACATCTTCTGCGTCCATGCGGCTAGACGCCGCGGATCGACGCGCGCGAAGCGCTCGACGTGGACGCCGTTGGTGACAGGCACGGCGCGGACCCCGAACTCGTGGAGCACGTCGCGCGCGCTCGCCTTGCTCACGGCGAGACAGAGCGAGGCGCCGAGAATCGACCGGCTCTGGCAGTCGGCGAGGTACTCGTCGCTGAACGCTTCGACGTGGTGAACCGTTCGCACCAGGGGAAAGGCGTGGGCGGGGCCGAGCCGCGCGCGCAGACGGTCGAGGCCGTTCGCCGTGAGGCAGTCCTCCGCGTGGTAGACGTCGTGCGCCGGGGCAAGCCGCGCGAGGTGATCGACCAGCTCGACGGCCCTCGTACGAACGAGCTCCGCCGTCGTGGAGGGCGTGGACGACGCGGGCACGAGGCACAGCCGCGCACGGAGAGGCCGGAAGAAGCCGCGGCGCTCCTTGTCGAGGGCATAGACGGTCACGTCGCACCCGGCGTCGTGGAGGGCGTCGGCGAGGTTCGCCGTGTGCACGACGCTCCCGCGCGGGACGGTCGAGTACGTGAAGAGGCCGATCGACAGGCTGGTCACGACGATCTCGGAGGGCCGAAGCCGGTGAAAGGTTGGCGGGCCAGGTCCCAGAGGAGCGACTCGTGGTCGCCGGAGGCGAGGCAAAGCTGCGACGACGCGTCGACACGGCCGACGCGCTCGCAAGCGATCCCGCGCTCGCGCAGGAGCGCGAGCACCCAGCCGGAGCTCTCGGGCGCCGCGGCGAAGACGAAGCCGTAGCTCGGGAAGGTCGCGAGCCAGGCGGCGAGGTCGACACCGGCAGGACGCGGCAGGCGATCGAGCTCCAGAACACCCCCGACGCCGGACGCTTCGAGCATCATCAACAGCGAGCCCGCGACGCCGGCGTTGCTCACGTCTTTGCACGCGTGGACCACGCCCGACGCGGCGAGGGTCCCGAGGGCGGCGAGGTCGTCGCGGAGGTCTCGCGACGCGCGGCCCTTCGAGGCATTCCAGAACGGGAAGTCGGCGTGGTAAGAGCCGCGGAGATCGATCCCGACCACGACGTCGTCTCCGGCGAGCGCGCCGAAGCTCGTCAGCAGGTGCTCGGCGCGCCCGAGGATCGCGACGGCGAGGGCGTTCGGTCCGCCCTCCGAGCGCGTCGTGTGGCCGCCGACGAGAGGCACGCCGTAGGCCCGGCAGCCGTCGCGGACACCGGCGAGGACCGCTTCGACGTCCGCCCCCCCCGCGTGGAAGTACACGTCGACGAGCGCGAGCGGGAACCCGCCCATCGCGGCCACGTCACTCACGTTGACCATCACCGCGCACCAGCCGGCAAAGTAGGGATCGCGCTCGAGGAAATTCGGGAGGATCCCCTCGGCCGCGAGGAGCAGATGACCGTCGCCGTCGGGAATCGCGGCCGTGTCGTCGCCGAGGAGAATACGCGCCTTTCCGCCGTCGCGTTCGCCGCGCTCGCGCCACCGCGAGACGGCGGCGGGCGCGGCCTCGAGGCTGCCGGCGACGCGGCCGATGTCTCGCTTCGAGCGGAACGCTGCCCCTCCGGCGAGGTGCGCGCACAGCGCGTCGAGCTTGGCGGGTGAGATGGCGGGCGTCACGCCGGGCCCCCGCCGTAGTGGGCGAGGTCCGCCTCCATGAGCGCGTGGGGAGCGCCGCACACTTCGACGGGCTCGAGCGCGCGCCAGAACAGGCGCTCGAAGAGGGGGACGTTCCGGACCTGCACGGTCGCGCGGAATCGCTGGCAACCGCGCCGGCATGCCGTCTCGACGGCGAGGCGAATCAACCCGGGCGCGATCGTGCGGTCGCCCCGGTGCGACGGGTGCGTCCCGAGCCTGCCCCCCCACCATTGACCTGGCGACGCCTCCCAGATGCGCACGACGCCGACGACGGCGTCCGGCATGCCGGAGACGTTCGACAGCGCGACGAGCGGCGTCGCGCGATCGTCGACCGCGTCCCCGTCGTCGGTATCGAACAGGTTCTGCTCTTTGCAGAAGATACGACGGCGAAGGTTTCGATACGCGCGGAGCTCCCACGCCTCGACGGCAGGCTTGAAGGTGAGGTGGTGCGAGCGGAACGGTTGAACGGGTTCCAGAATCATGCGGCGTCCTGCGGGGCTGGCGAAGCGAGGGAGGCCGGCGACGTCTGCGGCGACCGCGAGGCCTGAGCGCTCTCGTGCGACTTGAGCGTGGAGCACGCGCCGCAGCGACCGCAGCCCGCCTTGAGCGCCTCGCGGCTGAGCCCTCCCTGACGGACGATCGCGGCGACCCCGGCGAGGAGATCTTGCATGAACGCCGGCGCCGGCGGCGCGTGGCCTTCGAGCGGCGTTCCCGAGATGGGCACGAACGGCACGACGAACGGGTAGACGCCGAGGCCGACGAGCACGCGACTGATGGCGAGGATGTCGTCGCGTCCGTCGCCGAGACCCCCGAGGATGTACGTGCTGACCTGTCCGCGCCCGAACACCGCCACGGCGCGCTCGAACGCCGCCAGGTAGCGCGCGACGGGAACCTCGGCCTTGCCGGGCATGATCTTCCGGCGAACGGGCTCGGTCACGGCCTCGAGGTGCATCCCGAGCGACACGATCCCCGCGCCCTTCATGCGTTCGAACCAGACGTCGTCGTCGGGGGGCTCGCACTGCGCCTGGATGGGGAGGTCGACGCGCGCCGTGATGGCCGCGGCGGCCTCCGCGAGGACCCGCGCCCCGCGGTCGGACGTGCCGGGCGTGCCGGTCGTCATGACCATGTGCTTGACGCCGTCGAGGCGAACCGCGGCCTCCGCGACCTCGACGAGCTGCGCGGGCGTCTTGCGGGCGATCGTCCGCCCGGCCGCGAGCGACTGGCCGATCGCGCAGAACTGGCAGGCGGTGTCGCGGTCGATGTAGCGGACGCACTGCTGGAGGACCGTGGTCGCGAGCACGTCGGTCGCGTGGAGCTGCGCGATCTTCCAGTAGGGAATCCCCTCGGCGGTGGTCTCGCCGTAGAAGCGGGGCGGGGTCGGGAACGAGACGTCGCCGATGCGCTCGCCGTTCCGTTCGAGGACGCCGCGGCCCTGGCCCGACGCCCGGATCGCGTAGGGAGACGCCGCGGACGCGGCCGTGTGGATGGGCACCATCAGGGTCTCGCCCCCGAGGACGAGCGCCTTGTGATCCGAGGGGCCGGCGCCGCCGGCGCGAGACAATCCCGGTCCGTCGGCGCTGACCCAGCGCGCTCCGAGCGACTGGAGCTCGGTCATCAACGCGACGCCGTTGGCGTCGTCATGCGAGCGCCGGAGCATCGGCAGCGATGTCATCGCCATGGGAGACCTCCTCGTGAACGGGAACCGGACGGATCGTGGGTTTCGCTTGCCGGCGCTCGGCGGGCGTGGCCGGCGCGGCAAGCGTGGCCTGTGTGGCGTGCGTGGCCTGCGTGACCAGAGGTGTGTGGGTCGAACGGTCGATGACGAGGCTGAGGAGCTCGGGCCGGGCATAGTGCCCGACGCTGTCCATCATTCGCTTCCGCTTCGTGATGAGCGCCATGTCGAGCTCGGCGACGACCATGCCTTCGCCGTCGGTGAGCGGCGGCGCGAGAAGGTTTCCTTCGGGCGAGACGATCGCGGTGAAACACCCGCCGTTGAGCGCGGATTCGAGCTCCGTGCCCTTCGCGATCTGCGCGCGCTGCTCGGGCGTGAGGAAACCCGTCGCGTTGACGAAGAAGCAGCCCGACTCGAGCGCGTGGTGGCGAATCGTGACCTCGATCTGGTCGGCGAAGATCTGCCCGACCATGGAGCCGGGGAACATGCCGACGTGGATCTCCTCGCCATCGGCCATGAGCGCGTAGCGCGCGAGCGGGTTGTAGTGCTCCCAGCAAGCCAGCTGCCCGACGCGGCCCACGGCGGTGTCGGTCGCGCGGAGCCCGTCGCCCTGGCCTTGCCCCCAGACCATGCGCTCGTGATACGTGGGCGTGATCTTCCGGCGGCGCTGCACCAGGGTGCCGTCGGCGTCGAAGAGGAGCTGCGTATTGTAGAGGGTGCCGTGATCGCGCTCGTTGACGCCGAGCGCGACCACCACCCCACGCCGTCGCGCGGCTTCCGACACTGCGTCTACGGTGGGCCCGGGGACCGTGACGGCCTGCTCGTAGAGCTCGAGGTGAGGCTTGCCCATCACGGCCGCGGGCAGGATGAACGAGAAATATGGGTAATAAGGGACCACCGTCTCCGGGAAGACGACGAGTGACGCCCCGCGCGACGCGGCCTCGTCGATGGCGCGGCACACCTTCTCCGTCGTCCCCTCGCGACTGAAGAGCACGGGGCTGAGCTGCACGGCGGCGGCTCGAAATCTCGCCAGTTTCACGGCGGACCTCAGAGCGTCCAGGTGTTGATGATGAACGCGTTGTCGCGCTTGTGGAGGAGCATGATGTCGAGCACGTCCAGGGGGCTGATCGGGCGGATTCCCGGGATGAGCGAGGGCTCGCCGTGGCCGTAGAGGGCCTGCAGCGCGAATCGGCAGGCGTAGACTTTTCCGCCCTCGGCCATGAAGGCCCCGATCTTCTGATTGACCACCAGATGCCCGGGGAATGCCTCCGATCCAATTTTCGGGAATCCGCGCTGAACACCCAGAAGGACGCCGGGCCCGTAGAGGAGGACGCTGGTGTCGAAGCCTTTGCGCATCAAGCGCGTGGCCTGGAGAACGTTGACCAGGCCAATGGATCCTTCGAGGGCGACGGTGTGGAAGGTCACGAGCGCCTTCTCGCCCGGCTTCGCCTTGACGTCTTCGAAGACCTTCTCCTCGTAGTCGATGTAGAAGTCACCATCTTTGTGGGCGGGCTGCTGAACGGCGGGCATATTCGTCATCTCCTGTGGCAGGCGTTTGCGCCCCCCTACGCAAGGCGCGGACCAGGAGCGCTACGCCGCTCCGCCGCACGGACGGCGCGAGCGAAGATGTCGTCGACGTTTCTTGTTGGTAGCGGCCGAATGCACTGTTTCGAAAAAGTGGTCGCCGGAGTGAATGGATCGTTTCCAGTTGAAACATGCCACGAATTGCCACTTTTGCCGATCGCGAAATCTTGAGTTGGAGCGTTCGAAGTTTCGCGGTGATCACGAATCGTCGGGCTATGGTGCGGCGGTGTTCCTATCGGAATCGGGGACCACGGCCTTCGAGGCGCTCAAAGACCTCCTGCTCGAGATCGCGCAGGAGCGCGAGCTCGGGACCCTCTTGCCGCTCATCGTGCGCCGCGTCGCCGAGAGCTCCGAGAGCGTCGCGCTCGCTCGAATCTGGCTGCTCGGTCCCGGAGATTCGTGCGCGACTTGCCGCAACGCGCCCGTCTGCCCCTCGCACGAGCAGTGCCTGCACCTGGCCGCGAGCGCCATCCGGCCGCTCCACGGCTCGGTGACCGTCGACTCGCAGCTCCTCGGAGCTTTCCGCCGCATCCCCATCGGCGCCTTCAAGGTCGGTGCCGTCGTCGCCGAGCGCCGCGCCGTGATCGTGGCCGACGCCACGAGCGACCCGTATATCAAGCGCCCGGAATGGGTCCGCGAGGAGGGCATCCAGAGCTTCGGCGGTCAGCCGCTCCTCTATCGAGAGCACGTGCTGGGGGTGCTGGGCGTCTTTCTCCGGATGCGCCTCTCCCAGTCGGCGATCGACGTCCTCCGCGTGCTCGCCAACCACGCCGCGGCCGCCATCGCGAGCGCGCGGGCCTTCGAAGAGATCGCGCGCCTGCAGACGAGGCTGCAGCGCGAGAACGAATACCTGCGCGAGGTCGTCACCTCGCACGACGACTTCACGACCATCGTCGGTTCGAGCCCGGCCATCTATCACGTGAAGCGCCAGATCGACCTCGTGGCGCCGACCGACGCCACGGTCCTCGTCTCCGGCGAGTCGGGAACGGGAAAGGAGCTCGTGGCCGAGGCGATCCACCGGCGAAGCCGGCGGTCCGGGGAGACATTCATCCGCGTCAACTGCGCGGCCATCCCGCGCGAGCTCTACGAGAGCGAGTTCTTCGGGCACGCCAAGGGCGCCTTCTCCGGGGCGCTCCGCGATCGCGTCGGCCGCTTCGAAGCTGCGGAGGGCGGGACGCTCTTTCTCGACGAGGTCGGCGAGATCCCGATCGATCTCCAGGGAAAACTGCTCCGCGTGCTGCAAGAGGGGGCTTTCGAGCGGGTCGGCGAGACGCGGCAGCGCCAGGCCGACGTGCGCATCGTCGCCGCCACCAACCGGGAGCTCACGCGCGAGGTGGCCCAGGGCCGGTTCCGCCAGGACCTCTATTACCGATTGAACGTGTTCCCGATCGAGATGCCCGCCCTTCGCGAGCGGCGGGAAGACGTGGCGCTCATCGCCGTGCACCTGGTCGCCGAGATCTGTCGCCGCATGCACCGCGAAACGCTCGCTCTCGGGCCGGACGAACTGGCGGAGCTCGAGGGGTACGACTGGCCTGGCAACGTGCGGGAGCTGCGAAACGTGCTCGAGCGGGCCGTCATCAGCACCCCGCACAGCGCGTCGAGGTTGGCGCTCCCGCCCATCGGCGCCGTTCGCGAGGCGGCGTCCGGCGTTCGCAGCGACTCCTCGCTCAGGCAGCATCGCGCCAAGACCGTCGTGCCCGAGGCCGACGTGCGTCGCTTCGAGAAGGAGAACCTCCTCGCAGCGCTCGAGGCGACCGGCGGTCGCGTCTACGGCCGGGGGGGAGCCGCCGATTTGCTGGGCGTGAAGCCCACGACCCTGGCCTCTCGGCTGAAGAAGCTCGGCATCGCGACGCGCTCTTGAGACGCGGTGTTGAGGTGTGACCCTCGAGCGATCGGCTATCGTTCGCCGGCCCGCGCTCCCGTTTGCGCGGCGCCGCGCCGAAAAGACCATAAGCGACGCTCAGTGCGACGACGGAGTCCTCATGTCCAGCATCGGCATGCGGAATTCCGCCAATCGACCCGGGTGCCCGCCGGGCACGTCGTGCGCCACCGTACGAGGGACGTTCTAGAGCAGCAGGCGGTCGACCAGCGCGTCCCACGACGGGAGGCGGTTCTCGCGACGGTAGCGATCGAGGCGCTCGAAGAGATCGCGTCGCACCGGGACAGGCGCGGCTCCGGCGTAGTGGTCGTCGAGCGCGTCATGCCAGACTTGCGCGGGAATGGTGTACCGCGCCTCGGCGCTCCACGGCACCGCAGACGCGCAGAGCGCGCCCGTCGCGTCGCGGCGAAAGACCGTGCCGTTGAACAGAACGACGATGGGCGCACCGCCTTCGACGAGCGCGCGGAAGTACTTGGCGGTCGCGATGCACATGTCGAACGTGCACGGCACACGCACTTCGAAGCAGCCTTCGTGCTCGAACGGTGGGACGACCGCCGTGGCCTGGGTCCACAAGAGACGCTTCGCCGCGCGCCTGCTGATCGACGCATCGCCCGAGGGATCGGTCGGCGCGTCGGCTTCGCGGCGCGCAGCGGCGTCGATCTGGATCTGGCAGCGGAGGAGCGCCGAGTGAACGGGTTGCTCCGGGCGCGCGTTGACGACGCGCACGGCCAGCGCGATCTGCGGCGATACCGCGAAGGCGACGGGTGATGCACCCTCGATGCGAAAGATGAGATCATTCATGAGTTTCCCCCGCTTCTCGTGGCGCGCGGGCGAAACGCGGTAGCGTGTTCGCGAGCGCTGCGATCGACCTCGGGTCCATCAACAGACCCTTGAAAGGGGCTCTCCCGCGAGCATCGGCAACGCTCGCTCTCCCCCGTTGTTCGAACGGACGGCGACCGTCCCGGCCCGCGTGTCGACCACCTCGCCGACGAGCGCCGCATCTCGACCGCGCGGCAGCGCGCGCACGGCCGCGAGCACGCGCTCGGCGTCGGCGGCTGGAACGACGGCGACGATCGTTCCCGCGTTCGCGAGATACGCCGGATCGAGGCCGAGCATCTCGCACGCATTCGCGACCTCGGGCTGCACGGGGAGGTCGCGCTCCGTCACCACGATGCCGACCCGGGAAGCCGCAGCGATCTCGTTGAGGGTGGTGGCGAACCCGCCGCGCGTGGGGTCGCGCATGCACCGGGCGTCGGGGCACGCGTCGAGGATGGCGGCCGCCAGCTTGCCGACGGGCGCGACGTCGCTCTGGAGCACGGTCTCGAACGCGAGCCCCAGGCGCGCCGCGTGGATCGCGATGCCGTGGTCGCCGAGCGTGCCGGTCACGAGCACGCGGTCGCCGGGCCGAGCTGCGGCGACGGAGAGCGGGCGCCGCATACCCGGGTACGTCCCGAGGCCGGTGGTGGTGATGAACACCTGGTCGCCCTTGCCTCGTTCGACCACCTTCGTGTCACCCGCGACGAGCGACACGCCGGCCTCGTCGCACGCGGCGCGCATCGAGCGAGCGATTCGTTCGAGGTCGGCGACGAGCATCCCTTCTTCGATGACGAAGGCGGCCGTGATGAAGCGCGCGATCGCGCCGCCGCCGACGAGGTTGTTGACGGTGCCGCAGACGGCGAGGCGCCCGATGTCGCCCCCCGGAAAGAAGATCGGCTCGACGACGAACGCGTCGGTGGTCACCGCGACCCGCACCCCCGGTTCGAGGGTCAGCGTGGCTTGATCTTCGAGGGCGGCGAGGACGTCGTTGCGGAAGGCCGGAACGAAGACGCTCTCCACGAGCTCGGCAGAGAGGCGGCCCCCGCCCCCGTGCCCGAGGACGACGCGGTCGTGCCGCCCGATCGGCGCGGGACACGCGAAGGTGACGCTCATGGCGCGCCCTCGAAGGCGGCGGACCACGAGGGTACGATCCTCAGCTCGATACCGGCGTCTTCGTCGTCGATTCGCGTCGCTAACGACATCGTGCCCCCGTTCCCAGGCGGAAGGCACACGCTCGCGCCGCATCCCGCCCGGCTCGAAGAAAGCATGGCGGGTGGCCTTCGTAAAGATGCACTGACGACATCGCGCCCTCGAGCGAGCGGGCTGGGCGGCAGGTCAGTCCTCGATTCGGCCGCGCAGGCCGGAGATCCACTCGACGAACGCGGGCATCACGACCACGGCGGTGGTCAGGCACGCGACCTCTCCGAGCACGGCGAGGAGGCCGAAGAGAAACAACGCGCGGTTCTCCGCCAGGAGGAGCGACGAGTAGCCGATGATCGTCGTCAACGAGCAGAGGGTCACGGCGCCGCCCGTCGTCTGCACGGCGTCGACCATCGAGCCCGCGCCGTCGAGCTCCCACCGGCTGGCCACGTTCACCGCGTAGTCGACGCCGATCCCGAAGGTGATCGGGAACGCGATGAAATTGGCGAAGTTGATCCGGATGTTGAGCGTGATCGCGAGCGCGGCCAGCACGAGGACGCCGAGGACCAGCGAGCCGAGCACGAGGAGGGTGGCGAACCGGAAGCGCAACAGTGCGACGACGACGAGCACGACGCCGAAGAATGCCGTGGCGCTCGCGATCGCGCCGTCGCGGCGGACCGAGGCGAGGATGTCGGCCGAGAGGGCGTGGGAGCCGGCGAGCCGCCCGGGGCGATTGGGCGGCGAATTGACGGCCGCGGCCGCTCGCAAGCGCGCCACGAAATCGGCCAGCAGGTTCCCCTGCCAGAGCGCCTGACCGGGCCGCGGATAGACGAGCACGGTGCGCCCTACGGAACCGTCGCGCTCACGGAGGCCGGTGGTGAACGCAGGGGGGATCTCGGCGAGGGTCAACGGGTGCAACGGGCCGTTCCCGAGGAAGCGATCGACGGCACGCCGCTGGTCGTCCCTGATGGACGCGCGGATCTTGGGCGTGAGGTCTTCTCGGATCTGCTCGACCAGGCGGATCTTCGCGTCTTGCGCGACCGGGACCACGTCGTCGAGCGTCCGAACGCTCGCGATCATCCCTTCGAGCGGCGGCTGCTTCGAGGCGGTCGTCACCGCGTGACCGATCTCGCGCGCCTGGTCGACGCTGTCGGCGAGGATGACCGTGGGCGTCACGTACGTCCCGAAGAGGGCGTCCATTTTTCGGCCCCAGTACCCCTCGCCCTTCTGCCAGGTGTCGACGCGACGCAGCTTCGAGAAGTCGGTCTCGATCTGCCCCGGACCGAACGATCTCACCTGCCAGATCGCCGCCAGAGCCAGCACACCGGCCGTTGCGACGACGGCCGCCCGATGGCGGTGGACGAGCGCGACCGCGGTCTTCATCGGCGCGCGCCGGCGCGGAGGCATCTCCCCCGTGTCGAGCTTGGCGGCCAGAGGCGGCATGAGCAAGAACGCGAGGACCCATGACAGGACCATCCCGATCCCGCCGATGAGCCCGAACTGGCGGAACCCGCGGAAGTCCGTCAGCGCGAGCGACGCGTACGACACCCCCGCCGCGAGCGCCGCCGAGAGGGTCCCGGTGTGCGCGCCCCAGACGCCGAACTCGAGCGCGTCTCGGACGTCTCCCCCGGCGCGCCGCTCGTCGACGTAGCGAGCGAGCAGCACGATGCCGAAGTTGATCCCGTTGCCCACGATGATGGACCCGAGGAACGCCGTGTTCGAGTTGAGCTCGGTGACCCCGATGAAAGGCAACGACGCGATCGCGAAGGTGAAGACGGTCGCGAGGAGCAGCGGCGGCAGGAGCACGACGACGCTCTTCCACCAGCCGTAGTAGAGGACGATGACCGCCACGACGAGCACGACCACGACCACGCTCGACACCGAGAGGTCGGTCACGAGGGCGCTGGTCTCTTCGACGTTGATGGCGACGTCACCGGTGAACCCGACGCGCAGGCCGGGCGCGTAGCTGTCGGGTCCGAGGGCCGCGAGGTCGGCCTGGACGCGGTCGAGCAGGTCCTTCGCGTGCCCGCGGCCGGTGCTGAACTCGCCCACCTCGATGAGGATGAGCGCCACGTGCAGCGCCTTGCTCGCGTAGCGGTCGTCGTCGAAGTGACCGGACCCGCGCGCGCGCTCGTCGTACTTCTTCTGGATGTCGTCGAACCCGAGCGGCGGGGCGGTCTGGTCGTCGTCGAGCAGGACGCCGGTCTCTTTCGAGGCCTCCCAGTCGCGCCGGGCCTCGATGCGGGTTCGCACCGCCTCGAGGTCCGCGAGGTCCATGTAGAGAGGCGCGTGGTCTTCGACGAACTTGCGCTCGGGCGCGTCGCCGGTGCGCACGGACTGCGCGAGCTCGGGCGGATACCCGCGAACGCGCGCGGCGAGATCGTCGAGCAGCCTCTCGGCGGCCGGCAGGTTGGCGTCGGTGTTGCTGTCGACGACCACCCCGAGGTGCTGGAGACCCGGGAGCCGAGCCCGAAGCTCGTTTATCGCGAGCACGCTGGGCGCGCTGCGCGGCAAGAGCTGCTCGATCTCGCTCCGCAGATGGGCGTAGAGCTGCGCCGTGCGCCACGTCGCGGGGATGGCCAAGACGAGCGAGCCGATCCAGAGCCACGTGCCCCACCGCAGCACCCAATCGACGTAGGCCCGCGACCGCGGGCCCGGGTGGCCGCCCGCCGTGGCCGGCGAACGCGGCGAACCCGGTGAATTCAAGGGAGGACCCGGGCGTAGCGGAGGCCGGCCATGACCAGGGCGCCGAAGACCCCGGCGGCCACGTCATCCATCACGATCCCCCACCCGCCCGGGAGCTTCTCGAGGCGGCGCGCAGGCCAGGGCTTGGTGACGTCGAACAGGCGAAACAGGACGAAGCCGACGACGACCGCCCGCCAGGAAACATCGGCCATGGGTACCATCGTTACGAGGATGCCCGCGACTTCGTCGACGACGACGATCTGCGGGTCGTGGGCGCCCAGGTCGCGCGCGACGATCGAGGCCGCCCAGATCCCGATGGCGGTGACCCCGATGGCGGCGACGACGACCCCGGTACGCCCGCCTTGCGCAGCCAGCAGATAGAGCGGGATCGCTCCGAGGGACCCCATCGTGCCGGGCGCCTTCGGGACCCAGCCACACCCGAACCAGGTGGCGATGAGCCAGGCGGGCCGTAGCGCGCGTTCTTTCGTCAAGGGGTCACCTCTTGGAGCGCTAGTGCGTCAGGCTCCGGCGGGTCTCCGGGCCGGACAGGTCGGCCGCCCGCGCCGCGCGCAGACGCGTATACACGGTGACGACGCCGAAGACGACGGTGCAGTACACGATGCCCGCGACCGCATCGAGCACCCAGTGGTGGTCGAGATAGACCGCCGAGAAGGCCATGAGGCAAAAGAAGGCCAGGCTCCCCGCGCGCCCGATGAGGGGGAAGCTCGCCCACCCGTAGAGAACGACGATGAGGGCGTAGGCCACATGGAGGCTCGGCATCGCGCCGAACACATCGCTGGCGCGGCCATACATGCCGGCGAAGTACTGCACACCGAGCCACGCGTCGACGCGGGCGAGGTTCGGTCCCTCGCTGGCGTGTGCGGCGAGGTCGACCACGCAGCCGTGGGTGTGGAAGTACCACGGCGGGGCCGCCGGATAGACGTGATAGGTCACGAACCCCGCCACGTTGAGGGCCAGAAAGCTCCACGTGAAGCGCTGCATGGCCGCGTAGTCCTTGACGTAGAGCCACACGGCGCAGCCGAAGCACACGAAGATGAACGTCCCGTAGGGGATGGCGCAGATGCGATCGAGCGTCGGCGTCGCGTGTGCCTGGAACCAATCGTGCACCGTGGCGGGCGCACCGTTCATCGTGATGCCGAAGAGCGCGATCTCGTGCGCTCGGAGGTCGCACAGGTGAACCCGCTCGGGGGTGACGCCGACGTTCTCGATCACCTTCATGGTGTCGTACACGAGGCCAACCAGGCCGAGCGGATACACGCCGAGAAAGAGCTTCTTCGTGCGCGGTCCGACCGCGAAGAGGCCTAGCGCAGCAGCCAGCACCGCGAGGTTCTCCCAGTGGAACAGGTGCCGCGACAGCGCCCACGCGCCGTGGATGACGAACGGAACCGGAGCCAGGATCGAGAGCCCAGGCCAGAGCGCGCGAAGGTGTCGTACGAAGCGGGTCAGCGCGGTCACGCGCCGCCTGCGGGCCTGTCTCCCCGATCCCCCCAGCCGCCGTCGCGCCTGAAGAGATCGAACACCTCGCGCAGGATCGCGATGCCGTTCATGGCGGTGGCGCGGTCGATCGTGAGCGCCGGCTGGATGCGAAAGCTGGGCGCATAGGCCATTGTCAAGAGCCCGCGCTTCACGCACTCGTCGAAGATGCGGCGGGTCACGGCGCGCGACAGCGGTTCTTTCGTCTTCTTGTCCCGCACGAGCTCGAGGCCGATGAGGAGCCCGCGGCCGTGCACCTCGCCGACGAACGGGTAGTCGTCGACGAAGGGGCGCAGCGCGTCGATCATCGCGGCGCCGACGACGCGCGCGTTGTCGACGAGGTGGTCCTCTTCGATCGCGCGAAGAGCGGCCGCTCCCGCAGCGGCGCCCAGCGGGTTCCCCCCGTAGCTCGATGACGAGCCGCTCTGGACGCTCCAGGGCTTCGCGCTCGCGATGTCGTCGCGCGTGACGAGACCGGAGAGAGGGAACCCGCCGCCGAAGGCCTTGCCGATGGTCACGATGTCCGGCGACGTCCCCGAGTGCTGAACGCCCCACCACGTGCCGGTGCGTCCGAAGCCGGTGATCATCTCGTCGGCGATGAGGAGCGCGTCGAACTCCTTCGCGACGGCATGGACGGCGGGGAGGAAGTCGTCGGGCGGGATCACGTTGCCCGCCGTTCCCTGCATCGGTTCGATGATGAACGCCGCGATCGCGCCCGCGCCGGCCATCTTCAGCTGCTTTCGCGCGAGGTCGACGCACCCGAGCCCGCACGACGGGTACGTCGAGCCGATGGGACAGCGGTAACAGTCCGCGTACGGAACGAGATGCGAGCCCGAGACCGTGGGCCCGAGGCCCTCTTTGAAGGAGGAGCCGATGAGGCTGAGGGCGCCCATGGTCTTGCCGTGGAAGCCGCCCCAGAAGGACACGAACTCGTACTTCTTCGTATGGCTCTTCGCGAGGCGAAGGGCGCTCTCGACGGCCTCGGCGCCGCCCGAGTAGAGCTGCACGCGGTGGAGCTCGGGCGCCGGGCGGTGCGCCGCCAGGCGTTCGACCAGCTCGACCCGGGCCTCGCTCGTGAACGACCCGACGTGGGCGCGCGCGACCTGCCGCTGGATCGCGTCGACGACGGCTGGGTGGGCGTGCCCGAGGGCGTTGACCCCGATGCCCCCGATGAAGTCGAGGAAGGTGTTCCCGTCGACGTCGGTCACGGCGCTGCCCTCGGCGTGGTCGACGACCAGACCGGCCATGAGGGCGTACCCCTGCAGGCCCGGCGCGATGTGCGCGTCTTCACGGGCGCGCAGCGCTGCGCTCTTCGGGCCCGGGACGACCGTCCTGAGGTGCACCTTCTGGTCGACCGGACTTCGCTCGCTCGCGCCCGACGCGCTTTTCATCTCGCTCTGCCCTCGCGGAAGACGAACTCACGCTGCATGGGATAGTTCCACAGGAGGCTCACGACGATCGACACGAGAGCACGGGCTACGATGTACTGGATGTGAGCGCGGTCGTGAACGACATGTTCGCCCAGGGCGTTCCACCCTGCGCCGGCCGCCGAGACGAGGGCATAGCGCGCGGCCTGACCGCCCAGCCGGCCCGACTGATGCCGGAAAATCCACGTGCGGCCGAGCGAAAAATTCGCGATTCCGCCGAGCGCGGCGCCGAGGGCCGTGGCTCGCACCGCCGAGATCCCGAGGAGCTCGACGAACGCGATCATCGTCCCGAAGTCGACGGCGGTGGCGACGAGAGAGCCGATCTGATGCCGGCCCAGCGTCCGCCACGCGGCGCCCCCCAGGACGCGGACGGCTGCGCCGCCGCTGGACGGTGCGGCGCGCACGCTCGGAGGAGCGCCGTCGGGCGGGCTGTCAGCGAAGCGCGTCGCCGGCGGCGGCATGACCCTCCCTCGCGAGGGCGCTCGTCTCGCTCGACGTCTGGGTGCGGGACGCCTCGGGCTTGCGCAAAAGGGTCGGCCGGCGAACAGCCGCCGCGGTCACGCGGAGCCGGCGCACCGCGGACACGTTCCCGACGGTGGCAACGAGCGCCAGAACGCCGAGGAGAGGCAGGCGCGCGAGCCACGAAGGCAAGCCCGTGCGCGCGCAGACCGCGGCGACGATCGGCACGAGAGCCACACCGACGACCAGGTAGACGGCGCGCTCTTGCCGGCGCATCGAGCCACGCGGCGGCGGCACCTGCAGCGCCTCGGCCTTCGCGGTCGAGTAGCTGACCATGATGGCGCCGGCCGTGGCCGCGAGAGTGAGGAGGATCGCGATCGGGTCGAAGCGCTCGTGGAAGGCGATGCCGCCGAAGAAGAAGAGCTCTGCGTAGCGATCGACGGCGGCGTCGAGCACTTCCCCGGCGTCACTGGCGGTCCCGGTCTCGCGCGCGACCATCCCGTCGAGCGCATCGCACGCCGACGACACGAGGCTGAGCACGGCGCCGACACCGAACGCCCCCAGGGCGAGCGAGACGCCCGCGAGCGCGGCGAAGGCGAACGACGCCATCGAGACCGCGTTCGCCGTGAGACCGACGGCGATGCAGGCGCGCGCTGCGGGCCGCATCGCCCAGTAGCCCATCTCCATGGCGCCCTTGCCGAGCAAGACGGAGCTGCCGGCGCGCTCGATGCGAGCGTCCCTGGCGTGGCCGACCCGCGCCACGCGCTCGGCATAGGCCACCGCCACCGCGAGCGTGCTCACGGCGAGGGCCAGGGAGAAGGCGAGATCGATCACGCCAGGTTCCCACCCCTCGCGGCGATGCCGGTCAGGCCCGGAGAGAGCGATCGCTCGATCGAGCGATCGCGCGCAGACGCGTAGGCCGTGGAGATGAGCTCCATGCAGCGGACGCTGGCTTCCGCCTCCTTGCCGAAGAAGTCGCCTTCGGCAATCGCGGTCGCGAACTGATTGAAGAGCGACCGGAACCAGCCGACGTGGCTGGCGTCCATCCACTCGGACGCGACCTTCTGCTTGGTCACCTCCCAGGCGGCCGGGCCGTTGACGCCGCCGCTCATCGCCGCGACTTCCACGTCGTCGTCTTCGACCCGGATCGCCCCCCGGTCGCCGTGAATCGTGTAGATGACCTTGCGTACGCCGGCAGTCCACGAGAGATGAGCCGTGGCCGTGCCGCTCGGGAAGGTGAGCGCGCACGAGAAGTTGTCTTCGGTGTCGAACGTGCCCTGCGCCGACATCTTCGCGCTGATGGCCGTCGGGAACTCGCCGAACCAATCGAACGCCAGGTAAAAGGTGTGGCTCCCGTGGTCCATGGCGATGCCGCCACCGGAGTACCGGTTCTCGCGTCGCCAGTCGCGACGCCACTCGTCGACGCCTTTGGCGTGCGTGTTCCGGAACGTCTGGAGGGTGACGAGCTGCACCGAGCCGATGCGCCCCGAGTCGAGGACTTGCCGCACGGCCTTGATGACCGGCGCGTGCTTGTAGTTGTGGCAAGGAAAGAGCACGCGCCGCACTTCGCGCGCGTGGATCGCCATCGCGCGCGCCTCGGATCCGCTCGTTGACAGCGGCTTCTCGCAGAGCACGTGAAGCCCCCGCGACAGCGCGTCGAGCGCGATGCGTGCATGATCGCATGGCGGCGTGGTCACGTCGACGAAGTCGATTCGACCGCGCTCGGCGTCGAGCAGCTGCTCGTGCGTCTCGTAGACGCGAACGCGCTCACCGCTCGAGGGCACGATCGTGCGCCGCGCCTTCTCGCGCCGCGCCTCGCAGGTGTCGGCCACGGCCACGATATCGAACTGGGTCGGCCCGGGCAGCGCGTACGCGGGCAAGTGCCCGCGCTCGCTGATGAACCCGAAGCCGACGATCGCGCCACGCAGGGTCTTTGGAGGAGTCGGACTCTTAGTCATAGTACTCGGTGCCCAGGTGCGAGATGGGTTCCTCACCCATCATCCAGCGAAGCGTATTCTTTAGCTTCATGAGCTGGATGAAGAGGTCGTGCTCGGGATAAAGGTTCGGAGCCGTCATCGGGCTCTTGAAGTAGAAACTGAGCCACTCCTGCGTCCCCTGGAGGTCCGCGCGTTGCGCGAGGTCGAGCATCAGCGCGAGGTCGAGAACGACCGGCGCCGCCAGGATCGAGTCGCGACAGAGGAAGTTGACCTTGATCTGCATCGGGTAGCCGAGCCACCCGAAGACGTCGATGTTGTCCCAGCCCTCTTTCTGGTCGCCGCGGGGCTTGTAGTAATCGATGCGAACCTTGTGAACGAAATCTCCGTAGAGCTCCTTGTAGATGTCGGGCTGCAGAATGTGCTCGAGGACCCCGAGCTTCGAGACCTCCTTCGACCTGAAGCTGTCGGGGTCTTCGAGGACCTCGCCGTCGCGGTTTCCGAGGATGTTGGTGCTGTACCAGCCTGCGAGGCCGAGCATCCGCGCCTTGAAACCGGGGGCGAGGATGGTCTTCATCAAGGTCTGGCCGGTCTTGAAGTCTTTGCCGGCGATGGGGACGCGTAGCTCGCGCGCGAGATCCCACACGGCCGGGAAGTCGACGCACAGGTTCGGCGCGCCGTTCGCGAAAGGGACGCGCTCCTTGATGCACGCCCAGGCATAAATCTGCGCGTTGGAGATCATCGGGTCGTCTTTGAGAAGGCCCTCTTCGAAGGACTGCACTGTGGCGTGCACGGCCGTGGGCGTGAGGTATGCCTCCGTGGAGCCACACCACACTGCGACTAGACGGTCACACCCCCGATCTCGCTTGAACGTCCGGATGTCGTCGCGGACCTGCTCCACCATGTCTGCCTTGGTACGCGCGACCTTCATGTGAGTTCCGTGAAGACGCTTCACGTACCCGGGATAAAACACGCCCTTCATGGGGTGAATCGCTTCGAGCTCGTCACGAACCTCGGCGATGTGGTGGCCTTCGAGCACCTTGGCATGCTCCGCGGCCTCGAACGCGGTGTCCGGGAAGATGTCCCAACCGCCGAACTCGAGCTTCGACAGGCTTGCCAGGGGGACGAAGTCTGCGATCTTGGGCACTCGCTTGTCGGTCCGGCGGCCGAGGCGAATCGTTCCCATTTGCGTCAGCGAGCCTACGGGGACCCCTTTGCCCTTTCGCGCGAGGAGAACGCCGGCGATCGTCGTGGTCGCGACGGCACCCATGCCGGGGAGGAGGACGCCGAGTTTGCCTTCGGCGGGGCGGATCGAGGTCGGTTGTTTCATTTAGATTTCCCAGTTGGGTTCGATTCCACGGCCCTGATGCAGGTTGCGCACCCGCGAATGTTCGCCCCGGCGGCCGGGTGCATGCTCGGTCCGTGCCCTGGGGACCCGCCGGTCGATTGGGTCAAGTAGACCGCCAGGGACGGGGATTCCAGCCGCGCTCCTGCGCTCGAGAGAAGGCGAGAACGCGGGTTCGCACCGCGCTCTCGGTTCGCGGTGCGAGCGGCCCGCGAGCCAAGCGCGGCGGCGAGGTCGAGTCGCCCGTGGCGCTCAGGGCGTAGGACCGCGGCGTATGGGGCGGCTCGGGTCCTCGCCCCACTCGTTCCACGAGCCGTCGTACACCGCGGCGTCGTTACGCCCGAGGATGCGTAGTGCGTTGAGCGGAACGGTGCATGACACGCCCCCATTACAATAAACGATGATTTCGCGCGGAAGAGCTGCCACGTCAATGCCGGAATCCAGGAACACACGAACAAGCTCCCCGGAGGGAAGGAACTGACCGGTCGCAGGGTCGACCAGGCGCGCGTACGGCACGTTCAGCGCGCCCGGGATGTGCCCGGCGCGAGAGGCGGCACTCATGTTGCCGGCGTACTGGTCCGACGGACGCGCGTCGATGAGCACCACGTCGTCTCGACCGAGCACGCGTTCGACTTCGTCGGCCGTGCGCCGAAGGGCGTGCATCGGCCGCGCATGAAACGCGCCTTGACCGCGAGGCTCGGAGGGTGACCGCGCCGCGCCGGTCGAGGGAGCGTCCGCCGCACTCTCGGTCGGGCGCCCCTCGGCGATCCAGCGGGACCAGCCGCCGTCGAGGACCCGCACGGCGTCGTGGCCGTAGTAGCGAAGGGCCCACGCGAGGCGCCCGGCGAAGATGTGATCGTAGTCGTCGTAGGCGACGACCAGCGTTCCATCGCCTACGCCGAGCGCCGTCATCGTGGCCGCGAACGCCTCGGGCGGGGCCACCTGCATCGGGACCGGGTCGGCGGGATCGATGATGTCGACGGTCCAGTCGACGAACCGGGCGCCCGGGACGTGGGCGGCGTCGTAGTCGGCCCGCTTGGCGAGGTAACGGGGCTTGTTGCCGGGGGGCAGGACCTTGCCTCGCACGTCGACGACGCGGACGCCCGGATCCTGGAGCCGGGCGGCGAGCCACTCGGTAGAGACGAGCACCAGGCCCGCGTCGCCAGCCTTCTCGGTGGCGCCGACGCCGACAGCCCCGGCCGTCACGGCGCGTGCTTTTCGATCATCGCGGCGAGACGGGGTACCGCGGCTTCGACGTTCTTCTTCGCGCTGCTCCGGAGCTTGTCGTACGTGCCCTTGACCATGCCGCTCTTCGAACGCTTCGCCTTCTCGTCGGTGATGGAGAGCAGGGCGTCGGCGACGCGCCCGGAGTTCGCGGTCAAGTACTCGCGGACGCCTCCGCCGGCAGTCTTCGCCTCCTGGTAGAGCGGGTCGAGCGCCTTCGCGAACTCCGGCAGCAGGTCCGTCACGACCTGACGCACGAACCCCGGCTTGATGCCCTGTACCGTCCTGTACCCGGCCTTGATCGCGAGCCCGGTGAACCCCCCCTTGTCGGCCACCTCGGCATCGATCAGCGCGAGGCAGTCGTCCGTTACGACGCTTTTTTTGGAATCGGAGGTGAGGGCTTCAGTGAGGTTGGGCATCGTGGCGGGCGGTCCTTTCCGAACCCGCGGCTTAGCACACATTCCACGGCGGCTTCACCGACCCTTGACACGCGACGGGGCTGCGCGCCGGGGTCCCCTGCGGACGGGCCTGGTTGACACCGTGCGTCATTAGGGGGACACCGGGCATCGGGGGCGGCTGACCGACGGATCGAATCACCCGAGGGCCACGCGATGGCGGCGAAGTCGAAGAAAGCGCTGAGCATCCAGGCCCCCGAGGGCCGCGCCGCAGCGAGCGCGACCCCGCCGACGAACGGCACGGTGGTCCACAACGGCGTTTCGCGCGCGCGCGAACGCATCGCCATCGTCGGCGGATTGAGGACGCCGTTCGCCCAGCGCTCCACGGCGTTCCGCGACATGAGTGCCCTCGACCTCGGGCGCCTCGTAGTGCGCGAGTTGCTCGCTCGCGCGGAGCTCGATCCCGCCGAGGTCGACCTCCTGGTCTACGGGCAAGTCGTGCCGAGCCTCGAGGCGCCGAACATCGCGCGCGAAGTCGTGCTCGGAACCGGGATGCCGAGGGACGTGCAGGCGTTCAGCGTGAGCCGCGCGTGCGCCACGAGCTTCCAGGCCATGACGAGCGCCGCCGAGGCGATGCTCGCCGGTCAATGCGCAGTCGCGGTGATTGGCGGCGCAGACAGCGAGAGCGATGCCCCTCTCGTCGCAAGCAAGGCGCTGGCCCGTGCTCTGCGCGAGGCGGCCCGAGCCCACACGTTGAGCCAGAAGGTGCGCGCGTTCGCCGGTCTCTCGCCTCGCGACTTGCTTCGCGCTCGTTCGCCCGGACGGAGCTCGGCCTCGGAGAAGCGATCGGAGAGGTCGACATGGATCGCTTCAACGTCCACGTCGGCTCGATCGCGGTGGGGCACCCGTCGGCGGCGACCGGGGCGCGCATCGTGACCACGGTGCTCCACGAGCTCCGGCGGCGCGGTGGCGGCCTCGGGCTCGCCACGGGGTCCGCCGCAGGCGGGCTGGGCGCCGCCGTCGTGCTCGAGGTTGCGTCATGACCGCGGCGGCCGAACTCGGTCGCTTCGAGCGCCCTCCCGAGGCCGTTCTCTCGATCGACGCGCGGGGCGACGGCGTCGCGGTCGTGACGCTCGACGACGCGCGTGCCGTCGATAACGCGATCACGCCCGCGTTGCAGGCGCAGCTCCTCGACGCGATCACCCGTATCGAAGACGACGCGAGGATCTCCGCGATCGTCCTCGCGAGCGGAAAACCAGGCGGGTTCGTGGTCGGAATGGATCCCTCGTTCGTCACGTCGATCAAGTTCGCGAGCGACGCCGAGCGCGTCGCCATCGAGCTCGGGAACGCATTTGCCAGGCTCGAGGCCGTGCGCAAGCCCCTGGTCGCCGCGGTGCATGGCGCCGCCCTGGGCGCCGGCTTCGGGCTGGCTCTCGCTTGCCATGCGATCGTGGCGAGCGATGACGTCGCGACGCAGTTCGGCCTGCCCGAGGTTCACCTGGGAATGGTGTCGCCAGGGAACGCCGCCCTCCGCGTCGCGAGCCGCGCGGGGCTCCGGGCCGCGATCGACATCTCTTCGAACGGGTCGTCGCTCGACGCCGGCGAGGCGCGGCGGCTCGAGTTGGTCGACGAAGTATGTCCGCTGGCCATCTTGCTCGACGCGGCGATCCGTCACGCGAAAGCCCTCGTCGGCCGCGTGCCGCGCGTTCGCGACCAGCGGGCGGGATTCGACGTCGTGGCGCTCGAGAGGAACGTCATCGGACGGGCGTTTCTCTTCCGGCGGGCTCGGGCGCGAGCCGTGGCCGCATCGACCGAAGAGCGGCGCGGTCACTCGGCGGGGCCTCTCGCGGTCGATGTGCTCCAGCGCTACGGCGAGAGGGGGTTCGACGAGGCCGCCCGCCTCGAGGCCCGGACGTTCGGCGATCTCGTGGTCACGGCGACGGCGCACCGGCTCGTAGAGTTCGCCGTCACGCGGGCGGCGCTGGATCGCGAAGCCAGCGCGGGGGCGGGGGCGCGGCCCGCGCGGCAGGTCGTCGTGATCGGCGGCGGGGCGATGGGCGCGAGCGTCGCGTACCTCACGGCGGCGGCTGGAATCGCCGTGAGGCTGAAGGAGCGCGACGACGACGCGCTCGGGCGCGCGCTCCGGGCCGTGCGGGCGCGCCTCGACGCGCGCGTGAGAATCGACGGGCGCCAGGGCGCGCGCGAACGCGAAGGAGACGTCAGACGTGTGCGCGCCCGCGAGCGCAGCCGTGAAGACCTGTTCGGCCGCATCGCGGGCCCGAGCGACTGCTCCGGCCTTCGGAACGCCGATGCCGTCATCGAAGCGGTTTCCGAAGACCTCGCGGCGAAGCAAGAGGTCTTGCGCCAGGTCGAAGAGAAGATCGGCGCCCGATGCGTCTACGGATCGTGCACGGCGTCGATCCCCATCGCCACGCTCGCGCTGGCCGCCTTTTCCCCCGAGCGCGTCGTGGGCCTGCACTCGCTCGGACCGGCCGACGAGACGCCGCTCCTCGAGATCGTTCGTGCCGAGAAGACTGCGTCGTGGGCCCTCGCCGCCGCAGTCGCCCTCGGCCGCCGCCAGGGAAGGACCGTGATCGTCGTTCGCGACGGTCCCGGCTTTTACACGCGCAGGATCCTCGCCCCGTACCTCGCCGAAGCCATCCGGCTCCTGAGCGACGGCGTCGACGGAACGTCGATCGACCGCGCCCTCACGGACTGGGGGTTCGTCGCGGGGCCGCTGCGCTGCCTCGACGAGACGGGGATCGACGTCGCTGCCCGGGTCGCGCACGATCTGCACGCGACCTTCGGGTCGCGGATGACGCCGCCGGGCGCGCTGGCGACGCTCGTGGCCGACGGACGACACGGCGGCAACAGCGGCCGCGGCCTCTTCCACGAGCCGGTCGGGCGCGAGGGAACGCGCGCAGTGGACGCGACCGTCTATACACTCCTCGGCGTCGAGCCGAACATCAAGCTTCCTCGCGAGGAGATCGCGCAACGGTGCGCGCTCGCCATGGTGAACGAGGCGGTCCGGTGTCTCGGCGACGGCGTCGTGCGGGACGCGCGCGACGGCGACGTGGGCGCGGTCTTCGGGGTCGGTTTCCCGAGATTCCGTGGTGGGCCGTTCCGCTATGTCGATACGATCGGCGCGGCCGACGTGCTGCGGCGCGTCCAGGGGTACGCCGATCGTTTCGGGGACCGGTGGCGTCCGGCCCCGCTGCTCATCCAGATGGCGCGAAAGGGTGAGCGCTTCTTCGGGTGAGGCACGGCCGCCCACGGCCACGCTCGGCCACGCTCGGCGACGCTCGGCGACGCTCGGTCACGCTCGGTCACGCTCGGTCACGCTCGGTCACGCTCGCGACAAACTGCGGCCCTCGACGTCCTGCCTGCTACCCTTTGTCGTCCCATGTCGAGGCGAGCTGCGTGGATAGTTGGCGGGACGGTCACCGCCGTCGCGACCCTCGCCGGCCTCGTCCGGTTCGAGCGCCCGGTTACGCGGATCGCCCAGATCGCCGAGACCGCGTTCGCCCGTGCAAGCGCCGTGGGCCCGTCGCGGGCCGTCCCCCCCGCGTCGGCCGCGCCCGTTGACGACGCCCCGGCGTCCTCGGCGGCCGACGACGCTCGATCGCACGCCTTCCGTGTTCCGAGCGGCCGGGCTCCGTCGCTCACATGCGAAGCGGCGCGCAGCATCGTCGCTCAGGCCCGGACGCAGCTGGCGTACGGCCCGGGCAAGGTGGAAATATCGACCTTCGTCGACGCGGCCGTCGACTGGCTCGATCCGTACGGCCTCTGGAGCGTCTCGCCCGACGCGATCGTAGCGAACGCGTTCGAGCGGCGGGCACCGGAGCTCGTCGCGGAGCTCGAGGGGCGAGGGCCGCGCGACTGTGCGGCCGCGCGCGCTCTCGGAGCCGCGCTCGTCCCCTGGGTCGCGGCGCTCCGCACCGTGTTCGACGACGCGCGACAGCACCCCCTCGCGGGAGACGACGCCGAGACCGCGGCGTCGGCGCCTGCGTTCGAAGGCGCCACCGTCACCAAGACGGCCCGGGTCCTCGCCGAAGCGCTCGGCCATCGCGTGGGCGCCGTCGAGCGCGACCTCGGCGCAGCGGCGCATCCGTACGTCGACGCCGCACGCGCGCGCTACTTCCCCGAAGCGAGCGCGAACGAGTGGGCCGGCGTGGTGCTCGCGGCCGCCGTCCGTGCCTACGTTCCGACGATCGATCCCCACGGCGCCTGGGCGCCCCTCGACGAAGAGTCGAGCGTCTACGAGGTCGACCTCGAAGCCCATCCCCCCGAGCGCCTGTGGGACAAGGCCGAACGAACCGCGGTGGGTCTGAAGCTCGAGACGGGAGCGGAGCCGCCGCTCGCCGACGGCGACGTTCTCCTCTCGCTCGCAGGCGTGGCCACGGCCGGCCTCAGCTACGAGCAGACGGAGCAGCTCGGGTTCGCGGCGTCCGACGTGCGGCCGCCGGCGCAAGCCGTCGTGCTGCGCGCCGGCGAGAAGGCTCCCCTCACGACGTGGCTCGACGGAAGCAACCACGAGCCGAAGACCCTCGCTGCGACTCCCGAAGACGACGACGATCTGCCGGTCGAACGCTTCGCCTACGGCGACGGCGACGCGATCGTCGTGGTCATCCACGACGTGCGAGACGACCTGGGCGAACAGCTCACGCGCGCCATCCTCCGCGAACGCGAGCGCGACGGGCGGCCCCTTCAAGGAGTCGTGCTCGACGTGCGCGGCAACGGCGGCGGCTCGACCGACGGGGCTATCGACGCGCTCGGCATTTTCATTCCCGGGGCGCCGCTCTTTCCGATGAAGCGACGCGACGGCTCCCTCGAGACCGACCGCGCACCCGAGCCGCCCACCGTCGATCGCTGGCGAGGACCGGTCGCGACGCTGGTCGACGGCGACACGGCGAGCGCCGCCGAGATGATCGCCGGAGCGCTGACGGCGTACCGGCGCGGTCCGAGCCTCGGCGCCACGACCTTCGGGAAGGGCTGCGCGCAGGAGTACCTCGACGACGAGGCGCAAACCGGGGTCGTCCGCCTCACGACGCTGCTCTACGCGCTGCCCGACGGCGCGCCCGTGCAGCGCGTCGGCCTCGCGCCGACGATTCGCTTTCCGTTCGGAACGGCGGACGCCACCGACCGCGAGGCGGCCCTGGCCCACGCGCCGCCCACATGGCGGGGGCCGGACGTGCGCGACCGTTCGCTCATCGCGCACGGCGAAGAGGGCACCTGGTCGCCGCACGGAGGCAACGTCGGCCCATGCAAGGAGGCCGAGGTCTGCCGTGCCCTCCGTCTCCTCGGCACCAACGGCGTCACCGCCCGCCGGTCCCCGGCCGCATCCAAAGGGCGATAGGCCCGTTTCAATCGTCTCGGAGCCCGCCGCGGGCGCAACTGAACCGGGGCGCCGATGAGCTCGACCGAGCGTCTTGGCGTCTTCCGACGGACCGAAGACCGTTAGTAGACTGTGCCCCAAGATGCCTCACGACGACGCCGAAGCTCTTGCGTCTGCTCTCGAAGCCATGCCCATTTTCCCGCTGCCCGGCGTGGTTCTCTTTCCGGGAGCGCTCTTGCCGCTCCATGTGTTCGAGCTGCGGTACCGCGCGATGCTCGCCGACTGCCTCGCAACGAACCGGTGCATGGCCATGGCACTCGTCGACGGCGATCCCGATCGGGTCGACCTCGAGACCGAATCAGCCCTCGCGCGCGTCGCCGGCGGCGGTGTCGTCGTGCGCCACACCGAGCTCGCCGACGGCCGGTCGAACATCGTCCTGCAGGGGTGCGCGCGCCTCGCTCTCGAAGAGCTGCCTTTCGTTGCGCCGTACCGGCGGGCACGCGCCCGGATCCTCGAAGACCTCGAGACGCCTACCTCCGCGGTCGACCGGATGGGGCTGCACGCCGCAGCGGCCGCGTTCGCCGCGGCATCGCGCAAGTCGGACTTCGTGCTCCCTCCGGGGGTCGCGCCGGGAGCCGCGGCCGATCATTGCGCTCACCAGCTCATCGCTGACGTGCAGGCCCGCCAGCGCACACTCGAGGAGCTCGACGTCGCGGCGCGCGTGCGGTTCGTCACGGCGACGCTCGCCGAGCAGATGGGGCTCATGAAGCGCGAGAGCCGGGGCAAGCCTGACTGACTGCCCCCCGTGGCCCTTCTCGCGGCAGCTGGGGCGTCGCCGCGTCAGAACGTCGTTCGTACGAGGGCCGCTGCGCCGCCGGCGATCGGCCCCGCCGACACGGTGATGCCGACGACGCTGCTTTGCTTCTTTCGCGGGAGAACGAACGTCACCACGGCGCTCGCGCCGAGGCTGGCGACGCCCACGACGAACGCGACCGTCGAGATGCGGGCTTCGCGGATGGCGTCGTCGCGCAGCGAGAGGCCCCGTGGGTTGCACTGATCGGCGGCGTTGCAGGGGCCCGCGTTCGACGCGTTGCGATCGGAGATCGCCATGGCGCCGAACACCGATCCGAGACCGACGCCGACGACACCGACCCCGAGGAGGCCGACGCCGGCCCACAGCCGCGTGGAGTCGCCGTCGGACGCCGGCGCGGCCTCCGTGTCGGCATACGATTCGGCCGCCGAATCGGGCGACGGCGTGCCCGCCGCGGCCGATGGATCCGCCGGGACGCCGCCCGCGCCGCCTTTGTCGTCGAGCGGCGCGATCGTCACCTCGGCCGACGGCTTCTCGGCGTCGACGTGCACCTCGAACTCGCGGTGCCGCGAGCCCGAACGAGCGACGACGACGTGGTCGCCGGGATCGACCGGCATCGCCGTTCCCCAGGCGTCGGGCGCCAGCGGGCGCCCGTCGAGCGAGACGTCGAGCGACGAGGCCGACGACGCGACCCGGACCGTGAGCCGCTCCAGTCGCGGCTCGAGCGCGCGCGCACGAAGCCGCGCGACCTCGGCGCGCTTGTCGTTCCGGTCGCGCGCCAGGGCCTCGGCGCTCTGGAACTCGGTCCAGGCGCTCGCGATCCGGCCGAGGCGTTGATAGCAATCCGCCAGGTAGAGGGTGACTCCGACGCCGGGCGCGAGGCGCTTGCTCTCGGCGAAATGGGCGCAGGCTTCGGCTTCGTTCCCGTGCTGCAGCAGGCGCTTGCCCGTAGTGAAGGCGGCATCGGCGCGGGCCGCGTCGTCTTTCGATTGGGCGCGAGCAGCGGCTGGAGTCAGCGCCGTGATCGCTGCCACCGAGAACCCGAGGGCGAGACGCCTCACTCTCGCCCTCCGAATCCGGCGGTCCCGACGGGCGCGTCGGCCGCTGGCGTCGGCGCAGGGGCCGACTTCGCCTTCAAGCGCGGTGTCGTCGAGGTCCTCGCGGGCACGAGCGCTGGCGGCAGACTCGCGGCGCCCGGGCCCGGGCCGGGCACGGGCTCGACAGCGGGAACGGGGGCCTCCGTCGGAGGCAACGGAGCCAACGGCGCCGCGGGCAAAGGCGGCGTCGAGGGTATCGTCTGCGCCTCGAGCGCGTGCGGAGCTGCGCTCGCGGGCGACGTCCGGGCGCTCGGTTCGGCATCCGGGCGCAAGCGCCCCGCGACGAAGATCGCGAGGCCGACCGCGGCCGCGGCGCCAACGACGAGGAGCGGCATCATCGCCGGAGCGCGCAGCCTGGAGCGGCGCCACGGCGTGGCGAACGAGGCTGGCGTTTCGGTGGGTTGGAGCGCGATGGCAACGGGCTCGACGGTCGAAGGCGCCGCGGGCGCGGGTCGGGGAGGGGCGACTTGCTCGGGCGACCCGTTCACGATCTGGCCGATCCCCGCCAGTGCCCGCCCGTAGCTAGTCTGGGTGAGCGAGACGTGCGGTACGATCGCCACCGCGCTGCCGTCGGGCGTGAGGTCGTCGGCGCTGGCTTCCTGCTCTAGGGCCTCTTGGCGGGCGCCGATGCGCGCGATGCGCTCCGCCCTCTTTCGCGCCGCCGCCGTACCGCCGGCGGCGAGCGCCCGCGCCAGCGCTCCGGCGTTCTTGAAGCGGCGTCGCGGGTCCTTCTGGAGGCACTGCATGACGGCCGCCTCGAGCGTCTCGGGCACGTCGGGCCGGATGGCGCGCAACGGAGTCGCGTCGTCGTTCAGGACACGCGCGGAGACTTCGGGCACCGTGCCGTCGCCGAACGGCGAACGGCCCGCCAGCGCTTCATAGAGAACGGCGCCGAGGCTCCAGAGATCCGATCTTCGGTCGGCGTCGCCCGACGAGCGGATCTGCTCGGGCGCCATCCACCGCGGCGACCCGAAGCGAGGGCTCGATGCGCCGCTCAGTTCGATCGAGTCGCCGGGGCCGTAGACGCTCATCGCGATCCCGAAGTCGACGACCTTCACCCGCGCAGGCCCGGCGGCGCCCCGGGCGAGGAAGAGATTCGACGGCTTGAGGTCGCGGTGGACGATGCCCAGCGAGTGCGCCTCGGCGAGCCCCTCGATCGCTTGCAGCGCATAGGAGACGAGAAGCTGCACCGGCAGGCGCCGGCGCTTCTCGAAGAGCCCCTCGAACGTCTGCCCTTCGAGGAACTCCATGATCAGGTAGGCCGAGCCGTCGAGCGCGCCCGAGTCCGACACGCGACCCACGCAGTCGCTCTGAATGCGCGCCGCGGCGCGAGCCTCGCGGAGGAACCAGGACGCGCCCTCGGTGGAGTCGAGCTGCGGACGCATGAACTTCACGGCGACCGGCTCGTCGGTCTCCGTGTGGCGCGCAAGCATCACGGGACCGACGCGGCCCTCGCCGAGCCGGCGCTCGATGCGGTACACGCCCGCCACAAGGACCCCCGGTGGCAATGACCTGGCCGGCGCGAGGGCCGCCTCGAGCGCGCCACCCGTCGAGATGAGCGTCGTGCGGTTAGTCATCAGAGGGGCCTCCCTCCGATGCGTCCGGTGTCGAAACGCCCGAGTCGAGGGCGCCCGCTTCGGGGGAACCCGCTTCGTTCACTCCTGCGTCGATACCCGAATCGACGCCCGCGTCGACCGCTGCATCGACGCCCGCATCGATGCAGCACGAAGGTGCCTGGAGACCGCAGCTATCGACGCAGTCCCCGCCGCAGCCCTGGGGCGTACAGCAAGCGCTCGCCGCCGTGCATTCCTGGGCTCCCGTACAACCGCACTGCACGGTCTGGCCGCAGTTGTCCGTCTTCGTGACCCCGCACGCTCCACTGCACGGATTGACGGGCGTACAGCACGCCTGCTGAACGCAGACACGCCCGGAACCGCAGGAGCTCGGGCACTGGACCGACCGCCCACAGTTGTCGGTGGCAAACGTGCCGCACTGGTTTCCGCACGCCGCGGAGCTCTGGGGAGCACAGCAACCCCCGTCGGAGAGGCATATCTCCTGCCGCGGCTGCGCGCAGAGGCCGGTGCCGAGCAAACCGCAGTTCACGGTCTGATTGCAGTTGTTGACGGCCTGCCCGCACTGTTTCGTCCCGCAGGCCACGCTCTCGGGCTCGGCGTCGCACCCGCCGGCGTCGCAGGGCCCGCAGTCGATCGGCCGGCCGCAATTGTCCATGAGCAACCCGCAACGGGCGGTGCACCAGCTCGCCTCCGTCTGGCATTCGCACGTGTTGGTCGTGCCGCACACGTAGCTCTGCGGGGTGCAGTCGATGGCGCAGGCCCGGGACTGCCCGCAGTTGTCCGGGCCAGTGCCGCAGTGCGAATCGCACCAGGACAGGTCCGGGGTGCACTCCAGCGACGGCGCGTCCGCCTCGCCCGGCGCCGCATCGGGCTTCCGCCCATCTTCGAGGGTGAAGGCGTCTTCGATGGCGACCGCGTCGTCGGAGCCTTGGCCCGCCTCGTCGCCGCCGCCTTCGCTCGAAACATCGGGGTGGCTGCCGTCGAGAGATGCGTCGGGCTCGCCAGCCGGGACGCCGTGATCGAGGTCGAGGATCAGCCCGCAGGCGGGGAGGGCGACGCAGGCGACCGCAAGGCTACCGACGCCTGCCCACCAACGTTGGGCACGGTTTACCGATCGAGACAGTGAGCCGACGTTCGCGCGCACGCAATACCACCTTGTGACTCATGAAGGCGTCTTCCACTAGGTTTTAATTTGCATCTTTGCCTTCCTCTTCTTCTTCGTAGCTCGTAGCGCTCATTTTCACGCTCATTCGCCTGGCATTGGCGACGAGCGGCCGGCGAGCCCGCACCGCGGACCGGCTGAAACCGAGGGGAAACCCCCTCGAGCGTCGAGCGTCGAGCGTCGAGCGTCGAGCGTCGAGCCCGTGCTCACGTGCCGGAATGACTCCCCGCCAGCCGCGCGGTTATGGTCAGCCTCGAACGACGGGTGCAGACTCGGCCGGCCATGAGGGAGACTATGCGATCGGGCCTGCGCAGATTGTTTACGGAATGGGGTCCCGTGGCCGCTGCTACGCTGGCCGCTATCGGCTCGATCGCGACGTCGGCGTCGTTTGCGGGGTGCCACGCCGAGCAAGTGGTGGCCGTGCCCGGGTGCAGCGAGCCATGCTGCGGCGGGAACGCGGGGCCGATTGATTGCGGGAAGACCCCGACGATCGCCTGCTCCGAGATGGGCGACCCCTGCACCGCGCGCGACTACGGATGCTCCAACGGCGCCTACTACCTGAGAGCCCGGGCGCCCCTTCCGACGACCTGCACGGCCGTCGAGGCCGGCCTCGTCGGCGACGATGGCGGGGGCGCGTTCGGGGATCTCGACGCCGACGACGGAGAGCCGGACGACAGCGCTACAGCGCCCGACGTGGGCGCCGACGGGAGCCAGGCAGCCCCGACGGACGCCAGTGCGGACGGGGCGGCCGGCGGGGCGGTCGACGCTCGCGTCGACGCGGTCGCCGATGGGCCGCCGGATGCTCCCTGAGGGAGAGGAACGGGGACGCCGGCGGTCAGGGGCAGCAGTAGACGCCGATCCCGAGGGGATTCGGGCTCGGCGGGGAACACTCGTTGGGCGCGCCAACACAGAAGACCGGGTTCGTGCCCGCGAGATCGGGTGAGCCGCACGAGCTATTGCCGGGGAGCGCCACGCATGCGGAAACGAGACCGGGCGATGCGTTGCAATCGAGGGTCTCCTGGCGCGCGGTCTGGCACTGCGCTGGCGTGATGAGGACATACTGCCCGTCGGACCCGCAATGGACCGACGTCGCCCCCGCCTCGCACGTGAGGTAGCTGAGGAACGGATAGAGACAGCTCGACGGCAAGAGATTCAGGTCGTTGCATGCGCTGAGACATGTCGTGTAGAGGCCCGTGGCCTGCACGCACTGCGCGACGACGTTGTTGCAGATCGTGTCGCACGTGGACACGAGGCTGGCGGGCGAACCGTTGGAACCGTTGTTGATGGTGCTTCCGCTGCCCGAGCAACTCGCGACCGCGACCCCCAGCAATCCGAACAGCGGCAGGGCGCGAAGGGCTTTGGATCGGTCGAACATGCCTGCCGGTACTGCCTTTCCACCAGCGGTGCAATCAACGAGTGCAGGGGGAACGCACGTCACGTGAGGAGACGCTGGAGACCATGACCGCGCGGGCTTAGGCGCTGTCCCGTGGGAGATCCAGGTCGGGGGGGTCGGCTACGTCAGGTCCATGACGCGTTGCTCCAGGCCGCGGCCCTTCGTCACGCCGCTGATTCGCACCCGATTTTGCAGGAGGATCGTCAGCACCTGACCGATGACCGTCTCGGCGTCGGCTTCCTGTCGCTTGAAGCTCACGACGAGCTCGAGGCCCTCGTCGTCGAAGTCGACGCTCGCCACGGTCGGCAGATCGCGGATGGGAGAGAGCGGCACCTTGCCGGGATCGGTGCCTCTTCGCGTGCCCGCGGCCACCAGGAAACGAACCTCTTCGTTCGCCGCCGTGAGCTCGGCCATCGAGCCGCTGGCGACGAGGCGCCCGCGATCGAGGATGGCGGCACCGTCGCAGATCTCTTCGAGCTCTTGCAGGTTGTGGCTCGAGATGACGATCGTGCAGCGCCCGCCTCGCGAGCCTTTCTTGGCGCGAATGAGCTGGCGCATCTCCCAGGCCACGCGCGGGTCGAGGCCCGCGGTGGGCTCGTCGAGGAGAACGAGCTCCGGCTGGCCGAGGAACGCCTGCGCCAGCGCGACGCGCTTGGCCATGCCGTGCGAGAGGCTCCCGCATCGCTGATCCCACCACGCGCGGCCGTCGACGTCGTCGAGCGCCGTGTGGGCGGCTTCGAGCGCCTTCGCGTGCGGCAGGTCTTGCAGGCGCGCCATGTGGAACAAGAACTCGCCGACGCGATCGCTGGCGGGCAAGATCGCGTCTTGCGGCAGGACGCCGAGGCGCGATCGCAGCGCGTCGACCGCCGTGGGCGCGAAGCCCAGAACCTCCACGCTCCCTTCGGTGGGCCGGAGGTAGCCGGCGAGCATCGAGAACGTCGTGGTCTTGCCGGCGCCGTTCGGGCCGATGAGCCCATACACGGACCCGGTCCCCACGGTGAGCGTCACGGCGTCGACTGCGGTCTTCGGCCCGAACCGCTTCGTCAGACCCGCGACCCGGATCGCGTGGCTGTCCATCAAACGTCCCGGCGCTCGAAGATCGCGGTGGCCGCGGCGACCGTCAGGCCCGCGATGAGCCCCGTACCGAGCAAGCCCTTGGCGACATCGGCCGCCCTCGGCGAGAGGAGGAAGTCGTCGTAGATGTTCGGGTAGAGGTACGCGAGCCATTCGGCCTGCGAGAAGCCGGCGACGACCCGCAGGAGCCAGAGCCCGAAGAACGTCGCGAAGATGAAGAGGAGCGAGAGCATCGGCGTCTTCACCTGCGAGCCAACGAGCGTCGCAATGCCGCACCAGGCCGCTCCGATGGGGATCGACACGGCGAAGAAGCGAACGCCCCAGCCGAGCACGGTCGAGACCGGGAGGCCGCCGACCGCGGCCGTCGCCACCCAGACGATGACGTTCATGCCGAACGTGACCACGAGGACGCTGATCCACGCGCCGAAGTACTTGCCGAGCATGTACGAGCTCCGGCGCACACGGACGGTCCAGAACCGGACGCTGCGGTGCTGGAGCTCGCCGGATACGGCGTCGAAGTCGAGCAGCGCGACGAGCAGCGGCGCGAGCCAGAGGGTGCCTATGAGCATCATCCAGAGCGAGTAGGGGCAGTCGGCGAGGCGCTTGCCCGTGTTGGGGCCGTACCAGCGCGCGAAGAACTGCTCCTGCGCGTCGTGGACGTCGAGCCCCGCGGGCATGTTCTCGCGCTGCACGCGGTCGAGCCAGGCGAAGAGCATCGCCACGCCAGCGCCTCCGGCCAGGCTCACGGCTGCGAGCACGATACCCTTCACGCTGCGGAAGCTCTTTCGGAGCTCGCGTGCGGTGACGAGCTGGACCTCGGCGAACGGGCTCACGAGAAGAAAATCACGGGGCGGGCGAGACGGCGCGCGCAAGAGGCGCGAGCGAGAGCGAGCAAAGCGACACGGTGCGCAAGCACCCGGCACAGTCGATGCGATCGACCGGGCCCATGGACGAAGGCCCTGCCACACGTTTCCACGCTACCGTTGCTCCCTTCCGGGCCTGGCGGGTTTCACGCTTCCACGTCGGCAGGGCCGCACGGTCCTCTCTTGCGAGAGGGGACGCTTACGAGTCGCCCGGAGTCTTAGTCCGGCCTCGGCAGTCCGTCGAGAGTTTCTCGTCGGGTTTCCCCTCATCGGCGCTCTTTCACGCGACTTTCGGGTCGATTCCGTTCCGCTTCCGTTCCGGTTCGCGTCGCGGGTCACGAGGAGCGCACCAGCAAGCGCACCAAGCAGCTGGCCAAGGGGAACCGTTTCCGCTAAGCGAATGGGCATAGGGAACGCGCCGCGCCCCGCCTGGGGTCACGCGCCTACCCGCAAGGTTTTATGTCTCTCGCTTCCCGCGGTCCTGTCCTTTTTTCGAGGCGGCGTGGTGGGCGAGCTCAGTTCTAGTCGTCGCGACCCGGCGCTCACGCGCAGAAGGTGTCGCGGCGGCGCCCGAGGCAATCAGTTGCTCTGTTCCGGCTCGCGTGCGCCCTCATCCGATGACCGTCGTCGACCTCGTCGGCACGAGGCGTCGTCCAACGTCGATCGCCTGGCCCTCTGGGCCCCCCGCGATGGCGACCGGGTACCCGCGCGGCCTGCAAGCAGCTGTTGTGTACGGGCGGGAAAGCTCCGCACCGAATGGCCAAGAACATCCTCGTCATCTCCTGCGACATCGCCGAAACGCGCGTCGCTCTCATCGAGAACGGCATCATCGCCGAGCTCCACATCGAGCGCCGCGGCGCGACGCCGCGCGGCGGCACCGTCGGTGACATCTATCTAGGTCGGGTCACCCGGGTCCTGCCGGGCCTGCAGGCGGCCTTCATCGACATCGGGCTCGAGCGTGCGGCGTTCCTTCACGTCGAAGACCTCATTCGCCCCGACGACTTCGAGGCCTACCTGGCCGGCGGCCGCAAGCACGCGCTCGGCACCAGCGAGGGCGCTCAGGGATCGGCGCCCGATGAGGGCGAGGTCCCTGCCCCGGCGGTCATCGTCGGGACGGTGACGCCCGAGGCCGAGAAAGACGCTGTGCACGAGGCCGCCGCCGAAGTCGTCGCCGACGAGCCAGACGATGGCGAAGAGGCCGACGACGCCGACGAGGCCGGCGAGAGAGAGACGCCCGCGCCTTTCGCGCGCGAACCGAGCGGCGAGCACGCGGTCCTCGAGGCCGCCGGGCTGACGTTCGGAGCCGGCGCCGGCGCCATCCCCAGCGCGGCTGGAAGCGGCGCCACCCTCGGGGCGCGCGCGGCGGCGGAAGAAGAGGCGATCGAAGAGGCCGAAGAAGAAGAGGCCGAGCTCGAGGACGCGGCGGCGTCAGCGGACGCGATGGCCGTCACCTCGACCCGCCTCGACGACCCCGACAGCGACCCGCCGCCCCCGCCGGTTCCTGGCGACATCGACGACCTCCTCGACAACCCGAATCTCCCGGGGTTCACCATCAGCGATCCGGGCAGCCCGACGCCTCGCGCGCCGGCGCCGCGGGTCGACGAGCGTCGCGACGGCGGTCGTTCCGGCGACAAGTGGCAACGCGGACGAGGCCGGGGCCGAGGCCGCGGGCGCGCGCCGGGGGGCGGAGGCGGAGGCCAGGGAGGCGCGGGCGGCCCTCACGGGCAGAGCCGCGACCATCGGTCGCGCACGAGCGGCGTCGCCGGCCGACTGTCGAAGTCGACGCCGATTCGCGACGTCGTCAAGGAGGGTCAGGAGATCATCGTCCAGATCACCAAGGAGCCGATCGGCACGAAGGGCGCCCGCTGTTCGAGCCACGTGTCGCTGCCCGGCCGTTACGTCGTGTACCTGCCGACGCTCGAGCACATCGGCGTCAGCAAGCGCATCGGCAGCGACAAGGAGCGGGCGCGCCTCCGCGAGACGATCGAGAGCATGAAGCCTCCGGCCGGGGGTCTCATCGTGCGCACGGTGGCCGAAGGCCTCACCAAGAAGCAGCTGAAGCAAGACGTCGGCTACCTCGTGCGCCTCTGGGGCGAGGTCGCGAAGAAGCACGAGGGCGCGAGGGCCCCAGCCACGCTCCTCAGTGAGCTCGACATCGTGCTCAAGACGGCGCGCGATCTCTTCACCGACGACGTCGATCAGATCGTGATCGACGACCGCGCCCAATACGAGCGCACCTGCCGCTTCGTCGAGATGTTCATGCCCGAGCGGCTGAAGGACATCCTCTACTACAACGACGACGAGCCCATCTTCGACGCGTACGGCATCGAAGACGAGATCGCGCGCGCCCTCTCACGCAAGGTGCCGCTGCCGAGCGGCGGGTACCTCATTCTCGACGAGGCCGAGGCGCTGACGGCCGTCGACGTGAACACCGGCCGCTTCGTGGGGAAGGGCAGCAAGGACATGGAGGAGACGATCCTCAAGACGAACCTCGAGGCGGTTCACGAGATCGCCTACCAGCTGCGCTTCCGCAACATCGGGGGGCTCATCATCCTCGACCTCATCGACATGGAGAAGGCGTCGAACCGCGAGAAGGTTCGAAAGACGCTCGACGAGCTGCTCCAGAAAGACAAGGCCAAGACCACGCTCAATCGCATCTCGGAGCTCGGGCTCATCGAGATGACGCGCAAGCGAACGCGCGAGAGCCTCGGCCGGCTGATGCACGAGCCCTGCTTCTACTGCGACGGCACGGGCCACCTGATGTCGAAAGAGACGGTGTGCTTCGACATCTTGCGGGAGATCCGGCGCAAGCGTCAGGATCTTCCGGGCTACAGCATCCTCGTCAACTGCCACCCGGCCGTTGCCGACCTGCTGACCGGCAGCGAGAAGGCCGCTGTGCAAGACGCGGAGAGCAAGTTCATGCGCCGCATCCAGGTGACCGCTCGAACCGAGTACCATCTCGAGCAGTTCGACCTCTCTGGCCACTGATCCCGGAGACCGGACCTCTGGTAGAGCGAGTCTGGTAGAGCGAGGAGACCGCGATGAGCGATTCCGACAAGCGTGGGGACGAACGCGTCACCATCAACAAAGAGTTCGAGTCGTTCGACGCGTTCATCCAGGAATACGTCACGAACATCTCGCGAACCGGCGTCTTCATCAAATCGCAGCAGCCGCTGCCGATCGGCACGCGCGTGAACCTGCGCTTCACCGTGATCATGGACGACATCGAGACGATCGAAGGCATTGGCGAAGTCGTGCGCGTCGAGACGAGCCCGGCCGGGATGGGCGTCGTCTTCCGCGAGCTCTCGACGTACTCCAAGGGTCTCATCGAGAAGTTGCTCGTGCAGACCAGCCCCCTGGTTCCCCTCGCGCCGTAGTCGGCGGTTCCGAGCGGGGGGTCCCGAGGCGTAACGAACGGCTCATCCCGTGCGGTGGCCGTTGACACGCTGCAGGGTAAGGGCATGTTCCCTGGTTGAATCCCCCGCCTGAAACCCACGCTTGAACCCACGCTTGAACCCACGCTTGAGCCCACGCTTGAACCCACGCTTGAACCCACGCTTGAACCCACGCTTGAGCCCACGCTTGAGCCCACGCTTGAGCCCACGCTTGAACCCACGCTTGTACACACGCTTGAACCAAGCACGACAAGGAGTGAACCAATGGCCTTCTCGCTACCCCCGCTTCCGTATGACAAGAACGCGCTCGCGCCGCATATCAGCGCGGAAACGCTCGAGTTTCACCACGGCAAGCATCATCAAGCATATGTCACGAACCTGAACAAGCTGCTCGAAGGCAAGGCCGACGCGAACAAGAGCCTCGAAGAGGTCATTCTCTCGAGCGACGTCGGCGTCTTCAACAACGCCGCGCAGGTGTGGAACCACACGTTCTACTGGAGCTCGATGAAGCCCAACGGCGGTGGATCGCCGAGCGGCGACCTCGCCGACGCGATCAAGCGCGACTTCGGCTCGGTCGAAGAGTTCGCGAAGGAGTTCAGCGAGGCCGGCGCGACTCAGTTCGGCTCTGGCTGGGCGTGGCTCGTGCTGAACAAGGACAAGAAGCTCGAGGTCACGAAGACCCCGAACGCCGACCTGCCGCTCAAGCACGGGCACAAGGCCCTGCTCACCATGGACGTGTGGGAGCACGCCTATTACATCGACTACCGAAACGCGCGCCCCAAGTACATCGAGACGTTCCTCAAGAGCCTCGTGAACTGGGACTTCGCGCTCGAGAACCTGAAGAAGGCGTGACGCCGCCATGCGCCCGCGATACCCGCGCGAGCGAGGGCGAGGGCGCCGGCGTGAACGAAGGAGTCGTCGCGCCGCTGCCGCTCGCGCGAGGCGCGCTCAGAACGTGAGGCGCAGTTCGAGAGACAGCGGCGCGTAGTAGATCGAAGGGGGCACGACGGGCTGGGGCGCGATCGTTCCCGCGCCCCCGCTGATGGTCTGGCCCGATCGGTCGTTAGTCACCGAGAAGAACGGCGCGTCGAGCCGGGCCCCGATGGCCAGGTGCGTGTGCCGCTGCCGCAGGAACTCGACGCCCGCTTCGCCGTAGGCGCCGAGGCCGGCGTGGCTGCCGCTGAAGTCGTTGTTCACGTTGTCATTGACGCTCAGGTAGCTCCAGGCGAAACCACCGCCCAGGTACGGGCTCGTGTCTCCGTCGCCCGGAAAGTAGCGGCCACCCATCGCGAAGTTGACGAAGACGACTCCGACGCTCCGATCGTCGGAGTCGGCGCCGAACCGGAAGTTGCCAACGATCTCGAAGGGGTCGAGCTCCGAGTGGAGCTCGAAGTCGATGCCCGGCGCCGGCGTCGCGCTCCGATCGAACGGCGGAAACTGGCCGATGAGGCCGAGCGCGAAGTGAATCTTCGAGGCGCTGATGGGCGGGTTGCGCTTGTCGCCCGCGACCGTCTGCGAGACGACCTCGGCCTCGTCGAGCGCGGTGCCGTTGACCAGCGCGGCGGCGAGGCGAGGCGCCGCGGATGTCACGTCTTCGATGCCGTGGAGCTTGAGCTGGCGCGCGTCGGCCGTGCTCCCCGGCAAGCTACCTTCGCGGGCGACCGTGAGGACAACGAGGGATCCGAGGCGTCCGATGTCGACCCGATACGTCGCGCCCGCCGGCGCGCCCGCGCGCGAAAGCTCGGCACACACGAGCTGCGTGGCCGTCTGCGCGTCGGCGTCGTCGACGCCCCCGTGCTCTCCGATGTGGCAAGACGCCGACGGGGCGGCGGGTGCCGCGGCGGCCGGCGCCGACGCGGGGAGCGTCGGCATCGGCGACGACGGTTCGTCGGCCGCAGCCCCCGAGGCGAATGCCGACAAGCTAGTGAACAATGCGACAGCGATAGGCGTCTTCATAGCAGGCGAACCAACCGAGCAATGGCCGGGCCACGGCAGAGGTGTCACTGGACCCGCTGGATTCACGCGAGTTCGCGCTCCCGCTCGCCTGGGCGCGCCGACACCGCCGTGAACGGGGAGTCGCTACCGTTGCTGGATATTCACACCCGGAGTCCCCGGTTCGGGGTCGCGAGCGCTCCTTGCCTACACGCGTTTCGCCAATTGGCGAAGCGCCTCCGGCGTGGAGGCGTCGTCGAGGAGCAGCGGCAGGAACGACGGCGCGACCGGGAGCTCCCGCGATAGACGACCCATGCTGTCGGCCTGGAGCCGCTCGCGAGTCGCCCGGCCGCGCGCCGCGTCGAGCGCCGCGTCTCCCGGCGTGGCTCTCGCGAGCGGCGCCGCGAGCGGCGCACCTTCGAGCACGGCGCGCTCGTCGCGTGAAAAGAGAGGCGGCAGCACCTGATTGACGACGACGCGACCGATGGGCAGCCCGAGCTTCGTGAGCGCGGTCGCGAGCTCGATCGTCTCGGTGGTCGGCATCTCCTCGGGGAGCGTCACCAGGACGATCGCGCACATCTCGCCGTCCTGGAACAGCGCCCACGCCCGCTCGGCGTCGCGACGCAAGAGGCCGGGCGGCACCACGTCGATGATCACTTTCGGCACGCGGAGCATGTCGAGTCCGTGCCCAGTGGCCGGCGCATCGAGGATGACGACGTCGTATTTGAACGAGCCGTCGGGCAGCGTCTCGGTCGTGTGCCACCACGCCTTGCCGAGCATCGTCCACTCTTGCATCCCCGGGACGGCACGCAAGAACGCGCGCACGTAGGCGTTGTCGAACAGCGTCTTGTAGAGAACGCGGCTCTTCAGAACGAGGACCCCGTACTCTTCGAGCGCCTTTTCGGGCAGCATGTTGACGGCCCATACGTTCTTCGTGACCGGCGTCACCGTCGAACCGATGGGCTCCGAGCCCAGCATCGTGCTGAGGCGCTCCTTCGCGTTGCACATCGCGACGAGGACACGTTTGCCCTTCGCCGCCAGCGCCAGCGCCTCGGCGGCGCACACCGTCGTCTTGCCGACGCCGCCCTTGCCGGTGACGAGAACGAAGCGCTTTTCCGCGAGTGTCGACATGCCCGGCCAGCCTGGAGATAGCATGCCGGGCACATGCTAAGGAGCACGCCTTGCGGATCATCGTCCTCGGCGGCCTCGGCGAAGTGGGCATGAACTGCCTCGCCCTCGAGCAGGGCGGCGAGGCGCTGGTCGTCGACTGCGGCGTCACGTTCGACAATCGCGGCCTCGGGATCGACGTCGTGCACCCGGACTTCGGCGCGCTCGACGGATACCGCATCGCGGGCATCTTCGTGACGCACGGGCACGAGGACCACATCGGCGCGATCCCCTATTTCCTCCGCCGGTTCGACGCGCCCGTCTTCGGGCCGGCCTATGCGCTCGGCCTCCTTCGCGAGCGGGCGGCGGAGCACGAGGTGCTCGCCCACGCCGACCTCCGCTGCGTCAGGCCGCGCGCCCGCGAGCGTGTCGGCTCGTTCGTGGTCGAGCCGGTTCGGGTCACGCACTCGATCGCCGACGCGACCGCGCTGGCGATCCGCACCGAGGCGGGCCTCGTCGTGCACACTGGCGACTTCAAGTTCGACGACGCGCCGCCCGACGGCGAAGTGTTCGACGTGGAGCGCTTCGGAGAGCTCGCGCGCGAGGGCGTCGACCTCTTGTTCAGCGATTCGACGAACATCGACGCGGCCGGGCCGACGGGCAGCGAAGAGGGCGTCGGCGAAGCGCTCGAGGCCATCGTCGCGGGCGCCGACCAGGCCATCGTGGTCGCCATGTTCGCGTCGAACGTGCACCGCCTGCGCATGCTCGGCGAGATCGCCCGACGGCACGGGCGCAAGATCGTTCCGCTGGGCCGCAGCGTGACGACGCACGCCCGAGTCGCGCGGGCCACGGCGCGCTCCACGGGCGAGCACGCGGGCCGACCCTACCTCGAGTGGCCGGTCGATCTGGTGTGGCCGCCCGAGCGCGCGCGCGAGCTCTCGAAGCGACAGATCCTCGCCGTGGCTACCGGTTCTCAGGGCGAGAAGATGGCCGCGCTCGCGCGCCTCTCCCGCGGCGATCACAACGCCCTCGACCTCGGCAAGGGCGACGTCGTCGTGCTCTCGAGCCGCGTCATCCCCGGCAACGAGCCCGAGGTGATGCAGCTGATGAACGACCTCTTGCGGAGAGAGGTCGACGTTCGCTCCTGGCACTCGAGCCGCGCCGTGCACGTCAGCGGTCATGCGCACCGGCAAGAGCAGCGACGGATGCTCGAACTCGTCGAGCCGCGTGCCTTCGTGCCGGTCCATGGAACGCTACACCATCTTCTGCGCCACGCCGAGCTCGCGCGAGACGTCGGCGTACCCGCCGTCACCGTGCTCGAGAACGGCGACGTCGCGACGCTCGAGGCCAACGGCGCGGGCGTGCGCAAGACCGACCGAGTGCAATCCGGGCGGGTCTACGTCGCCGCCGGGCGGGTGCTCCCGGAGAGGGTGATCGCGGAGCGAGCGGCGCTGGCGTCGCTCGGGGCCGTGCACGTCGCGGTGGCCCTCGACGCGCAGGGCCATCTCGCGGGCGACGTGGCGATCGCGACCCGCGGTGTCATCGACCCCGACGCAGACGACGTTCTCGTCGACGCCGCCCGCAAGGAGGCCCGCTCGGCGTTCGAGGCGCTGCTCGCGCTCGCCGAGCTCGGCGAGCGCCTTGACGACGAGCGAGTCGCCGAAACGGTCCGCCTGGCCGTGAGGCGCACGCTGGCCAAGGCGCTGGGCTTCAAGCCGGTGACCACGGCGAGCGTCGTGCGGGTCCGTCGATGAGCGACGAGTCGTCGGTCGCTCGGGCTGCCGAGGGCGTGCAGGTCGCGGGAGGCGAGCAGGCCGTGCCCCTTGCCGGGCAGTTCCTGCTGGAGCGGCTCTCGGCCTTCGAGACGAGCCTCGCCGAAGTCGGCCCGCGCCTCCTCTCGCCGGCCGACGAGCGCGCGGTGCACGACCTCAGGGTGGCCCTCCGCCGCACGCGTACGCTCCTCGAGGTGGGCCGCACCGTGCTCGGTCGCTTCCACGCGGACGAGGTTCGCTCGGCGCTACGCGACGTGCAGCGAACCTCGGGCGTGCTCCGGGACGAAGAGGTCGTGCTCGAGATCGTGACGTCGCTCACGATCCTCGGTGCCGACGCGCGGCCGGAGGTGAGCGCCGGCGTGAAGGCGTGGATCGACTCTCGTCGCCGCCGCGAGAGGCGATTGCGGAGCGGTCTCCGCCGCAAGATCCGGGAGGGCGAGCTCGAACGCGGGCGACGCCTCCTCACGGCGCTGGTGGCGTTTCGAACGAAGCCGTCACGCGACAAGCGCCTGACCAAGTTCGCGCGCCGGGCCGTCGAGGACGCCCGGCGCGAGGTCGAGCGGAGGCGCGCCGGGCCTCTCCAGGAGCCGGAGGCGCTGCACAGCCTGCGCATCGCCTACAAGCGGCTCCGCTACACCGTCGAAGCCTTCGCCATGGTCCTGCCCGACGAGCTTGCGGGCCTCGCCCAGCCTGCGGCGCGCCTCCAGGGGCGCCTCGGCAAGTTGCACGACGTCGACATGGTCATCGCGTGCGTCAAGGCGGCGCGGCACCTCGCCGACGCCGCCCGTGACGCGCTAATGGTCGAACTCGAGCGCCTGCGGCAAGACCGCGCGGCCGCCTTCGAGAAAGACGCGACGCCCATCGCGCCACCGCCGACGCGCCCGATCTAGGCCCGATGCCGCTCAGTTAAGAGGAGAAGGAGATTGGCCGCGGAGGGTACGCGCCGGGAGACCGGCAGGAGGACGTAGGTGAGCGGAAGGTGAGTAGACATCGGAAGCAAGTCCTACCCCGGGAGGAATCCGCCCCCGGGAAGCCCAGACCTTGCGGAGCTGGGAGCGATCCCAGCGCCGAAGCGTAGGCGGGCCAGTGCGCGGGCCGGGCGATCGAGCCTCGACACGCTATTTTCGGAAGGAGCCGACGTCGTCCTCTGTGACGGAAGGCCATGGCGCCGCGGC
>CALFNG010000193.1 GCA_937902985.1 uncultured Myxococcales bacterium
AAGTTTCCGACGCGACAGACGAGCAAGTAGCCGACGGCCAAGTTGAAGAGGCCCCACAGGACGTTGACTGTCGAGGAGGACAGACCCTCCCCTGGCGGTGACGCAAACGGACTCTGGAAAGGATGACCGGAGCTCCCATTGCCAAGATGAGGTAGTGTGTTTGCGAGGAAGGCGCCCCCGAAAAAATAGGCCACGTAATGGTACCAGCGCATCGTTGGTTTCCTTCACTTCGCGAAGTAGGTCGTTGCCCGCTTCTGGCCCTTGGTCGAAAGCTTCTTGGTCGCGACGCCTTCCTTCAAGATGCGCGGCATCTCCTTCGGCAGCATGCCGAGGTTCGCGCGAATCTCCTCGGCGCGGAGGCCACCCTTGTGCTTCTTGACGAGGCCGATGACCTTGCCGAGCATCTCCTGAATCTCGTCGGCGGAACGACGAGGAAGTCGTCCGTTTGCGCGAGCCGCCTTCGGAGCGAGTGTCGGCGTCGCCTTCGAGACTGCCCGACGAGCTGCGCCGGACGAGGCGAACGCCGTCGGCCTATCAGCGCTCCGACCATTGCCGGCGATGGCTCCGCCGCCGGAGGAAAGTTCGTGGATCGATGCGCCGCGGATAGCGTGGATGATTTGCTCGGCGAATGAGCGGGCGAGAGAGTCGAGCTGAGACTGAAGGGTTGACATGGGACGGGATAGTACCCTCGCCGAGAAACCTCGCAACTCTTCAGCAGCCTGGCGACGCGTGTGTCCAGACGAGAGAAAACTCTCCGAACGCGCCTCGCCGCCAGTCATACCCGAGGCGGCGCGCTGCGCTCGTTCACCGATACTTCTAGCAGACCGATCGGTGGTGGAGCACGCCGCTCAATGCGTCTGAATCGCGAGATTTAGCCTAGATTTCGCTCCGGCCTGGATGAGAGCGGATTTCGACGGGGCGAGGCCCGCTGGGGGCGGCGTAGTGTCGTGGTGCGGGGTGAAACGCCGAGTTCGAGACACGCCTCCCCCTTTCCGCAGCGGCGATCGACGTATGAGTGGTTCATGTCAGCATGGGTCGCGGGGCCAATCGAAGTTGCCATCGGCCGCAAGCGCGCAAGAGTCGAGCAGGGACTTGGACGCAGACGCGGCGGATCCACGACACGCGCCAGTGTCGAATGGCGGGCGGCTGCTGTTGCACCCAACGTCGGAGCAAGTTGGGTCGCCCGTGGCCGCCGTTTCGGCGAGCGCCGCGGCTCCGCGCCCGACATCAACGTGGTCGGCATTCCAGCGCGACGGAAACTGGTTGGGCGTCGGATGGGCGTTACGTGGACTGCTCGCGCCTTCTTTGCGCACGCGACCGCGCTTCCGCTTCCCACCCGCCGCGGGCTACTCACACGGCGTGCCTGTGCCGTCGACGCACCCATCGAGCGTTGCGTTCGTGCCGTCGGCGTCCCCACCCTCGGTCGAGGCTTCGCGGGTCGCTGCCGGCGCGTCTTCGAATCGCGCGTCGAGGCCCCGCTCCTCCACGTAGCCATACCCTGCGTCGCCGAGCGCGTCGGGCACGGCTGCTTCGTCATCGGTCGCGGCGCTCCCCGCATCGGCCAGTGAACACACCTCCGACGGGAGCCGCGGAGGCGCTCCGGCCTCCAGCCAGCCGAGAAGGGCCTCCCTGTCCGCCGGATCGAGCTGCACGGGCGGAAGGGGCATGACGCCGCTGGCGAGTACGCTCTGCATGTAGCTCCAAATGGGTTTGCTACCCGCGAGGACCTGCGTGTCCGCGTATGTAACGAGTGGAAACGGCGCCATGTTCCGAAGGGGCGGGGCATGGCACTGCTGACACACGGCTTCGAGAACCCGTTTGGGCCCACACGGAATCTCGCGTGTATCGGGATCCGTGAGCACCGGAGGCGCACGCTCGGCTTGTGCCGTGCAGCCGCCCAAATGGACGAATACGCCAATAGTCGCTGCGGCCTCGATGGCGCGAGCGATTCGCGTGCGTGTGCGAGGCGATGAGGGTGTCTTCGTCAAGATGGTCATTAGATCGATGCGTGCATTTTAGAGGGAGGTTCTGAACCTTCGACCCTCTTGAGTAGGAGAGGGGGCAGGCGCGGACGGCGGCGGCGACGGCGGACGCACGGTCGTGGGCTCGGCGGCGGCGTTCGGGAGGGCGGTGCCCATGCTCGGAGCGGAGACCGCGGCCGCAGCAGAAGGCGCCGCGGGTCGCGGCTGCGGCGCCGGTCGCGGTTCGGCCGGACGTCCGGGCCGCCAAGCAGCCGGAGGCTGCACGGGGCGAACCGCGGGCGCCGGCGCCGCGGGCTCGCCGTGGACGGGCTCTCGCGAGCGGTCTTGGTCTGTCGCTTCCGCGGTGGGCTGAGGGTCAGGATGGGTGGCCGCTGGCGCAAGGGCGATCGGTATCGGAACAGGCGGCGGCGGCGCCGCGACAATCTGTGCCCGCTCCACCAGAGTGAAGATCACGGCGACCGATACTGCGGCGATCGCCGCCACCAGGGCGGACGTGATCCAGACGTTCCGAGATGGCCGCTCCGCGATGATGATGCCAGTCGTGCCGGAGGGCGCCGCTTGCATTCCGGTGAAGCTCGCGCTCGCCAGAGTGCCAATCACACTCATGCTGGCCGAGTCGACGGACGGCGGTGCGAGAGCGACCCCTGCGATGGCCATCGTTCCGCTCGACGTCCGCGGAAACTCCGACGCATGCGCCATCTGGGTGCGGATCTCGCGCTGCAGTTCGGCCCGAGCGTCGCCGAAGGCCTCGCTGACAATGCGACCGATGTCCTCGTGCCGAACCAAGTGATGGCCGTCGAGGAGGTATTGCTCGAGCGCGTCATGCATCTCGCCGGCCGTCTGGTAGCGCGCGTTGGGGTCGCGTTGGAGTGCGCGAGCCACGATCGCATCGAGCTTCGGGTCGATGTCCGGTACGCTCGCGGAGACGCGCGGGACCGTCTCCTGCAGCAGCCGCACGAGCGTCTTGGCGGTGGACTCCGCCGCCATGAGCCTCTTTCCGACGAGGAGCTCCCAGAGAACGATGCCGGCAGTGAAGACGTCCACGCGCCGGTCGATGGCTCCCCCGTCGAGCTGCTCGGGGGCCATGTACGCGGCCTTCCCCTTGAAGAAGCCGATCTGCGTCTTGGTGTTGCTGCGCTCCGCCTTTGCGATGCCGAAGTCGACGACTTTGACCTGGCCGTTGTACGTGACGAAGATGTTCTGCGGACTGACGTCGCGATGCACGATGTTCAACGGGGTGCCGTCGAAGTCTCGGGCGCAGTGCGCATAGTCCAATCCGCAGAGCACGTCCGAGATGATCCGGGCGTGAATCTGCGCCTCCAAGCGTATCCCCTCGCGACGGCAAACGCGCGCGATTCGACTGAGCGGCTGCCCCTCGAGATACTCCATCGTGATGAAGAACGCGCCTTCGTGCTCGGAGACCTCGTACGTCTGCACGATGTTCGGGTGATTCAGGCGCGCGGCGAGGCGCGCCTCGTCGAGGAACATGTCGCAGAACCTGGTGTCCGACGCGACGTTGTCGCGCAGCCGCTTGATGACCACCAGCTTGTTGAACCCTGCGGGGCCACGGCCGACGGCGAGGAAGACGTCCGCCATCCCTCCCTGCCCGATGCGCCCCAGGCTTCGGTATTTCCCGAATCGCTCGACGACGCTGACGGGAGCGAACGCCTCCTCGATCTCGGGCGCGTCGTCGCGGGCCATGGGGTCGTCTTTCACTGCGCGGAGCAAAAGCTGCCTCCCGTGGAGCCGAGCGCTGGAACAGCGATCGTCGATGTATCCCCGTCGATCGAGAGCAGGAACTGGACGAGTGCGGCCACCTTGCCGGCGCGCGCGGGGTCGCTCGCGTCGAGGAAGCCCGGTGCGAGCGCCTGATAGTGGGTCTGGAACGTCGGGCTGAAGAGCGCCTCTAGCGAGAGCGCGGCGCCTCCGTGGAGGTACGGTGCGCCCGTCACCGTGTTGAGGAGCGGCGGGACGTTGAATCCCTTCGAGTCGGGATCATTGCCCGATGCGGGGGTGACCAGATCGGGCCGCAGCTCGGCGAAGCCGGCTTCGGTCTGGGCGACGGCGTACGTGCCCACGTTGCGGACCCCGCACGTGAGCTGGTCGAACAGGGACGCCTTGTTGCCGCTGTAGCGCATCGTCTGACCGCTGTAGGTCGTTCCCGTCGGGGGCGTCGGCAACGTGTCGAGAACGGGCAGGAGCGCGCTCGGGAAGCCGGCCGAATGGACTGCGCTCGACCACGACAGCGTCTTAAGCTTGTTGTTGGTCACGCCGGTCGAGTCCGGCTGGTAGAAGACCTGAGAGACCGTCCACAACGGACCGCTGTGGCAGCCCTGGCAGTTGGCTCCCGTGAAAAGGTCCTTGCCGGCAGCGACCTGGGCGGGATCGAGGTTCGAGGGCCTTCGCGGCGAGCGCACGGTACGGGCCCACGAGACGATCTCCTGCCAGTCGGGGAGCACCGAGGCGGTCGGGAAGTGCCCGGGGTTGGCGGGGTCCGCGACCATGAGCGACGAGCCGTTGAGCCCCGTCTCGTTCGGGACGTTGAGCTGGCTCGTGAACGCGAGGGCCGGGTCCTTCACGATGGCCCCGACGCCGCCGGAGATTCCACGGATCGCGCCCTCGTGATCGGCGATCTCGTCTTGCGTGCCTTCCCAGCTGTTGATTCGGTAGTCCGTCTGGTTTCCCGTGGCGGCCAGGCCTTTCACGTAGGACCCGTCGAGGTTCGGCGACTGGCGCGGGCCGCGTCCGATGTACCAGCTGACGTTGTCGCTCAGCCCATCGCCGTGGCAATTCGAGCACCCTCCCCACGCCTGGCCGTTCCACGACCACCGGCCGAGGCCGGTGATGAAGAGACGCTTGCCCTCGAGCACGCTGATCGCGGTCGGGTCCGTCTCGGGGTTCGAGGCGGCCGCGGTCGTCGGCGTCCCCGCCGTCAGGCCCGCGATTTCCTGCGCCGCCAGGTCGAGCACCGTCACGTTTCGCGTGCGGTCGTTGGCGACGAAGGCATACCGCACGGTCGAGTTCATCGTGTGCGTCGCGTGGGCGATCGTGAGGCCCGACGGCAACTGCCCGTTGTGAGACGGATCGATCGCCGCCGAAAACAGGCTCATGAACGGGTTCTTCGGGTCACCGACGCTGTCGATCGTGCTCGCCGCGTACGTCGCGTCGAAATCGATGCGGAAGACCGCGTCTGCCCCGTTCGCCGCTACGTATCCCGTGACGGTCCCGGGAACGAATCCAATGTCCGCCGGCAACATCGGGAAGCGACGAGCTGCATTGTCCGGCAGGCCGAGCGTATCGAAGTACGTGGAGAACGCCTTGTCGAGATTGACCGTGGCGATCGTCTTGCTGCCGCCGAGGTCAATGACCGAGATGGCCGGTGCCGTCGTCGTCTTGACGTCGGCGGGATTCGGGGCGCACGTGCCGCCCACGCTGGGGTCGGTCCCCGTGGTGGGCACGCACTGACCGCCGTTCATGCCGCAAGCTGCGTTCGCGGCGCAGGTCGTCTTGCAAGCTCCGGCGACGACGCCCGCGCACGACCCGGCCGTCCCGCCGCAATCCGCGTCGGCCTTGCACGACGTACTCGTACCCGAGCACGTGCCCGCGACGACACCCGCACACGACCCGACGCCGCCGCCAGGACAGGTCGCATCCGCTTTGCAGGGAGCCGCGGCGGGGCCGTTGAAGATGCCGGTGGGGGACCTGGGCGACGCGCAGGTCGACGACACGTACCCGAATCCTCCCTGGATGTTGATCGAGCGAAGCTGGTTCGGGAAGCAGCCGGCCGTCCCCCCGTTGTGATCCTGAAAGCCCATGTCGTTCAAGGGCGGGATCTCGATGATGGCGGGCTGCATCGTGCCGAGCGGAACCTTGTAGACGACTCCGACCCAGTTCGTGTCCGCGTTCGAGGCGTCGCTCGCGACGGGCGCCTTCTGCTGCGCGAAGTACTCCGTGACGAACAAGCTCTCGTCGGTTTCGATCATGTCGCCGTTGTTCGTGATCGCGATGGCGCGCGGGTGCGCGAGCGCCGGGCGTGAGCCCAAGCCCGGGCCGAGGTACGGCGCAGCCGCCAACGTGGCGTTCAGGTCAATCGTCTTCAAGACGGTGAGCGTGTCGGTCTTGATGCCCTCGACCGTGCCGTCGACCCAGTTCGCGACGTAGACCGTGCCGCCCAGTGGGGTCATCGCGAGGCCCGTAGGCTCTGACCCGACCGCAATCTCTCCTGCCTTGACCGGAGTCGACCGGAGGCCAGTAATCTTGACGAGCTTCTGATCTTTGCGCGACAGAACGAAGGCTGTGTCGCCGTCGGGGTGGATGGCGACCGCCGACGGCTCGGCGCCGACGGCAATCTCGGCGATCTTCGTCAGGGTGGGAAGCGCGGCGGACGCGTAGTCGATCGAGAAGACGCTGGCCGTGCCCGTGTCGGTGTTGGCCACGACGAGTCGCGAATCGTCCTCCGAAAGCGCGATCGTCGACCCGTGACTCGGCGTCGACGAGACCTTCGGTTTGCTGCCCTTGGCATCGGGCGCGGCGTCATCGTCGGCCGATCCGTCGGGAGGGCTCCACGACGGCCCATCGATCGCCGAAGAAGCGTCCGGCGGGGTGCCCGGCGGCGTCCCTTGATCGTCAGCGCTGCACCCAACCAAGGCGACGAGCGCGACCGAAATTCCCAATGACGTAAACACTTGCATACGCATACAGCCCTCCCCAAGACGACAACGACTATCGATCCGCAACCGATGACTGCCCCGCGCGACCATCGCTATAGAGCTCCACGCTCTCCCTCCTGCAGGCCTCGTGCTAACCCAAAAGAGCGCGGCCAAATTTTGGCACGACGAAATTGTCATTGAAGACGAAGACGGTCGTCGTGATGAAAAGCATGGGACAAAAGGCTGCGCTTGCCTCGGGCAGCCTCGTCCACGTCGGATGGGCTTGGTGATCAATGGGGGCCGCAGGCCCCGAGGTCCGTTCGCCTCATCTGATGCACGCCGTCTGCCGGATGCTTGACTCACCGCCAAAAGACTGACTGCCGGGACGAGTGGGATCGGACGACGCGCTCCGGTCAGCCGTCCGCTCAGCGGCGCGTGGCCGATTCGATGGGACGGACAATGACCTCCACTCGGAGCCCAAGGGAGGGCGGGTACGCAGCATTTGCCGAGCGGGACAACACTTTGTTACTTCGGCTCTACGGGCTTGGCCGTACTCTACGGGAACTTTGATCCGATCAATCGCTCGATGTGTCGGCGGGAGTTTCCTCGTAGGTGCGCTACTTGTCAGCTCGCTGGGACGCGCGGCGGACGGACCGATCAGCGACGACGCGCAGAATCACTTCAAGGCAGGCGTCAGCATGCTGCAAGACCCCGACGGTGCTCGGTACGAAGACGCATACAGAGAATTCGAGTCTGCCTACGCTGCTTCGAATTCGCCGAAGATTTTGGGCAACATCGGCTATTGCGCCCTCAAGCTCGAACGCGACGGCGAGGCGATTGCGGCGTATACGCGTTACTTGAAGGAGGTCCCGGAGATCGACCCGGTCGAGGCCACGCAGATCGGGCGGGACGTGGACACGCTCCGCGCGGGGCTTGTGCGCGTCGTCGTGGCGGTCGACACGCCGAATGCGACGGTCATCGACAAGAGGCTGCCCATTCGCGGCGAATCCATCACGAACCTCTATGGTCCCGTGAACGGGAAGATCGAACTCGGCCTGCGACCCGGTCACCACATCATCGAAGTGAAGTCCGCCACCGAGACGCTGGATATCTGGGAGTTTGACGCAAAACCTGCCGCGACGCTGTCGCGCACGGTCTCGCACAAGCCATCCGAGGAGCCGCAGCGCCGCGCGCCGACGCGCGTGCTGCCGTGGATCATCGCGGGCGTCGGGGGAGCGACTCTGGCGGCGGGCGGCATTTTCGGTGCCCTCACACTGGGCAAGGTGAACACGATCGAGAGCCACTGCCCCAACAGCCAGTGTCCGAGCTCGTATGCGCTGGGACCCGCACAAGACGACGCACACCGCTTCATCCGCATCACGGACGCGCTCCTCATTGGCGGCGCCGCCCTCACGGCGGCCGGCCTGGGGCTTCTGGTCTTTTCGGGTGGCCCGGAGGCTCCCCGCCGCCCGACGGTGGGCGCATCTCCGCCGGCGGCCCGAAACGAGCTCCGGTCGTCCCTTCGGGGCAGCTTGGCTTGCTCTCCCGGAGCGTACTTCGCCACGATGAGCGGCGCGTTCTAGGAAGGATCAATTCATGCATTTACTTTGTGGCATTCGCTATGGGGTGGTGGCGATCGCGTCGACCGCGCTGGGTTGCTTCGCGCTGGTCGATGTCGACCATTTTCATTCGTCGGCGTCTTCAGGTCTGTCTTCGGACTCCGGTCCCTCTTCCGACGCGCCGACGACGAGCGCGCCGGCCGAGTATTTGAACTTCAAATTCGCGCTCGTCGGAATGACGCCGCACCTGACGCAGCTATTCGAATATCGAATCATCGACGCGAACAACTTCATTCAGTTCCGCGGCGTGGTGAATCCACTCGGTGCGGCCGACGTTGTCGTCAACGCACCAATGTCGATACCGAACCAAAACGGCCCGTTCCACCTCGACTTCTGGGCCGACGTCGAGGGCCTCGGAACCTACGACAAGATCGGGCTCGTCGTCTCCAATGACCACGCGTGGCGCATCGAACCGCTCCAGGACTACCCGGCCGATTCAGTCACGCCCGTGAATGGCCTCGTTCAAGTGACCTTCACGCACAACACCTCGTTTACCGAGATCAATGACTACCCGAGCGGCACGCCGAATCCGTCGAAAGACACGGGCCTCGGCGCGTCGCTCCACGTCATGAACGCCCAGGGCCTTCAGGGCGATCTCATTCAAATGCGGGTCGTCGACGCCGGAGCGAACCGCGTCGTCGCTCTGTTTCGCGTGCCGAAGATCTCGGAGCCGGTGTTCGACATGAAGGTGCCCGGCGTCGTGGAAGTCGGGGTCGACTACCATGTCCTCGTGTACGTGGACGCGAACGGCAACGGCAACTACGACGACCCGGCCACCGGGTCGGGAGATCTCGGATGGAAATTGATCGGCACCGCCGGCACCGCGGGCCTCAACGTGACCCTCGATGCGGCGCAAGTCGGCGTGGCGAAGGAGGACGTAGGGGCGCCGTGACGCGGCCTCGTCCGAAGCCCGTCAGCGGATCCGCTTCGGTACATCGATCGCACGGCGACCGCCGAGCACCTCGATCAGGCCATCGATCGTGAAGTGATCGGGCTCCACGCCGACGCAGGAGGAGCGCGGCGTCGACTCGATGATGTCCTGAGACTCCGGGGGCACCCGCGCCATCACCCTGGCCCGCGTTCCCGCGTATCCAGGCCCGCACCGAGCAGGACGACCTGGCCGAGGCCGGCCTTCAGGCCTTCGCGCACGGCATCGTCGATGTACCGCGTACGCAGCCTCACGCCGTCTCGGAAGAACGGGAGGTCGAGGAAGCGCTGCGTCGATTCGGTCGCATGGCTCCCGTCCGCTGCGAAGAGGGAAGCATACGGATCGTACGAAGTCACGATTCCCCTCGGGCCGGAGCGCCTCCTCGGCACGCACCACGGCGATCAAGAACGCGGTATCCGCGACGCTCTGCGCGCGGGCCGCGCTCTTCATGTAGGGAGTTTCCGTCGGGGCTGGCGCAGAGGGCGTCCGCTCTTCCTGCGCGCGGACGTGGCGAAGGGCCTGCTCGTAGCTCTCGCCCGTCTTCTGCATGCGGGCGCGCACGAGTTCCTTGAGATGGCTCGGCATGTTCGTCTTCTCCAGCCACGTCCCCGCACCCCCCCTGCCGGCGAACGTGGACGAAGAGACGCGTCAACCGGCTCCGAGGTGCGGGCGCGATCGAGCCACCGCTCGACGTCCTCATCGCGTTCGCCCTGCCCGAGCGTGAAGTTCCTCTGCACGCCTGTGAGGATCCCATGGCATGAGCGTGCGCTGCGACCTTTACACGATCCAAGGCAGCTGGTGGTCCCGCCGACGACGCAGCGGTCACCCCGGCTGCACCGCCGCTACCCGCGACGCTGCCGGCAACCCCGGCGACGCGACAAACGCGCACGCATCTCGCGAAGGCGCAGTCACTGAAATAGTAGTCACGAAGCACGATCGGCGTGATCGTTGGCGAGGGACGACGTTCAAGCGCTGGCCCAGAGGTGCTGCGCCGCATACGCGCGCCAGGGTCGCCAGGGCTTCGCGCGATCGAGGAGTTCGGACGAGGAGCGTTCGCGGCCCTCGCGAGCGGCCATGGCGCGCAGGAGTCCGACGTCGGCGGCAGGGAACGCGTCGGGCTCGCGCAGCTGACGGAGAGCGATGTATTGGGCAGTCCATTCTCCGACGCCGCGGATCGCCCGGAGGCGCTCGACGGCATCGTCGAGGTCGCGCGTCGCATCGAACAGGTGCGGGTCGGCGAGCGCCGCCGAGGCCACGGCCGATAGCGTGGCGGCGCGGCATTGCGGCATGCCAAGGGCCCTCATGTCGGCGTTCGCCAGCGCCTCCGGTCGAGGGAACACGTGCGTGAGCTCTCCCTCGGGTTTGGCCAGACGTTCGCCGTGGGCGGCCACGAGCCGGCCCGCGAGGCGCGCGGCCGCCACGACCGTGATCTGCTGGCCGAGCACGGCGCGTATCGCGAGCTCGAAGCCGTCCCACGCGCCCGGCACACGCAGCCCGGGCCTGGCCTTCACGAGGGGCGCGAGGGCCGGGTCGCTCGCGAGATGGGCGGCGATCGCGACCGGATCGGCCGCCAGATCGAACACCCGGCGGAGACGCGCGATGAGTACGGGCAGCGCCGAGAGCCTGGGGAACCGCACCCTCGCGCGGAGGGCGTTGCCGTCGGTACGCTCGACCGTGACCGTCCCTTTGACGCCGTCGAGCACCACCGTCCGCGCGTACCGGTCGTCGGTCACGACCTCGATGCCCACAATGGCTCTCCGGCGCAGAAAGCCGATGAGGGTCGGCCAGTCGTAGGGCGGTTGATAGGGCAAAAGAAGGTCGATCTCGCCGTGGGGCCCGGCGGGCACGTCGGGTGTGCTCGCGCGTCGCAGCTCCCCGGGAGCGCGACCGAAGAGCGCCAGGAAGGTCTCGTTGAAGCGGCGAATGCTGCTGAAGCCCGAGGCAAAGGCGATCTCGGACATCGGCAAACGCGTATCGTGGATGAGTTGCTTGGCGAGCAAGACGCGACGCGTCTGCGCGACCGCGACCGGCGACGCGCCGAGGTGCTGACGAAAGAGCCGTCGGAGCTGGCGCTCGCCGAGCCCGAGGCGGCTCGCGAGCGCGTCGACATCGTCGCCGTCGAGCGCGCCGAGCTCGATGAGCGCGAGCGCGCGCGATACCGTGTTCGACGTACCCCGCCACGCGCCGAGATCGGGCGCCGTCTCCGGCCGACAGCGCATGCACGGGTGGAACCCAGCCTCCTGCGCCGCCGCCGCGGAGGGAAAGAACCGCACGTTCTCGGAGCGCGGCGTGCGCGCCGAACAGACCGGACGGCAGTAGACGTGCGTCGTCTTCACCGCGGTGACGAACCGACCGTCGAAGCGCGCGTCGCGCTGGCAGATGGCGCGATAGCAGGCGTCGTGATCCAGGTCCATGGAGTAAAGGTGGTGCCTGTCGACGGGCTCGTCTAGCGGTTTTCGGACATGCTCATGGGCGCGACGATCGCGTCCGGAAACCGCCAGCCGGCGTCAGTGGCCGTGGCCACAGATGTGGTTTCCATGAGCAAAGGATCAAATTCGATGAACTACCGAACCTTCACCCTGGAACGACTCGACACGCCCACCGGCCCGATCCTCATCGTCACCGACGAGGAGCGCGTCCTTCGGGCGGTGGACTGGGAAGACCACGAGCCGCGCATGCAGCGCCTCTTGCAGAGGCACTACGGGAACGGCGCGATCCGGCTGAACGAGACCGCTCGGCCCTCTGCGGCTCGGGGCGCGCTCCGGGCTTACTTCGACGGCCACATCGAGGCGCTGAGAGCTTTGCCGACGGCGACCCAGGGCACGGACTTTCAGCGCACGGTCTGGAGCGCGCTGCGCGACATTCCGATCGGAGAGACCGTCAGCTACGGCGGTCTCGCGGCGAAGATCGGTCGGCCCACGGCCGCCCGCGCCGTGGGGCTGGCGAACGGCGCCAACCCGATCGCGATCGTCGTGCCGTGCCACCGCGTCATCGGGGCCGACGCGTCGCTGACCGGTTTCGGCGGGGGCGTGGAGCGCAAGCACTGGCTCCTGGCGCACGAGGGCAAGCTCCGTGACGTCGCGCTCGCGAGCCACGCGTGAGGCGTCTCCCGTTGGCGCAGCGGAATGCCGAGCGAGGGTGACCGCTACGGCACCACACGGAGCCCGTTGATCACCAGCGGGCGCGAACCGTCACTTCGCCGCGGCCCAGGCCGCCTGACACGTCGCAGGTGACGAGAGTCGGCGCCGGCGAGAGCTGGGCCGCGGGGCGCGACTCGTGGGTTGCTCCGCTCATGACGAGGAGAACGGCTCCGACGCCGATGCCCACGATGCCCACGGCTGCAGCGCCCGTGGCGATATCTGCCGCCCGGATGGCGTCGTGGTTCTGTGAGGCACCGTCGGCGGTGCACGCGTCGTTCGGGCATTCCCGATCGGCGTCGTTCTTCAGCGAGATTGCTTGCAACCCGAAATACGTGGACACACCCGCGCCAACGACGCCCAGGCCAAGCGCGACCCAAGCGGTGGTCGTCAGTCCAGAACCAGCTCGCGCCGGCGGGGCATCGCCGGTCCCTGCGGGGACCGACGCGGCCCTGCTGGGCGCCGGGACCGGCGCGAGAACCGCTCTCGCGGTCGAGCTGGCCGTTGAGGTCGAGGTGGCCGTTGCGTGAGCCGGCCCATCCAGGAGGGCGGGCACGACGACCGTCTTCGTATCGCCCGCCGGCGACACGACCAGGGACTGCTTCCACGAAATCTTTCCGGGTGCGGCAGCCTCGACGACGTGGTCGCCGGGGTCGACGGGCATCGCCGAGCCCCAGGCCGCGCGCCCGATCACCGTGCCATCGCGCTTGATCTCGAGGTCGGGGACGTCGGACCCGCTGGGGACCTGCACGATCACACGCGAAAGGCTCGGCTCGAGCTGGGCGATGTGCGTTTGCGCGAAGGCGACGCGGAGCGGGCGATCGTCGGCCTTGGCGACCCCGCGTGCCTCGACGAACTCGACCCACGCCGTCGCCGTGCGCCCTTGACGTTCGTGGCAGAGGGCAACATTGAGCAAGGTGCCGCCCCCGGGATCAAGGCGCTGACTCTCTTCGAGTTTCGGACACGCCTGTTCGATTCGACCCTGCTCGAGGAGCGCGCGTCCCTCTTCGAAGAGCTGCGCCGCGATGGATTTGTCCGTCGCCGATGGCCCGGCCGCGGCCGGCTTCGCGAACAAGTTTCCAAATAGACACAAAGCGGTAGTTGCGAGCACGCTTTTGTAGATGATTCTTTTCATCCGTGTTTCGGGCGCTCGCGGCCGCTCCGCGGCCATTCCAATGGGGCCGTCATCGTTGACGAATCATGGCCATGTCCTCTAACATCCCCACACCGATGAATCCAGTGGATAATCCGGTGGACTTACCCGAGATCATTGGGGGGAAATATCGGCCTCGGAGCGTCCTCGGGTTGGGTGCCACGGGTACCGTCTACTGTGTCGAGCACACGTTCACGGGCGACCTTCTCGCACTCAAGGTGCTCCAGCCGCACCTCAGCGCGTCGCCCGAGGCGATCGCGCGGTTCAAGGGCGAGGCGCGCACGGCCGCGAAGCTTCGTAGCCGGCACGTCGTTCGCATCTTCGACGCCGACGTCGCGCGCGAGCTCGGGAACGCCCCCTATCTCGTGATGGAACTGCTCGAGGGGAGCAATCTCGAGCATCTGGCAAGCGAAGGGCGCATCGCCCCCGAGGTCGTTGTCGACTGGCTTCGGCAAGCGGCCGTTCCCCTCGAAAGGGCGCACAAGCTCGGGATCGTCCACCGCGATCTCAAACCAGAGAATCTCTTCCTGACAACGCTGGACGACGGATCGCCCCTCCTCAAAATCCTCGATTTTGGGATTGCGCGAATCGCGGAGTCGCCAGGGATGACGAAATCCGGGCAGCTCTTCGGGACGCCGCTCTACATGGCTCCAGAGCAAGCGCGGGGCGATCCGAGTCAGATCGGTCCCGCCACCGACGTTTTCGCCCTGGGGCTCATCGCCTACAAACTGCTCATGAGCTCCGAGTATCGGACCGAGGCGGGCCTCGGGCCCATGCTTCACGAGATTCTGAACGAGCCGCTGCGCCCTCCGTCGCAAAAGGGATGTGCCCTCGGCGACGGCTTCGATCAGTGGTTTCTGCGATCGTGCGACCCGGATCCGAGCCTCCGCTTCACGTCGGTGCGCGAGCAGGTCGAGGCGCTCGCCGTCGCCCTCGGGTTTCCCGAGGCATCGAATGCCGGCGGGCCGTCGAGCTCCAGTCGCTCGATCGAACCGGCGCGTTCGTCATGGGTCGGGGTGCCTGGCATGGGAGACCCCGCGAGCGGGCCGGGAAGAGGACCGGCGAGCTCACGCGCGACCACGATCCATCGCGCGCGGACGGCGCCCGAGCTCGAGACGATCCCGACGTTGTCCGGTGCCGACGTCGTGGCCGACGTCGTGGCCGACGTCGAGCGCGAGCCGTCGACGCCGAATGGGTGGCGCCGAGGCTTCTTCGCGGTATGCGCGATCGCCTTGGTGGCCGTTGGAGCCGCGTGGTTCAGGAGGTCTCCGACCGTGCTGGCCGCCACGCCTCGCGTCGCCGGCTGCCCCACCGACACGGTCGCCCTCGCGACCCCGGCGAACGACAATGCACCTGCCTGTCCGATCGGAGCCGGGTCGGCGTCGGCGACTCCTGCGGCCCCCGAGACGACGAAGGCGACCACAACGGCGATGCGTCCGATAACTGCCGAAGCGAGCCGCGCTCTCCTCGTGCGTCCCATCGCGGCCCCGCCCGCGCACAAGCGCGCGTCGGACGACGACCCGTTGAGCGATCAGAAGTGAGCCGACGCCTGCTCGGTAGCGTCGGTCGCCTTGGCCGCGTCGGGTGGCTCGCGGTCCTCGCCACGGCCGGCTGCGAGCAGATTCTCTCGCTCCACGAGCGGTCCGAGGCGACCGATGGTGGCGTGTCGGATCTCGCCGTTGCCGCCGGTGGCGAACAGGCCGACGCGAGGGCTCCGGGAACCGGGCATTGCGGACCTTTGCTCTATACGTCCATGTCCTGCGCCGCTTGCATGGACAAGAGCTGCTGCTCGGAGGCGAAGGCGTGTGCGAACGCTCCAGCCTGCCACGAAGCGTCGGACTGCCTCGCGTCGTGCGCGGAGACCGACGCGATGTGCCGGGCGCGATGCGCCGAGTTCTACACGCTCCCCGAAACGCTCATGGCTCTACGATCCTGCCGTCTCGGTCCTTGCGCGGGGGCGTGCAGTAGCTCGTGCGGCGAGTTTGCATCGCCGATCCCTGGCTGCCAGACGTGTCAAGAGGCCACGTGCTGCGCGCAGTCGACGAGCTGCGCCACCAACACGTCGTGCGCTGACCTCGACCTCTGCGTCTCGAACTGCTTCGGGACGGCGTCGTGTCCCAACGATTGCCAGACGCAATACGCGCAGGGCGTGAAGAACTACACGGCGTCGCTCGCGTGCACCAACCAGTGCGCATCGCAATGCGCCGCCGGGCAGGCGTGGTCGTGTCTGGACACCCCCGTCGCATGGCCGAAGCCAAATGCCGTGGGAAACGTCGCCTTCGCGGTCACCTTCGTCACCTTCACCTCCGAGGCGCCCTTCGTCGGCGTGATGGTCAAGGCGTGCGGGAAGTTCGACATCCCCTGCTTGTCTCCCATCGACGCCGCCCAGACGGACGCAACGGGGCGGGTGACGGTGCACGTTCCCGCGGGCCTGTTGGGGTTCGATGGTTATCTCGATATCACCGGCGGCAGCGTGAGCGGCACGGGTGCGGCGGTATTCCCCACGATCTGGTATCCGATCCCCTATGTCATCGCCGACGGCTGGCGCGGCCGGACGCAAATCCTTTCCTCGGACGAGTTTCTCGAGCTGTCGGCGGCCACCGCGACTACCCCGGATCCGGCGCGCGGAAACATCGCGATGAATGCCGCCGACTGCGCCTTCACGCCCGCGGCAGGCGTGCGCTTTGCAGTGGACTCGTCCGATTCGGCGACCGTGAGCTACTACCTCGTGGGCGGCTTGCCGACGACGACGGCTACCGCGACCGACTCGTCCGGCGTAGCCGCATTCGTGAACCTTCCCACCACGGCGCCGGGCCGGCTCACGCTGGTCAGCGCAAGCGCGACCAGCGGGCCGGCGCAGGGCAAGACCCTCGGCTCGCTGAGCTTCATCGTTCGTCCCGGCACGCTGACGACATCCGGGTTGTTCCCGCCGGTGCCGCACTGAGACGCGTCCGTCGCGCGGGGCGTGGGCGCGAGCCGCTCAGGTGGCGACTCGCCGCAACCGAACATCGTGCACGCCCGATCGGGCGCGCCACGCCGAGAGATCGAGCGGCCGTAGCCGCGCTCGGAGTTCCGCCAGCTTGAATCCGTGCCTGGTGGCCAGCACCCGGAGAAAGTCGAGAGTGCGCTCATCGAGGTCGCGGCCGAGGCTCGTGTGCTCGTAATGATGCTCCAGGGCCAGCATCATCGTCTCGGCCATGCAGGCATACGCGAGGCCGGGTGCGAGGCCGAAGTGAAAGCCGAGGTCGCGCCGTCCCGGGACTTCGACGATTCCGCCGTCGATGACGAGGACGTCGGTTCGACGAGAGAGCTCCTCACTCACGTTGGCAGGACGTGACAGGTCGCACACCACGGTGCCCGGACGAACCATGTCGGCGCGAAGGAGCTCTTCGGGGGTGCTGGTCGCGAGGAAGATCAAGTCCGACTGGGCGGCGGTGGCCGCGAGATCCGTCGTCCAACGAACGGGAAGATCACGCACTTCGTGGAGGAGGCGCGATTCGAGGCCGTCGTTCAGCTGTATGCGCCCGTTCGGCGGGAGCTCGGCACCGCAGGGCAAGAGGCTCAGCCCGTACGCGACGGTGTTCTCCTGAAGGTTAGCGCCCTCACTCGACTGGCGTCGCAGGTAGCGGACCATGCGCGCCAGGATCATGGCGTAGCGGCCTCGCATGGAGCCTGCGTCACTCTCGCGAGAGACCAGGACGAGCGAAGCGACGCGCTCGGCGACCAGCGACGCGAGAGCACTTCCGATGCTGCCGCCGCCGCCCACGATGGCGGCGCGACTGTTCTCGAGCTTCCCGGCGGTGATACGCGAGGCCTCGAGCGCCGCTTCGATCGCCGATACGACGGTGTAGCTATTTCCCGTGGTCAGCGAGACGCCGACCTTCAAGAGCGTTCGCAGGTTCTGGGCGACCACCGACGTGTAGCCCCCGAGCCCGACGATCTTCGCGCCACGCTCCTTGCCCAGGCGCACGGCCGCGGCGACGTCTTCGAGCGCCTCTTCAGGCGAGAGCCGCAGCAGCTGAGCGGTCGACTTGGGCAGCATGATGAAGTCGCCCCGAGCCGTTCGACCTGTGGCGGATTCGATGAGAACGGTGGAGCCTACGAAAGGCTTCGCCGAATCCTCGAACCGGCCGGCCAGCTCTTCGAGCTCGGATGGCCGAAAGCGCATGAGCGAACGGTCGAACTCGGCCAGACTCTTCCCGTCGAGCATGTGGACGATGAACGCGAACCGACCCGCGTCCGCTTCGCGATCAGGCGTCACCGCGCGGAGCTCGCTCGCGCGATAGATCCCCGAGGTCTTCGGTGGCACGGGTTCGCGCGCCGCGAGAACCGGCGCGATCAAGCGGTCGGACTGCCCCGAAGCCATCACCGCGGCGAGGCCTCGAAACGCACGGACGATCCAGTCGCATTCATCGCGTGTGACCGTGAGGGGCGGCTGAACGCGGAGCACGTTGTTGCCGCTCAGGGTCGGCGCGACCCGAAGCCGGCCCAAGTTGAGGAGATAGCTCGCGGCAAAGTGCGCCAGGCCGCCGCCGAGCAGGGACATGAACGAGCCGACGCCGCGCTCGATCATCGATTTGTCGGTCGCGAGCTCCACGCCGAGCATCAAGCCTCGGCCGCGCACGTCGAGGATCACGGACGGATGTTCGCGCCGGATCGATTCGAGGCCAGCCTTCAGGAAGGTGCCCCGCCGCGCGACCTGTTCGACGAGGGCATTGCCGTCGGACGTGAGACGCTCGAGGACGCTGAGCCCGACGCGCATCGCGAGCGCGTTCCCGGCGAACGTCGACGAGTGGCGCAGCGCGAAATCGCGCGAACAGGCGCGGGGCCCGAGCAAGCATGCAGAGACGGGCACGAGGCCGCCACCCAGGGCCTTGGCCAGGGTCATCGCGTCGGGCGTGATTCCCTCGCTCGAGCACGCGAAGAGTTCGCCGGTTCGGCCGAGGCCGGTCTGGATCTCGTCGACGATGAGCAGCACCCCGTGCCGATCGCACAGCCGTCGCACGCCCCTGAGATACCCGGCTGGCGGCTCGACGACCCCACCTTCTCCCTGGATCGGCTCGACGAGGAACGCGGCCGTCTCCGCGCCCCTTTCGAGGAGGGCCTGCTCGAGAGCATCGAGGTCGCCGTAGCGAACGACCCCGAAGCCGTTTGCCGGCGCTCCGGTTCCCTCCTGGAAGTACGCGCGGCCGGTCGCCGATAGCGCGCCGAGGGTCTTGCCGTGGAATCCGTTCTCCGTCGAGAGGATACCCAACTTTCCCGTGGCCATGCGGCAAGCCTTGATCGCGGCCTCGACGGCCTCCGTGCCACTGTTGCCGAAGGTCACCTGCCGTAGACCCGGCGGAGCGAGGCGAAGTAGCTCTCTCGCCAGCTCGCCCGCTGCAGGCAGGAGCGACGGCTGAGCCATGCACGGCTCGCGGGCCAGCTCGCAATCGCGAATGGCCTGCCAGACGATCTCGGGATTGTGACCGAACGGCAGGGCGCCATAGCCCGACACCGCGTCGAGATACTCATGCCCGTCGGCGTCGACCAGGCGACTCCCTTCGGCCCAAACGAAACACTTGTCCAGTCTAAGGCGCGCGAGCAGCTCGCCCAGGTGCGGATTCACGAACGAGGTGTAGAGGGGCTCGTTCTCGCTTTCCGGACTGAATTGGTGCGGTGTTGCCATGCTGCTCGGCTCCCGCGCTCCGGCGCGCGCCACCTTCACGGTTGGGCTGGTGTGATAGTGTCTCCGTGTGCGTGACTCTGCCACGTCGTGATGTACCGCGCGCGGGGAATTTGCGAATTTTTTTCGTGCGCAACGAGACGCACGCCGGAAACATCCCCGCCATCTCGGCCCGAGACGACGTCTGGCTATCGTGACCGGTCGCGATCATCGAACGACCGCGAATCGGAAAATAGCGATCGGCGTCACACTCTCAAGGCTGGCTCAAGGCTGGCTCAAGGCTGGCTCAAGGCTGGCGCTGAAGCTCGGTCAGTGGTCCCCGAAGCGACAGCGCCGTCCCGTCGGCGGCCACGGCGTCGGTCATCCCGAAGGTCGTATCCGGCTGCCCCATCGCCTGCATCAAGCTCACGTGGAGCCGGTTGTGCGCGGGCCCGATGAGCGGTTGGTTGGGGAGGGGGGTGGGGAGTGTCCGCGGATAACGCACGTAGCGCCCGGTGTTGAAGTAGCCATTGCAGCCTCCAGCGAGGAGAGTGCAAATATCGAAGTGCTGGTGGGTCGGCGTCGCGAGCTCGGTGACCCAGACGACGACCGTGTGATCGAGCAGCGTCCCCGCGCCTTCGCTCACCGAATCGAGCTGCTGCAGCAGGTACGCGACGTGGCCCGCGTGCCAGGCGTCGAGGTCGGTCATCGCTTGTTCGGCGAGAGGGCTGTACATCTGCCCGCACGAGGTATTGCCGAGGATCGACTGGTGGGCATATCCGTGAAACGTCGCGTCTGCGGGGTACCCGAGCTCGGGGCACTGGGGCACGGGCGCCGAGAACGTCACGACGCGGGTCAGGTCACAGGCCAGCGCCAGCCGGATGAGGCTCATGAACTGCCTCACCGACGTCGCGGTGTTGTCGAAGGTCGCGTCGCACCTGGCCATCGGCCCGGCCGACCCGAGGCTGACCTCGAGCTCGCGCACCAGAGCGCGGTGCTGCTCGAGCTTCTGGCGCCCTTCGGCGCCGAGCTTCGGCGCGAGCAGATCGTACTCGCGACCCACCGCGTCGAGCACCGACGGCCGCAGCGAACGGAGGAGGTCCGCGCGGCTCGTGGTGGCCGGCGCCGGGATGGCATAGCCGAGCAGATCGGAGAAGGCAGCGTTGGGGTCGGAGACCATCGGCGTCGCCTGACCGGGCCCGAGATACGAGAAGGGCGAGACGACGGAGTTCGGGATGTAGTCGAACCCGTAGACGCGCGAGTCGAAGCGCCCGGGGCCCGCCGTGCGCATCGCGAGCTCCTGATCGAGCGTCCGCGCGCCGCCGGAGCAATACGTGCCCGTGCGCTGCAGCGCGCGACTGCCCGTCAAGACGTCGGCGACGCCGATTTGGTGATTGTTCAAGTCGCCCGTGCCCGCCCGGGTGACCGCGGCGATGTCGGCGAGGGCCGACGTGTGCGAGAGGCCTTCGATCGCCAGAAGGCGATCGCGATACCCGTAGAGGGGCCGCAACGTCGGGCTCAGATCGGCGGCGTCGAGATCCAGGAGGGAACGTTCGGCGAACTGGTCGGCGGGCCCTCCGGGAATGGCCATGTTCCAGGCGTTCGGAATGTGCCCGTGCGGTTGCACGTAGAAGACGATGCGCGACGGCGCCGCGGGAGCGCCTGCGAGCGCGGAGCGCTCTCGCGAGAAGACGCCAAGTCCCGCGCCCACGCCGAGTCCGAGCCCCTGGAGCAGCTGCCGCCTCCGGAGGTTCACGTCAGTTCTCCTCGACTACGCGCTGCCGGAAGGTCGGCGACGCCGCGATGTCGGTCAGGAGGGCGCGGATGTCGCCGCCGCTCCTGGTGAAGTCGCTCGTGAGCGCCGCCACCGTCGGGCGCTCGACGGCGACGGGCGCGCGACCGAGCGCGTAGCGAAGGAGCTCCTGGGTGGCGCACCCGTGAACCACGCTGCTGCGCGCGAGCGCGGCCGAGAGCGCGATGCCGCCGTTGAAGGGGCGGTCGACGTCGGTGCCGGAGATCGTACCCGCGGCGTCGACGGGCAACCCGTCGTCGGTCGTCTGGTATTCGCCGGCCGCGTTGTAGTTCTCGAGTCCGAAGCCGAAGCCATTCAGCGCCCCGTGACAGCCCTGGCAGGCCGCGGGCTTCGTTCGCGTCTCGAACAGCATGCGGTTGGTCTGCGGCCCCTCGCCCGGCGCAGCCATAGGCTGCGAGAGATCCACCCCGGGCGGCGGCGAGATCGGCATCTGGCATAGAAGGCGAAGCTGGATGCCGTTGCCTCGCACGGGCGGCGACGTGGCGCCTCGGTGCGAGAAGGCCGCGAGGAACGACGCCCTCGTCAGTAACCCGGAACGCTCCGCGGGCGGGAGCGACACCTCCGTCCATGCCGTCGGATCTCCAGGCGCTGGCAGGCCGTAGATGCGCGCCATCTCGCCGTTCACCCACGCGCGGCGGCTCGTGAGGAGATCGCTCAGGTGTCCTCCTTGGGTGATCAGGTTCTCGACGAAGAGCTCCGTCTCCTCGCTCGCAGACGCCTGGCTTGCCGCCGTCCAGCCCGGGTCGACCTCGGGCGTTCGAACGCTGTGCTCGTCGAGCAGGATCCGATCGAGACCGAGCCACTGTCGAGGGAAGCTCCAGAAGACGCGTCGCGCGCGGTCGTCGGCGAGCATCCGCGTCGCCTGCGCGCGAAGCTGGCCTTCGGTGCGAAGCTCGTCGCGTGACGCGGCCGCGAGGAGCACGTCGTCGGGAACGCTCTCCCACAGGAAGAACGAGAGGCGGGTCGCCATCGCGTAGGCCTCGACGGAGGCGACGCTCCCGGGCGATCCAGCGGGAACTGGTTCGACGCGGTAGATGAACTGCGGAGACTGGAGCATCGAGCTCAGCGTGAGCTGAACGGCTCCCTCGAAGTCGACGGCCTGTTGCCACCCCTGAAAACGCGTGACGAAGCGCTCGCGCTCGTCGCCGGTCAGGGTCCGTCGAAAGAGGCGTCCGCCCGTCTGCGAAACGAACTGCGTCGCGCATGACGTGGCGAGCGCGGGCGACGACCAGTCGGCGCATCCGACGAGCCCGTGCACGGCGTCCGTGTCCGCGGCGAGGGCCGCCGCGTAGAGGTTCGCGATCGCCTCGTACCGGGCGATGAGCACGTCCGACGGGAGCTGCGCCTCGGCGGCGTTGTCGAACCCCGCCACGGGCACGTCGGGCGGCAGGTCCGGCAGGAGCGGCAGCACGCCGGGGAAGAGATCATGGAGCGCGTTCAGATATTCACCGTCGCTGAGACGGCGGAGCGGGGCGGGCCCGACGGCGATCCCCGCGTCGGCCGCCACGGCGTAGGGGGCCGGCGAGCCCGATTCGCCCGCGTCGCATCCCGCGGCCAGCGCGACGACGAGCGACACGACCGCGACGCCCACGGTCCTCGCCTGGGAACGTGCGGCGCGAGGAACGGTCGAGCGCTCAGGGTCCGGCGGCCGCATCGATGCAGGCTTGATTCTTACCAGACCTCATCCGATCGAGCTCGCGCTCGGCGCATTCGATTGAGCCGAAATCGGTCGGTAGGAGGATAACCAACGTCGCTGGCGGCCCTACTACTAGAAATAGTGAGGCAACCGTCATGAAACAAAAAACCCTGGTGTACGCCCTTGTCTCCTTGGCCTTCGCAGCGGCAGGTTGCGCCTCGACAGCGGCCTCCGTACCGCCGGCAGACGCGTCGAACAGCGGCCAGGCCTGCGTCGTAGCGGGCGCCTACGTCGTCACGACCGATACAGTCTCGCGCGCGAGCGCCTCGCGCGGGCCGGAGACGCAAGTGCGCAACGTGGATTCGCTGGTCTTGCAAGGTCGAGGGGTCCCGCCGACGCTCGTGTCCAGTGCGCCCGCCCGCGCGGTTGCTCGCACCGAGTTCAGCCGCGGCGGCGGGGTCGCCTGCGACTGAGCTCCGCTCGATCGACAGAGGCGCGAGCGCGGCCGTGACGGGTCGTCGCGGGCACGCGTTTGCGCCTCGCGTTGAGTGCTAACATTCGGAGCATGTGGGTGAGAGGCGCGGCCATACGCCCGGTGCCGCGGTATGCACAGGTCGATGCCGAGACGCTCGAGCTCATCGAGCGCGAGCTTGCCAACGATTCACCCGAGTCGCAGGGGGAGCTCGACAGCGCGTTCGTCCGCTTCGAATCGACCCAGCCCCACCTGGCAGACGCCATTTCCCAGGTGCTCTCGAAGCCGCTCGACGACACTGCGCTCGCCCTCGGTTACTTCCTCTCGATCGCCGTCTGGCTGGCGTTCGAGCGCACCTTCGGCGATGCGCGGTTGCGGAAGGTCTCCGAAGACGCGCTCGAGGCGACCGAGCAGGCCATCAAGCTGGAAGAAGAGCTCCGCGCCGCCCACGGCGACGAGCCGTTCGATCTCGACGACGTGGTTTCGATCGAGCAGCCCAGCGTGCTCGCCTTCGTTCACGAGCACGTCGATGCTGCGCTCGATCCGGCCTTGCATGCGGGCAGCGAGAGCGAGCCCGGCGACGACGCGGGAGACCAGGATGTCGACGTCGAGGACGTGCACGGCGTCTATCGCGCGATCGTGCTCCTGACTCTGTGCCTTTCGCACGCCGTGCTCCCGGTCGACGGAGCGACGCGCGGGAGCCGGGAGCTCATCGCGTGAGCGGCCCCGCCAGCGGCCACATCCCTGACGGGCCGGCGGGCCTGAACGCGCGCCCGCCGTGGCGACGATTCGAGAAGCGCGCCATGGTGTCGCCGCGCACCGCAATCCGCGGCGAGCGCGCCGACACCGACACCCGACACCGACACCAAGGAGCGACACACCATGTCCATCAGCAAAGCCAGCGCGCAGTGGACCGGCGGACTCAAAGACGGCAAGGGCGTGATGAAGCCCGCACATGCGCCGGAAGCCCCTTTTTCCCTGGGCTCACGCTTCGAAGGCCAGCCGGGCAGCAGCCCCGAAGAGCTCATCGGCGCCGCCCTCTCGGGCTGCTTCTCGATGGCGCTCACGTTGTCGCTCGAGATGGCGGGCGCAAAGCCGCAGGGCGTGAAGACCGAGGCGGCGGTAAAGCTCGACCGTGACGGCGGCGGCTTCACGATCACGGGCATCGAGCTCACCACCGAGGCGATGGTGCCCGGCCTCGATAGGGCGAAGTTCCAGCAGATCGCCGATGAGACCAAGAAAGCCTGTCCGGTCTCGAAGGCGCTCGCGGGCACGAAGATCACTCTGACCGCGAAGCTCTCGTCGTAGCGTATCCGTCACGTTCGCACCGTTCGCCGCCCCCGTCGCCGGCGGGGGTTCGGTTACAGTCGCTCCCGCGATGAAGACCGAAGCCGTCGTCCTGCGCGCCCACGGCGGGCCCGAAGTGCTCGTCCGCGAGGCGATCGATATCCCCGAGCCGGGGCCGCGCGAGGCGCGCGTGCGCGTGCGCGCGGTCGCTCTCAATCACCTCGATCTCTGGGTCCGACGCGGAATGCCGAACCTCGTGCTCGAGTACCCGCATCGCCTCGGCGCGGACGTGGTCGGCGAGGTCGATTCGCTCGGGGCGGGCGCCCGGGGGGTGAAGGTCGGCGATCGCGTCGTCGTCAGCCCGGGTATCACGTGCGGCGTGTGCGAGCGATGTTTGTCGGGACAAGACAACCTCTGTCGCCGCTACGCCATCCTCGGTGAGCACACGCACGGGGGGTACGCGCGCCACCTCAACGTGCCCGACACGAACCTCCTCCCGTACCCCGGCGACCTCCCGTTCGCGCAGGCCGCGGCCGTGCCGCTTGTCTTTCTGACCGCCTGGCAGATGGTGGTCGACAAGGCGCGCGTTCGCCCCGGGCAGACGGTCCTCGTGCAGGCTGCGGGCAGCGGCGTCTCGAGCGCCGCGATCCAGATCGCCAAGCTGCACGGTACACGCGTGTTCGCGACCGCCGGGAGCGACGCCAAGGCCGAGCGCGCGCGGCAGCTCGGCGCCGACGAGGTCATCAACTACAAGACGCACGACTTCGTCGCCGAAGTGAAGCGCCTCACGGGCAAGCGCGGGGTCGACGCGGTCATCGAGCACATCGGCGGCGACGTCATGTCCCGGAGCGTCCTGGCCACCGCGAGCGGCGGTCGCATCGTGACCTGCGGCGCGACGGCCGGCTCCCAGCCGAAGATCGATCTCCTTCACGTATTCTATCGGCAGATCGAGATCCTCGGCTCGACGATGGGGTCCAAGGGGTCGCTGTTCGGCATCCTCGAGCACGTGAAGGCCGGGACATTGAAGCCGGTCGTCGATCGTGTCTTGCCCCTCTGGGAGGCCGCCGAGGCGCATCGCGCGCTCGAGTCGCGCGAAGTGTTCGGCAAGATCGTCCTCGAAGTCGATTGATGGCGATGTTGCGGCCCACGAGCTCGGCGGTCCGGCGGCTCGCGAGCGCGGCGCGGGATGCCGCGCTCCTCGCGACCGCGATCCTCGCGCTCGTGGGTCTCCTCGCGGGTGCGGTGCGCGTGCTCCCCTGGTTGCTCGACCCCGCTGTTTCCTGGCGCGTGGCCGCCCCCTTCGCTCGTGGCCTCGCGGCCGTTTCGTTCGAGGCGGCGCTCCTCGTGGGTTGGCCCATCGGCTGGTCGCTCGCGTGCTTCCGGTTCGTCGAGCGTGGAGAGGCCCGCGTCCTCCAGACCCTCGGGCAGCCGCCGTTCGAGACCGTGGCGCGCCTCATGCCCCGCGGCACTCCGCTCGCGCTCGTGCTCGCCGCGGTGGCCCTCGTGTATGGGAGCGACGCCAGCGCGCCGGGTCGCGTGGTCACCGAACTCATCGCGCGAGCCGAGGCGTCGTGCGAAGACGCACGCGCTCCGGTGACGTACTCGATCCCGTTCACCGACCTCACATGGCTCTGCGCGCCGGGTCGCGCGCCCCGGGTCGTCGGGTCGGGACCGGGACAGCCCGCCGGCGTGACGCTGACCGCGCGCGCTGCCAAGGTTGCGGGCGACTTCCGCGCCTTCGAGCTCGACGACGCGCAGGTGCTGCTCCCGTCGAGTCCGGCCGTCCTCGTCCACGTCGGGTCTCTGTCGATGCACGGCATGGCGCCGTGGGCTCGAGCCTCGACCCTCTCGGCGCCGCTGCGCGCGCTCGTCCTCGGGCTGACCGCCTGGCTCTCCGCGTCCGTCGCCGCGTTCCTCACCTTGCGCCGCACCGCGCAGACGCGCGCGCATGCGCTGGTTCTGGGCGCCGCGGGACCGATTGCCGCGCTCGGACTCATCCGACTCTTCGAGACCTCCGACGCGCGGCCCTGGGTATTTTCCGTGGTCCCGCTGGCCGGATGCGCCGCGACGCTCGTGGCCGGCGGGGTGGCCTCACGCTTGCGAGGGCGTCGTCACGCTGCTACCAGTCACTAAAGGGTGTGAACAATGGGCAACATCGGCCCCATGGAAATCCTGCTCATCGCGCTCGTCGCGCTGCTCCTTTTCGGCGCGGGCCGCATTGCCGACATCGGCAAGGGGCTGGGCCAGGGGATCAAGAACTTCAAGCAGGGCTTGAAGGAAGCCGAAGAGATCGACGCTTCGAAGAAGCCGGAGCAGCTCCCCCCCGCGAGCCCCGCGTCGACCGTGAAAGAAGACGGCGGCGCGAAGGCGTGACCTTGCCGCAGCTCGGGTGACGAGCTAGACGGGGCGCGTGCCTCGCAATTTCGCATCTCGGTTGAGCGTGGTGGCCCCGAGCATCACGCTGGCAATGAACTCCAAGGCTCTCGAGCAGAAGGCCAAGGGCGTCGACGTCTTTGCCTTCGGCGTGGGCGAGCCCGACTTCGAGCCGCCCGAGGCCGTGCGCGAAGCGGCCAAGCGCGCCATCGACGCCGGCTGCTCGAAGTACACCGCGGTGACCGGGGTCCCGGCGCTCAAAGAAGCGATCTGCGACGCGACGGAGCGCTCGCGCGGCTGGCGCCCGAAGAACGAGAACGTCTGCGTGAGCGTTGGCGCCAAGCATACGCTCTTCAACCTCGCTCTCGCGCTCTACGAGCCGGGCGACGAGGTGATCATTCCGAAGCCCTACTGGGTCAGCTACCCCGAGCAGGTGCGCATCGTCGGGGCGACGCCCGTGCTCGTCGACACCCGCGAAGAAGACGGGTGGAAGCTCCCTCCGGCGGCCCTCGAAAAGGCCCTGACGCCCAAGACCAAGGCCGTCATCCTGTGCACGCCCTGCAACCCGACGGGCCTCGCGTACACCGAAGAAGAGACGAAGGCGTTGATCGACGTCGTGCGCAAACACGACTGCTGGCTCATCGTCGACGAGATCTACGCCGAGCTCATTTACGAGGGGCTGAAGTTCGTCTCCGCCGCGAAGATCGCGCCCGACCTCCGCGATCGCATGATCGTGGTCGACGGCGTGTCGAAGACCTACGCCATGACGGGGTGGCGTATCGGCTGGGCGCTCGCGCCCGCGCCGCTCGTCAAGGCGCTCGACGTCGTGCAGGGTCAGAGCACCACGAACCCGACGGCGGTGGCGCAGCACGCGGCCATCGCGGCGCTCAAGGGTTCGCCTGATGATTTCGCGCGCATCCGGGCCACGTTCGAGAAGCGCCGCAACGCGATGGTCGCGGGCCTCACGTCGATTCCGGGCGTCAAGTGCCGGAAGCCCGACGGCGCGTTCTACGCCTTCGCCGACGTGCGCGGTCTCTACGGGCTCGACTGGAACGGCAAGAAGGTCGCGACCGACGAAGACGTCGCGTTCTGGATGCTCGAGAAGGCACACGTCGCCGCGGTGCCGGGCAGCGGCTTCGGGGCGCCGGGATACGTTCGCTTCAGCTACGCCGCGAGCGAGGAGCGCATCGCGGCCGGTTGCGCGTCCATCCGCGCGGCTGCAGCCGCCGCGCGCTGATTGGTCACGTTCGAAGCGAGCCGGCAGCTCCCCTCGAGCTCCCCATCCGGGAGCACGCGGACTCGCAGACGGGCCGCAGAGTTGCTCTAACGACGTTGCTCTCGCCGCCCGACGGGCCTAGACACTCGTCATGCCGATCGCGAGTGTCGACCCCCGGAACGGAGAGACGCTTCAAACCTTCGCTGCACTGACCGACGCGGAGATTTCCGCGAAGATCGAAGCGGGGCACGGTGCCTTCCTGGGGTGGCGGCGCACGACCTTCGCCGCTCGGAGCAAGCCGATGCTCCGCGCCGCGGAGATCATGGAGGCCGAGAAGGAGACCCTCGGCCGGACGATGACCGAAGAGATGGGCAAGACGCTCGTCTCGTCGATCGCCGAGGCCGAAAAGTGTGCGAGGGCGTGCCGCTACTACGCCGAGCATGCCGAGTCGCTCCTGGCCGATCAGGTCATCGCCACCGAGGCGGAGTCGAGCTACGCACGGCACCTTCCGCTCGGCGTCGTCCTTGCCGTGATGCCGTGGAACTTTCCCTTCTGGCAGGTGTTCCGCTTCATCGCGCCGACGCTCATGGCGGGGAACGCGGGCCTGCTGAAGCACGCGTCAAACGTTCCGCGATGCGCGCTGGCCATCGAAGACGTGCTGCTCCGTGCCGGCTTCCCCAGGGGACTCTTCCAGACGCTCCTCATCGGCGCCGGCGCCGTGCCGCGCGTGCTCGACGACCCGCGCGTGGTCGCGGCCACGCTGACCGGCAGCGAGCCCGCCGGGGCGGCCGTCGCCTCGCAAACTGGAAGGCTCATCAAGCCCACGGTGCTCGAGCTCGGCGGGAGCGACCCCTTCATCGTGATGCCGTCGGCTGATCTCGAGACGGCCGTGAAGACGGCGGTCAACGCGCGCACGCTCAACAACGGGCAGTCGTGCATCAACGCGAAGCGCTTCCTGGTGCACCAGGACGTCTACGCGAGGTTCGAGCGCGACTTCGTCGACGCGTTCGCCAAGCTCCGCATCGGTGACCCGATGAAGGCCGAGACCGAGATCGGACCGCTCGCCCTCGCCTCGGTGCGGAGCGACGTCGTGTCCCAGGTCGAGCGATCGGTGAAGGCGGGGGCGAAGCTCCTCACCGGTGGGGTCGCGCTGGATCAGAAGGGCTGGTGGTTCCGGCCCGGGATCCTGAGCGAGATCCCGCAGAGCGCCCCGACGTATCGCGAAGAGGTGTTCGGCCCGGTCGCGCTCCTCTTTCGCGTCGACGGCCTCGACGCCGCGATCGCGCTCGCGAACGAAAGCGAGTTCGGTCTGGGCAGCAGCGTGTGGACGAACGTCGGCATCGAGCAGCAGCGCTTCATCGACGAGATCGAGGCCGGCCAGACGTTCATCAACGCGATGGTCTCGAGCGATCCGCGCCTGCCCTTCGGAGGCGTGAAGCACAGCGGCTACGGCCGCGAGCTCGCGACCGAGGGCATCCGCGCATTCGTGAACACCAAGACCGTCTACATCGCCCGCCCGGCGAAGCACACCACGCAGCACAGCGAGTAAGGGTCTCCGGACACCTGCTCGTCGGGCCGGCGGCTCCTCCGCTCACCGCGCGCCACTATCCATGGCTTCGAGAGCGAGGCCACTGCAGCCCGCCGACCGCGCCGTTGATCACGGCGCTGTCGAAGCCGAAGAGAAAGCCGCCCAGCGCCGCGGTGGTCGCGGGGAATGTGACGTACCTCGTGCCGTGCGCGCCGCTCTCTTTCATCGGGGCGCCGGCGAGTTTACACGCTCCGAAGGGGCGTCGCGCCCGCCTCTCTCCCAGCCCGCGCGCGAGAGGCTACTTGCCCTTCCTGGGAGGCGCGTTCGAGTTCGAGTTCGAGTTCGCCTTTGCGGTCGCGGCGGCCTTCTTCTGGTCCTTGCCCGCCGCGTCTTGTTTCTTGGATTTGTCTTTGGCCTTCGGTGATTTGTCGCCCATCGAACCAGCGTACGCTCATTCGACCCCCGCGACGCGCCGTTCCTTCGCGGGCGGGCCGCCGCCTCGCCTCGCTTCGGCGCCGCGCCGCGTTCATTGCGCCGCGAGGGCGCGGAGCAGCTCGGGGCGGCCTTCGTACGCCGCCGTGCACGGCTGGCCCTCGGCCCAGTAGAGCCGGCTCTCTTACGACGCGCTCGGTGCAGAAAGCACCGCCGACGAGCTATGCTTCGCCGGAGAGCCGAAGAGAGAGCTGGAGTCCCGCCATGCCCGAAGACCGCGCGTCGTTCTCGCGAATGGACCAGAGCACCCGAGCCGAGTGGATGACCATCGGCCGCGCGACGGCCGAGCTCCAGTCTAGCGTCGCCGATCGAGTTGTCTCGATGCTGCGGGGCTTCGATCAGCTCTATGCCGGCTTCGCCGTGAGTCAGCTCCATCATGCCCTGCAAACGGCGACCATGGCGCGCCGCGCCAACGCATCCGACGAGATGGTGCTCTGCGCGCTTTGCCACGACATCGGCAAGCACGTATCGATCGCCAACCACGCGGCGATCGCGGCCGAGATCCTGCGCCCGTACGTCTCGGACGACGCCTACAAGATCGTCCTGACGCATCAGCAGTTCCAGGGGCGGCACTACTACGAGCACTTCGGCAAGAGCAGCACCCTTCGCGAGCGCCACCGCGCCGAGCCATGGTTCGCGCTCGCGGAGCGATTCACCGAAGAGTGGGATCAGGCCGCGTTCGACCCGGCGTATCGCGTCTTGCCCCTCGCGGAGTTCGAGCCCCTCGTGCGCGCGACGTTCGCGAACTATCCAACGGGGTATTGACGCGGTAAGAGCTCGGCTAGACTCGACGCGTCACCATCGCCAGGTCATGTCGACGGAGCCGCCGCCCGCGCTCGGCGAGAAGGCCACCTTGGCGGGGGTGTCTTTCGGCGCCGTCACGTACCGACGGGCGACGCTCCGCTCAGCCTCCACGCGCTCGACACGGTCGACGTGCTTTCAGGAGCCGCCGCGTTCGAGCCGGAGCGCGTCGCGAACGAGGCGGTCGACGTCTTTCGGGTCGTCGGTCGTGTAGTACCCGCGGATGTCGCCGCGCGGGTCGACGAGAACGAACCAGTCGCCGTGCGTCACGTCGTAGTCGCGAGTCCCGTCGTTCGTGGTCGGCAGCTTCTCGAGCGCCACCTTGAAGCCTGTGACGACGGTGGCTTTCACGCTGTCGACGGGGCCGGTGACGAAGGACCAGTGCGCGGGATCGGCGTCGGCGTGGGCCGCGTAGGCAGCGAGAACCGCGGGCGTGTCGTTCTCTGGATCGACCGAGAAGGAGACGAGCCGCGCGTTGCTCCCTTCGCGCGGGAGGCGCCCCTGCAGATCGGCCATGCGCGCCGTGAGGCGAGGGCATGATGCGGCGCACCGCGTGAAGATGAAGTCGACCACGCTCACGTGGGCGAGCATCGACGCATCGGTGAACGGCGCCCCGATCTGGTCGACGAGCTTGAAGGCCGGCACGTGGCCATACGACGCGAGCGGCGGAAGCGGCCTGTAGTGCCGCGCGTAGTACGCGAGGCCCATCACGACCACCAGGCCCATGACGAGGACGATCGCGCGCGCCCGCAAGCGCCGGCCCCAGTACCCGGGCGACTCCTCGTCGTACTTGCCGCCGCCTTTGCCCGTCACGCCCGAGCGACCAGGAGGGCGACGAGCAGCGCCGGGAGGTAGATGACCGAGAACGCGAAGACCCCCTTGGCCCAGCGGCGCACGTCGAGCCGAGCCGTGCCCCGGACGCCGCGGAGGGCGAGCGCGAGGAACGCTGCGCCGAGCACGGTCGCTGCGGGGAGGTAGTACGCCCCCGCGAGACCGAACGGTACGAAGAGGAGAGACATCGCCACGAGCAGGACGGCGTAGAGCGCGACCGTGTGGCGCGCGGCCCGCTCGCCGTGCTGCACGCTGACGACCTGAAGGCCCGCGCGCGCATAGTCTTCGGCGCGGAAGATCGTGATCGCGGCGAAGTGCGGGATCTGCCAGAGAAAGAGGACCCCGAAGAGGAGCAGGCCGCCGAGGCCGATCCCGCCCGTGACCGTGGCCCAACCGAGGAGCGGGGGGATCGCCCCGGGCACGGCGCCGACCAGCAACGCGAGGTGGGTGTGTCGCTTGAGCGGCGTGTAGATCGCGACGTAGCTGACGAGCGAGGCAAGCCCGAGGAGCGCCGTCGCGATGTTCACCATGAAGAGCATCGGTACGGCGACGACGGCAAGCGTCAGACCGAAACCGAGCGCGACGTCGGGCGAGAGGCGGCCGGCAGGCAGCGGCCGGTTGCGCGTGCGGGCCATGAGGCCGTCGGTGTCGCGCTCCCACCACATGTTCAGGCTGTTGGCGGAGCCCACGATGAGAGCCGTTCCGACGAGCGAGAGGAGCTGCGTTCGGGCTGCGACGTGGCCTGGCGCGAGGGTGGCGCCGGCCGCTTCGGTCGCGAGGACCATCGCCGTGATGCGCGGCTTGGTGAGCGCGACGAGGTCGCGGCCGACAGCGAGAGTCCCCTGCGAGCGCGCCGGCGCCTCGGGCGCCACGACAGACGGCGTCTGCGCCGCAGCAACGCCGCTGGCGCCAGTACCGGACGCGGCGCGGTCGAAGCCCGTCGAGAGAATCAGCTCGGTATTCGCCACGCTCGCAGGACCTCGTTCTCGAAGAGCCTCGGGAGAGCCGGAGTTTTAGGGCTCGGCGCTCATCTCAGCAAGCGGTGTGCGACAGACCGCGACGATCGGTCACGGGACCGGATCAGCGATGGAAGGCGCCCAAGTCGACGCGCGACCTACCAGGCGAGGGCGCCCACTGTCAAGAGCCGGTTCAAGAGCCGGTTCAAGAGCCGGTTCGAGAGCCGTGTGCAGGTCATGTCTCGCCCGGCGGGTCGCTGCCCTTGCCCGTCTCGACGCGCATCGCGCTACGGATCGGGGGCGCGGGATCGGTGGACGGCGGGGGCGCCGCGGCTCCGTTCGCCGACCGGACGGGCGCCTTGGCCACGCCGCCGGCATCTTCGATGCGGACCTCGCGCTCACGGATGAGCGCGCGCCACATGGCCTGCTCGTCGCCGCGAGCGAGGACCGCCCAGAACGACGCAACGACGGCGCACAGGGCGCGGAGGGGGGCGTCGAACGCTCCGCGCGAGACCAGGGCGAGAGCCAGTGCCGCCAGCACCCCGGCGCCGTGGCGCGGCTGAACGGCGACGGCCAACGCCAGCAGCAGCGACGCCGGCACGAGGAACGTGGCCAGCGCGTCGAGCCCGAATGGCGGCGGGACGCCCGGAGCGTCGGCGAGGGCGGTGTGCAAGACGGACTGCCAGAGCTCGGCGTCGGAGTGGACCCCGCGCGCCACGCCCCAGGTGAGCGCGACGGCGCCGCCGAGGGCCAGAGTCGAGCCCAGCTGCCCCGGGCCGCCGCCGCGGCTCCGGGTGCCGAGCCAGACGACCGCGAGCAGCTGGCCCGCGGCCTCGAAGAGGACGCCGGCGGTCGCGAGTCCGCGGCTCATCGAGAAGAGGCGCACGCTCGCCGTGTCGCCGGCGTGGATCGCGAGCGACCACGCGCCGAGCCGTGAGATGGCCGCGAAGGCGAGCACGAAGAGCAGCGCCGCCGAGACCCGCGTGTGTGGCGCGCCTGCGGACGCGTACGCCGCGGCGATCGACGTGACCACCGCGCCGATCGTGATGATGCCCGCGAAGAAGGGCGGGACCCGGTCGCGGAGCCCGTACGACGACACCGCCACGACGAGGGCCCCGCCGAAGATGAGCGTCGTGCGCGTGGCGACCGAGACGGTGTGGGCTCGCAGCAGCTCGATCGCTCCCCAGATGCCCAGCGCGAGCAGCAAGAGCAAGAGGAACACGGCGAACGCGCCCGACGCCCAGTCGAGCGCGACGACAATCGACTCGCTCGCGTTGCCGCGAACGCCGGGCGCAACGATGACCCCGATGAGACCGGCCATGCCTGCCGCGATCGCGGCAGCTCGAAGCAGCCACCCGGCCGACGGGACAGACGACGAGGGCCCCGGCAGGCGCGATGACGGCGGCGGTCGCTCGTCGATTTTCGCGGGCGGCGTCGCGTCGTCTTCCGCCGAGGCGTCCCCGCGCATCGCGTCGGTCGCGTCGGCCATGCTCATCCCGTACTCATGCGTGCGGAGAGCCTAGTACAACGAAGGGCCGTGATAGAGCGCCGAATGGCCCATCATGGCCCTGGCCCCGCGGGGCGTCGGGATCAGCCACCCTTCGCGCGCGTCGTTCGGGCTCGACGGAGGGGCACCGCGCTCTCGCGCCGGGCCCGCCGGGGGCAGCGCAGGCGGCTGCGTCTCTTCTTTGGTGGGCGGGGGGCTGTTCAAGATGAACGGGGACGCGCCCTGCGTGGAGCACGCGAAGACCTCGTCGCGATGGAACTCCCAGTGGAGGTACACGTTTCCGTCGGGCGAGATGATCGCGCTAGGTGCGGGACCGAAGGGCTGGGCGCGATCGATGGCGTCGAGCGCCGCGATGTCGAACGCCGTGAGGCCGCTGGTCTTGACGATGCCCATGCGACGGAGGTGCCCTTCCTTCGTGAGCACGATCTCGAGGCGCGTCACGAGGTGCTGGTCGTTCATCGGGTGGCTCGGAGGGAGGCTGTCGAGCGACTCGAGGAACCCGTCGGCGAAGATCGGGTGGATGCGGTTGTGCATCCCGTTGAGATACGACGCGAACGGGACGCGAGCGGTGTTGAGCGAGGTCTGGTTCCCCGGCTTCACGCTCGATACGTAGTTCTCGATCGCGCTGCGCCAGCGGTCGAAGTTGGACGCGACCCACGAGCCGCGGTGCTCGCTCTTTCTGCGCTCGCCGTCGGCCTCGCGCAGCTTTCGGAGGTTGTCGAGCCCGACGATCGACGCGACCTGCACCTGGGTGAGGTTGGCGTTGAGCGAGCCCGGCGCCGCGCTCTGGCCGAGGCCAGGGGTCGACCACATCTTGCCGCCCGGCAGGCTGGGCATCGATGACCCCGCAGTCGGCTGCGGCGTCGAGCCCTGGGGACCACCCGGCCGAGCAGGGTTGAAGCTCCAGTTCCCGTCGGCCCCGCTCTCGACCTCGGGCGAGGGCGGAGTCGCTCCTCCCGGAGTGGCCTGCGGCGCCTGCGCAGACGAGGGCTGGGAGTCGTTGCTGGGCGCGCGCTGCCCGCCCTGCGCCGGAGGAGCCGCCGCAGCGGTTCGGCCGACCTGAACGTCGACCTTCGGGATCTTCGGCTCGTGCACGACGTCGAAGTCGGTCCCATGCTCGCCGGGCGCACGGTTCTTCTCGCCCTTGTGCGCCTCGCTCTCGGCGATGCGCGTCGTCTCGCTGTCACCCGGGGCCTGTTCGGCGCTCTTGTGGCTGCCGCCCGGGTTCGGCTCGGCGTCGTCGCGGTCGTGCGACGTCTGCGTCGCGCGCGTCTCTTTGTCGACGTGGTTGGCCTCGTCGGCGATGAACTTCGCCGTCGGGTTGTCTTCCTGATCCGCCTTGGCGTGCTGGCGCACGGCGATCCGCCGGTCCTTCAGCGGCTCGTCGGGGAGAGCCTTCGTCTCGGCCTTCTTCTCGACCACGACGACTTTTTCTTCCTTCTTCTTCTCCTCGGGCTTCGGCTTCTCGAGCGGCTTCTCGGTCGCCACGGGCTTGGGCTTGGGCTGCTGCTCCTCGGGCGGGGGCGGTGGAGGGGGCGGCGGCGGCGCTTCTTCTTTGGTCTCTTCGCCCGGTTCGCCCAGCGAGACCTCGAATGTCTGATCCTCGCGCTTCGCCAGGTTGCTCGCCGCGTGCGACAGCCGGAGCAGCTCCGAGCGGTCGTCGTGGACCTGCGCGACGACCAGACCGCCCGTGCCGAAGAGGAAGTGCGCGCAGATCGCCGCGCAGATCCACAGAGCAAGGGGGATGGTGACGTCGCGCGTCCGCATTGCCGTGGTCGGCGCCTCTCGAGTGCGAGACAGTTCGAGTACCAGCGCGGCCGTCGTGAGACAGCCGCCGTTCCCTACAAGTTACGTACCTGAAGCCAGGGCGTCGAGGCGCGCCCAGGAAGTTAACACGTCCCCCCGACCGGCGCTGGCCCCAGGAGTCACCCCAGCCGCAGAATACGGCCGCGCCGAGGCGCTGACTCCGCGGATCCCCCCGTCGCGGAGGGCGAGCGGGCGCCAGGGGACGCCGCCGGACAATGTGTCCCACCACCACCACCTCGAGTCGCGAGCTCGCGTCGCGTATCGCACGCCAGCGCTGCCCGGCTCACCCGGCGCCTGCGGGCCGCGCGACCGGGCGCGAAGCGCCGTGTGGTAAACCTCCGGGGGGCATGCCCGGCGCTTACGAGATTCGCGGCGCGGTCGCGGCCGATGAAGATCAGCTCCTCGAGGTGGCCCACCACCTGAACACGGTGAACCTGCCGGCCGACCGCGACGAGATCCGCGGGATCCTCGATCTCTCACAAAAGAGCTTCAACGGCGCCGTCAAGGATCCTCGCCGCCGCGAGTACGTCTTCGTGCTGGTCGATCTCGATGCGCAGCGCATCGTCGGAACGTCGATGATCATCGGCCAGCTGGGGCGCCGCGACGCGCCCTACGTCTACGTCGACGTCTCCGAAGAAGAGCGGTACTCAGCCACGCTCGACCGGCATTTCCGGCATGTCGTCTTGAAGATTGGATACTCGTACAACGGCCCGACCGAGATCGGAGGCCTCATCGTGAGCCCCATGTACCGGTCGAAGCCCGAGCGGCTGGGGCTTCTCGTCTCGTACGTACGTTTTCTCTACATCGCGATGCACCGCGATTGGTTTCGCGACGAGCTCCTCGCCGAGCTCTTGCCGCCGCTCGAGCCCGACGGCACGTCGCACCTGTGGAACGCCGTCGGCCGGAAGTTTACCGAGATGACGTACGCCGAGGCCGACCGGCTCTCGAAGAAGAACAAGGAGTTCGTCAAAGGCCTCTTCCCGGAGGGGCCCGTCTACGCGTCGCTCTTGCCGGACGATGCGCAGAGCGTCATCGGAAAAGTGGGGGCGCAGACGCGCGGGGTCGAGAAGTTGCTCGAACGGATCGGCTTTCGGTACGCCTGGCGCGTCGATCCCTTCGACGGGGGTCCGCACTTCACGGCGCCGACCGACGAGGTGTCGCTGGTCCGCGCGTCGCACGCGGCCCGCCTCACGCGCCTGCTGCCCGCGGGCGAGCACGTGAAGACGCGCGCACTCGTGGCCGTGGAGCACGCAGAGCCGCCGTTCTTTCGCGCAGTGGCTGCGCCCTGGCGCCGCGACGCAGCGGGCGGCGCCGAGCTTGGCGCCGCCGCCGTCAAGGTTCTCCGTGTCAGCGAAAACGACAGCGTCTGGGTCTTGCCGCTGGAGTAGCCTTCGACGTTCGCGACGCGATGCCGCGTGGAATGAAATCGACCGTTCGATCGCTCGCTCGAATTGCGGTGTTCGTCGCGGGGGTGGCGCTGCCGACCGTCGCGTCTCGCCGTGCCTCCGCCGCGAGCATCGGGGTTCGCTTGTCGGTCAACCGCGCGCCCGACGCCGGCGATTGCCCCGACGCGGGGCGCCTCGCGGCTGGCATCGCGCGCGCGGGAGACCGGTCGCTTCCGAGCATCGCCCCGAACGCGGAGGCCCGACTGCGCTTCGAAGTCGACATGGCGCGGAGCGCCACCGGCTACGCCGCGACCGTTCGCATTCTGGGCGCGCGCATCGGCGTGCGCCAGATCGAGCACACCGGCGGCACGTGCGCGCCGCTCGCCGACGCGCTGGCCGTCGCGCTCGTCGTGGTGATCGACGACGTCGAGCAAGCCGACGCGACAGTCACGGAGGCGACGACGCCCTCGCCGTCCACGCAACCCGCGCAATCCGCCGAGGCGCCGGCGCCGCCCCCCCCTCCGCCGCCCCCGCCCGCGCCGCCCGACAAAATCGAGAGGCGGGACAACCCGACGCCCGACCTCGTGCTGGTGCCGTCGCGAACGGCCGACAACAGCGCCTTCTTCGAGCTCGGCGGGAGCGGCCTCTTTTACACCTTCAACTTCGAGCACATCTTCGGCGATTCGAACGTGAGCCTGCGCATCGGCTTCGGATACATCCATCTCGACGCGGACCTCGCCGGCAACACCTTCAACGAAGAAGACATCAGCGTGCCGATGGTGGCGAGCTACTACGTCGGCAAGAGCAGTCACAAGCTGCAGCTCGGCGCGGGCATGCTGCTCCTCTACCGGCAGGGCGATCAGGGCAGCAGCGATGGGACGACCACGTCGCTGCTCGCCACCGCCATCATCGGGTACCGGTACATCCCCGAAAACGGCGGCATCAACTTCGGAGTCGCGTTCACGCCGTGTTTCGGCCAGGGCATCGCGCTCCCCTGGGGCGGCGTCGACTTCGGCGTCGGCTTCTAGGCCCTCGATGTGCCAGACTCGCGGCCGATGACGCGCGCGAGCGAACACTCCAACGGGGCTTCCACACGGGAGCGCCTTGCTCCGGCGGCGGACGTCGAGGCGATCGATCTGCGAACGCGCGACGGCTGGTCGCTGCGCGCCGAGGTGCATACTCCGTCCCGAGAATCCGTGGGTGTCGCCGTCCTGGCGCACGCGCTCATGGCGCGGCGATCGGAGTTCGCGCGCCCCGCCTCGGGAGGGGTCGCTGCCTTCCTCGTCCGGCGAGGATGGCGCGTCGTCGCGTTCGACTTCCGCGGGCACGGCGACAGCCATCCGCCCCCGCAGAGGCGCGCCGCCTACGGGTACGACGAGCTCGTGGCCGGCGATCTCGCCGCCGTCTGCGCGTTCGCACGCGAGCAGGCGAACGGCGATCCCGTGGTCGTCGTGGGGCACTCGCTCGGCGGTCACGCGGCGCTCGTCGCCCACGGCTCTGGCGCCGCCGAGGTCGACGGCATCGCCGGTATCGCCTCTGCGCCGCCCTTCTTGCGAGACCACGAGCCCTCGCGGGCGCGCTGGCTGCTCAAGCGCGCGGCCTTCGCGTCGATGCTCGCGATCTCCCGGCGAGCGCACCGCTTTCCCGCGCGCGCGTTGCGCCTCGGCAGCGACGACGAGACGCTCGAGTCGTGCGAAGACTTCGAGCGCTTCGCGCGTACGGGGCGGTGGGTGAGTCGCGACGGCCGCGTCGACTACCTCGAGGCGCTCGGAAGCGTTCGCATCCCCGTGCTTCAGGTCGTCAGCGTGGCGGACCGGTTCGAGTGCGTCCCCGAGTGCGGCGAGCGCTTCGTCGCGTGTTGCCGCGGCCCGCGCGAGGTCATGCGAGTCACGAGCACCCACGGCGGGGGACCCCCCCCGAGCCACATGGGGCTCGTGACCAGCGGGCGCGTGGGCGCCGTCTGGGAGAGCGTCGAGAGGTGGATGCGGCGCGTCCCCCTCAACACGACCGATGCCGACCGTCGCTCCCCTCGGCTGGGAAGATCTTCCCTGGGTTGAGCAGGTCCTTCGGGTCGAAGGCGCGCTTGATGTCGCGCTGGAGCGCGATGAGGTCGTCGCTCTGCTCGAGGCGCAGGTACTTCGCCTTCGATACGCCGATCCCGTGCTCGCCGCTCAGTGTCCCCCCGAGCTCCACGGTGGCGCGCATCAGCATCTCGATCGCTCGGTCGACGGCGGGGCGCTCGGCATCGTCATTCCAGAGGAAGTTCACGTGCAAGTTCCCGTCGCCGGCGTGTCCGTAGGCCAGGTGTCGCACGCCCGTCGCGGCGCCGATGTCGTCTGCGCGATCGAGCAACTCGACGATGCGCGTCCGTGGCACGACGATGTCTTCGCTCAGCTTGTGGCGGGCGAGCTTGCGCGTCGCCCTCGAGAGCATGCGCCGTGCGGCCCAGAGGCGATCGCGCTGTGTCGCGTCCTGCGCCACCACGACGTCGATGCAGCCGGGGCGCTCGGCGGCCACGCCGCCGAGGCGCTCGAGCACGGCCTCCGCCCCTTCGCCGTCGACCTCGACGAGAAGCATCGCGCCGGCCCGCGGATCGATCGAGACGCCCGCCGAACGCACGGCGTCGAGCGTCGAGGCGTCGAGCATCTCGAGGCACCTCGGCACGATGCCCGCGGCGACGATGTCCTCGACGGCGCCCGCGGCGGCCCGAACGTCGGAGAAGAGCGCGAGCGCGGTCGCGACGGTCGGAGGCTTGGGCACGAGGCGCAGCGTGACCTCGGTGAACACGCCCAGCGTCCCCTCGCTGCCGACGAGGAGCGCGGTCACGTCGTAGCCCGTGACGCCCTTGACCGTACGCTTGCCGGTGCGCACGACGCGCCCGCCGACGAGGCAGGCCTCGAGCCCGAGCACCCAGTCGCGCGTCACGCCGTACTTGAACGCGCGCGGACCGCCTGCGTTCTCGGCCACGTTGCCGCCGATGCAGCAGGTGTCGAGCGAGCTCGGGTCGGGCGCATAGAAGAGCCCTTCGCGCTCGACGGCCTCGTGGAGGACCGCCGTGATCACGCCGGGCTCGACCACCGCGACGAGGTTTGCGCGGTCGATCTCCTTGATGCGCGCGAGCGCGTGCGTCGCCAGGACGATCCCTCCCGCCACGGGCACGGCGCCTCCGGTGCGCCCCGTTCCGCCGGCCCGTGGGGTGACCGGCACCTCGCACGCGTCGGCGATGGCGAGGGTTGCGGCCACGTCGCCGGCCGACGCCGCGATGACGACTACGTCGGGCGGGCGTCCGCCCACGTCGCTGTCGTCGCTCGCGTAGGGAGCGCACGCGTCGGTCGACGTGAGCACCTTCGAGGGGCCGAGGCGCCTCTCGAGCTCGATCTTCGCCCGGTCGACGGCGGCGCGGCCGGGAATGCGAACGGAGGGCGCTTCGAGGAGCACGACGATCCCGAGCGTAGCTCCCCCTGGCCGAGAACGCCGGCCGGGCCCCCGCCATCTATTTATCCTCGGTGTCCTTCTTGACGTCGTGCGCCGAGTCCTTCACGGCGTCCTTCGCGTTGCGGGCGGCGTTATCGACCTTCTCGCCGGCCCTCTGTGCGGGGCCTTCATCGGTGTGATGGCACGCCGACGTGGCCAGCATGAAGCTGAGACTCGCGAGGGTCGCTGCCGAGATGGCCGGCCTCACGAGTCCATCCCCGCCCAGCATGCCTCGGGGTCCTCGAGTAACGCGCGAACCCCACCCTCGTCTTCGAGCGGCTCGCGGCGCACGAGCGTCGAAAACTCGGCCGTAACCGTCCAGTCAGAGGGCTCGTCGAGCGAATGAAGGTCTTCCAGAAGCCAGCTGTCTCGAACTCGCATGATGAGACAGGACCTATCCAAGATGCATTCCAACGCGCCGACGGGCGCGAAAGCTCGCTTTTGGCGAAAAAGCGACGCTCGACGCCCCGCCGTGTGGCGCCAATCACCTCTCGGCGTCGTGCCGTTCACGATCGCCGCCGCCGCGGCTTCCGGGCTCGTCCGCGCGATCTTGTCGACCATAAACCACGCCCCACATGTTGACGCCGATGACGAGCTCGAAATCGTCGTAGGTCACGGCCTCGAGCTTGGCGTGAACGGTGACGCAGGCTGCGTCTCCGCGGCCAATCTCCCTCTCGCTCTGGACGTGGTATGGCCTCGCCGATTCGCCGCGCTATGCTCCCGCGGCCCATCCGATGTTCGTTCCGTTCCTCTTCGAGCTGCGCAAGCGCAAGGTGAAGGTGGGCCTCCAGGAGGCCATGGCGCTCGCGCAGGCGCTCAAGATGGGCCTTCACGACAGCTCGCTCGACGGCTTCTACCACGTGGCCCGCGCGGTCTGCGTGCACTCCGAGACCGATCTCGACGCGTTCGACGAGGCGTACCTCTCCTGCTTCAAGGGCATCGCGTCGAAGTCGGCCGCGCTGGCGAACGAGCTCGAAAAGTGGCTGCGCGACCCGAAGATGCGCAAGACGCTGACGGACGACGAGCTCGCGATGCTGGAGCACCTCGACCCCGAGGCGCTGCGGAAGCTCTTCGAGGAGCGCCTCAAGGAACAGAAAGAGCGCCACGACGGCGGCAACCGCTGGATCGGCACCGGCGGAACGAGCCCCTTCGGCGCGAACGGGGCGCATCCGACGGGCATGCGCGTCGGGGCCCAGGGTGGCGGCAAGAGCGCGATGAACGTGGCCGATGCGCGCCAGTACCGTGCGTACCGGTCGGACCTCGTGCTCGACGTGCGCCAGATCGAGGTCGCCCTTCGCAAGCTCCGCGCGTTCTCGCGCGAAGGTTTCGAGCTCGAGCTGGACCTCGACGCGACCATCGACGAGACGGCGCGCAACGCGGGTGAGCTCGAGGTGGTCCTCCGCGCGCCGAAGAAGCCGAACGTTCGCGTCCTCTTGCTCATGGACGTGGGCGGGTCGATGGACCCGCACGCCGAGGTGGTGAGCCAGGTCTTCTCGGCGGCGAAGCGCGCGTCGAACTTTCGAGAGCTCAAGACGTACTACTTTCACAACTGCATCTACGGGAAAGTCTACGAGACCGACACCTTCCGCGAGGGCATCTCGCTCCACGATCTCACGCAGCACTGCACGCGCGAGTGGAAGCTCGTGCTCGTGGGCGACGGGGCGATGCACCCGGCGGAGCTCATGGGCGGCGGCGGATGGTACGGATCGAGCGACGACGGCGAGCGCATGTCGGGCGTCCGATGGATGCAAGCGCTCGCCGATCATTTCGACCGGAGCGCCTGGCTCAACCCCGACTCGCCGAGCTACTGGAAGGGGGGGACCGCCGAGATGCTGGCCGGTCTCTTTCCGATGTTCCACCTGACGCTCGAGGGCCTCGGCGAAGCGATGGCCCACCTGTCGAAGGGCGCCGTTCGCAAGCGGTGATCCGCGAGGACGCCCGTCAGAGCCTGACGTCGATGTACACGTTGCGGCGTAGCTCGCTGAGCCACTGCTTGCGGGCGCGCTCGAGGCCTTCGATGAGGGCCTTCTGCATCATGTCGTCTTTGACTTCGGTGTACGCGGGCACGCGCGCCGTGCCGAGCGGCATGAGGAGCACGATGGCCTCGTCTTGACCGAGGTTGACTGGGATCGGGTCGGACACGGTGCCCGACTTGGTCGCGCGCACGCCGTCTTGAATCGGGGGCAAGAGCGACGCGAAGGGCTGCGGGCCGCGCGAGCCGCACGACGGTTTGGTGGACACGTCGTCGCTGTACTGCGTGACTAGCTTGCAGAAATCTTCGCCGCCGCGCGCTCGCTTCGAGAGCTCTTGCGCCAGCGCCATGCGCGCGTCGAGCTGCTGCTGCGAGCCGGTCGCCGGCACCCGGAGAGCGAGGACGCGCACGTCGATCGTCTCCTGGTCGCGGACCTCTTTGATCCAGTGCTGGTACGCGGAGAGCGCGTCTTGATCGGTGACGTGAACGCGCGGCCGGACGCGTAGCTCGATGAGCTTGCCCTCGAGGATCTGGCGCTTGATCTCGTCGCGAAAATCTTGCTCGGTGAGCCCGCGCCGGAGCACCTCGCCCATGACGTCAGCCGTGGTCACCGGCCGCCCCTGCTGGGCCTGCGCCTGCGCGGCGATGTTCGCGATGCCGCGATCGATCTCTTCGGAGGCGACGGTGATGTGCGCCTTGTCGGCCTGCTGCTCTTCGAGGCGATCGTCGATCATGCGATCGAGCAGCTCTTTGTACATCTCCTGCTCCTGGACGCTGATGACGTTCGCGTCGCGCGTCTGGAGCCGGATCTGCACGCGCCCGGACGCGGCGCGGTGGAGCAGCTCGGTCCAGAGGACCGGGCGCTCCCCGATCACAGCGACGACGCGCTCGACGATCGTGGCCCGCGCCGGGACGACCGCCGCCACGATTGCCAGCGCCCAGGCGGCGAGGAGGAGTCTCGGGAACTTCACGTCCCCACGCCTTAGCACGGGGCTTCTAACGTTTAGAATACTGGAAGCGCTTGCGGGCGCCGGGCTGGCCGTACTTCTTGCGCTCCTTCTTGCGCGCGTCGCGCGTCAAGAAGCCCGCTCGCTTGACCACGCCGCGCTTCTCCGGATCGAGCGTGATGAGCGCCCGCGAGATGCCGTGCCGCATGGCCTCGGCCTGCGCGCTCTTGCCGCCGCCGGTGCACGTGGCCCACACGTCGAACTGATCCTGCGCTTCAATGAGCTCGAACGGCTGCCGCAGCACCATGCGCGACGTCTCGCGCTCGAAGTAGTCGTCGACCGGCTTGCCGTTGACGACAATGGTTCCAGTGCCCGGCTTGAGCCAGATGCGCGCGATCGCGGTCTTGCGTTTGCCAGTGGCGTACGTACGAGTGTCGGCTGTGGGCATGGTGAGCGTCGTGGCCTTACGGTGCTTGTCGGGTGGAAGGCGAAGTCAAAACTTGCGGCTTCTGCGCGCCGTGCGGGTGATCCGGCGTCACGTAGATCTTCAGCTTGGTGATCATCTGGCGCCCGAGGACGCCCTTGGGGAGCATGCCGCGCACGGCCTTCTCGACCGGGAACGTGCCGTCCCGCGCGAGCAGGTGCCGGTAGCTTTCCGCCTTGAAACCGCCGGGGATGCCGGAGTGCCGGTAGTAGAACTTCTTGTCGAGCTTCTCGCCCGTCAGGAGGATCTTGTCGGCGTTCACGACGACGACGAAGTCGCCCGTGTCTTCGTGGGGGGTGTATTCGGGCTTGTGCTTGCCGCGCAGCACGTGCGCGACCTGGCTGGCGAGGCGGCCGAGAGGCCTTCCCGTTGCGTCGATCACCCACCACGCCCGCGAGCCCTGGGCTTGCGCCTTGGTCATCACGAAGGACTTGTTGGGGGCGCGCGCCGAAAGCGTCGGCACGCGGGACTGCAACTCCGTCGAAGGCATTTCGAGAACGAACCTTTCAGCGCGAGCGACGCGCCAGCCACCGGGGACAGCGCCGGCGAGAAGGCGCGGGAACCTAGGTGGGCACGCGCCGCCTGTCAAGCGATGGCCGACGAAGGGGGCGCGCGCCGGCGTGTACTCGGGCGTGTACTCGGGCGTGTGCTCGGGCGTGTGCTCGATTGTAGTCGAAGCGCCTGAAGTCCGTCACGGAGTCACGCCCTCACGCCGCGGACCCTTCCCGGCGTGGCGCGTGGCGCGTGGCGCGTGGCTCCGGCGTGGCCAGGGCGGGGTCCACGGCGCCGCACGCGAGCCACGACAGAGGCATGATGCCACACGTCAGAAGCTCGAGCGAGGATGACCGCCATGGCACGGCTGGCGCACCCTGCGTAACGGAATACGCAAGAAAGAGCGACGATCGGGGCCTCGGCGGTCCGGATGGGTTCACTAACCCCTGCGCCGCCACGGGATTTGCCTTGTGGTTCGCGAGGTAACGCCTCCATCATGCAGCGCTCGTCCCAACGAAACCCACCCCTACGCACCTCTCCGCAACCCTCGCAGCCTGCGTCGGGGGAGCCGATCGCGGAGACGTCGGCCGTGCACCTTCTGGACGAGCCGGAGGTCGATCCAGTGCTCAATCGCCTGCACGCGAACTTCCGGGCGGTGCTCGAGCTCTCGTCGGAGTTCGCGATGGTTCACCGCCACGGGCGGATCGTGTTCGCCAACGCGGCGCTCGTCCGGGCCCTCGGGCTGGGCACCCGCGACGACTTGATCGGGACGCCCGTGGTCGATCTGTACGACGACGAGAATCTGGAGGTCGTCGAGGCTCGGGTGCTCGCGCCGCCGGACAGCACGAGTCTCCCGAGCTTCGGCCTGCGCTGGCGCGCGAAGGGCGGCGCCTTCAGGACGACGGAGGCCACGGCCGCGCGCATCGAGATGGACGGCGCGCCGGCGGTCATCGTGCTCGCGCGCGACGTGACCGAGCGCGCGGAGTTCCAGGACCGGCTCCTCGAGCGCGATCGCATGGCGGCTATCGGCACGCTCTCGGCGGGGGTGGCCCACGAGATCAACAACCCCCTCACGTACCTGCTCGTGAACCTCGAGCACGTGCTTCGCAGACTCCGCGCCGCGAGCGCCAGCGACGACCCCATCGCCGAGCTTGACGACGTCGCGGGTGACGGCATGCCCGTCCTCGTTCAGGCGCTGCAGCAGGCGGTCGACGGCGCGAACAAGGTGCGCCAGATCGTTCGCGACCTCCTGACCTTCTCGCAGGGGAGCGTCGAGCAGCGCGGCGGCGTCGACGTGCGCGGGATCGTCGAGAGCGCGACGCAGATGGCCTGGCACGAGATCCGGCACCGGGCGCGCCTGGTGAAGAGCCTCTCCGAGGTGCCCCCCGTCGACGCCAACGAAGCGCGACTCGGGCAGGTGTTCCTGAACCTGCTCGTCAACGCCGCCCAGGCGATCCCCGAGGGCCGGGCCGACCAGCACGAGGTCCGCGTGATCACGCGCACCAACGAGCACGGCAGCGTCGTGGTCGAAGTGAGCGACACCGGAATGGGCATCCCGCCCGAGAACCTGAGCCGCATCTTCGATCCGTTCTTCACGACCAAAGGCGCGACTGGGACGGGGCTCGGGCTCGCGATCTCGCACGGAGCCATCCGCAGCCTCGGCGGTGACATCAAGGTGACGAGCGTGCCCGGGCGCGGGACGACCTTCCAGGTCACCTTGCCTCCGTCGAAGTCGTGGCGGCGCGCGGCCCCGTCGAGCTCGCACGACCTCCGCACGCAGGTGCGCCGGCGGGTGCTCATCGTCGACGACGAGCCTCTCGTCGGCGAGGCCATCGCCCGCGCGCTCTCCGAGGAGAACGACGTCGAGGTCGTCACCGAGGCCAAGCAGGCTCTCGCGCGCGTGCAGAAGGGGGCCGTCTACGACATCGTGCTCTGCGATCTGATGATGCCCGTCATGACCGGCATGGACCTCTACGCCGAGCTCGTTCGCGCCGCCCCGAAGCTCGCGGGTCGCCTGGTGTTCATGACCGGGGGCGCGTTCACGCCGCGTGCGCGCGCGTTCCTCGAGAACGTGGTCAACCCGTGCCTCGAGAAGCCCCTCGACACGAGCAAGCTGAGGAGCATCGTCGCGCGGGCCGCGAGCAAGGACTGAAGCGTCCGGTCCCGCGTATACCTCGGAGTTTCATGCAGCCTTTCGGTCACGTCGGGTCTACCCTGGCGGTCCGTCTCGCACGCTCAGGGGGTCCTGAGGTCGCGGGAGCCAACGAGACTCGAGCCCGGGGGGGGACCGATGAAACCAAACACCGGCGTCGCTACGCAGCCAAATCGTGGCCAGCGAGCCGACGACTGGCTCGTGGGCGGCGGGGAGATGGGAGAGGTCGTCCGGGCGATGGACTGGGCCGCAACGCCCTTGGGAGCCATCGCTTCGTGGCCCCAGAGCCTGCGCACGACCGTCAGCCTTTGCCTGGCCTCCAACTTTCCCATCTCGCTCGCCTGGGGGCCGAAGCACGTCCAGATCTACAACGACGGCTACTGGCCGATCTGCGGGAAGAAGCACCCCGGTTCGATGGGGCAGGACTTCAGCGAATGCTGGGCCTCGGCTTGGCCGGTCATCGGAGACGCGTTCGAGCGCGCGCTCCTGGGCGAGACGTCCTTTCTCGAGGATCAGCGGATGTTCGTGGACCGCAACGGCTATCTCGAAGAGACCTTCTTCACCTTCTCGTTCAGCCCGATCCGCGACGAGAGCGGGGGCGTCGGGGGGCTCTTCCATCCGGTCACCGAAACGACGAGCCGCATGCTCGCCGAACGACGCACACGGGCGCTGCGCGACCTCGCCGCGCGCGCGGGGAAGGCGCAGTCGGTCGACGAAGCCCTGACTTCGGCCGCCTATAGCCTCGACGCTTGCAGCCTCGACCTTCCGTTCACTCTCTTCTACGTGCTCGATCAAGACGGCAGCGGAGCCCGGCTGGTGGCGAGCTCCGGCATGGCACCCGGCCTGCCGACGAGCCCCGTCGCCGTGGACCTTGCCGGCTACGACGCTGTCTGGCCGCTCTCCGAGGTCGCGACCACCGGCCAGGGCGAGGTCGTCTCCGACTTGCGGATGCGGTTCGGATGCGTCACGTGCGATCCGTACCCCGAGCCCCTGCACATCGCGCTCGCGTTGCCCGTCACTCCCCCGGGCCACGAGCGTCCTCTGGCGATCCTGATCGCGGGAGTGAGCCCTCGATCGCCTCTGAACGACGCGTACAGCGCATTCTACGATCTGCTCGCCGCGGGGGTCACCGCCGCGGTGGCGAACGCTCTCGCGCACGAAGACGAGCGGCGACGCGCGGAGGCTCTCGCCGAGATCGATCTCGCGAAGACCGCGTTCTTCTCGAACGTGAGCCACGAGTTTCGTACGCCGCTCACCCTCATGCTCGGACCGCTGGAAGACGAGCTGGCCGAACGCGACGAGCCCCTGCCGAAGGCCCGCCACGAGCGGCTCGCCACCGCTCACCGCAACAGCCTCCGTCTCTTGAAGCTCGTGAACTCGCTGCTCAACTTCTCCCGGGTCGAAGCAGGTCGGGTCCACGCTCACTTCGAGCCCAGCGACCTCGCGATGGAGACCGCGGAGCTTGCGAGCGTGTTCCGGTCGGCGATCGAGAAGGCAGGCCTCACGTTCACCGTGGACTGCGCGCCGTTGCCCGAGCCCGTCTTCGTCGATCACGACATGTGGGAGAAGGTCGTGCTCAACCTGATCTCCAACGCCCTCAAGCACACGTTCACGGGCGGCATCGGCGTCGGCCTTCGCTGGTTGAACGGCGCAGCGGAGCTGACGGTCACCGACTCGGGCGTCGGGATCCCGAAGGCAGAATTGCCTCGCCTCTTCGAGCGCTTTCATCGCGTGAAAGAGACCAAGTCGCGCACCCATGAGGGCACCGGGATCGGCCTCGCGCTGGTGCATCAGCTCGTCGATATGCACGGTGGCATCGTGCACGTGGAGAGCCAGGAGGGCGTGGGAAGCACCTTCCGAGTCACGGTCAAAGGCGGCTCCGACCACCTGCCGCAGGAGCGCATCGCGACCCGAGTCGGACGGCCCTCCATGCCGCCTCAGGTGCCGGCGTTCATCAACGAGTCGTTGAGCTGGCTACGCAGCGCTCGGTCTTCCAGTGCTCCTCCGCCGGGAGACCCGACGCGGCCGCGTGTCCTCGTGGCCGACGACAACGCGGACATGCGCGACTACGTCCGCCGCCTCCTGGCCGCGCAGTACGACGTCGTTGCCGTGGCCGACGGCGTGAGCGCCCTCGCGGCGGCGCTCGAGCGTCCACCGGATCTCGTCGTGACCGACGTGATGATGCCGGGGCTCGACGGCTTCGGCCTGCTCCGCGAACTTCGGAAGAACGACGCCACGCGCGCCGTCCCCGTGCTCATCCTGTCCGCCCGAGCGGGGGAAGACGCGTCGGTCGAAGGTCTGGACGCCGGCGCCGACGACTATCTCGTGAAGCCCTTCTCGGCTCGCGATCTCCTGGCGCGCGTGCGAACCCATCTGGAGCTCGCGCGAATCCGGCGGGATTGGGCGAGCGAGGTGAAGGCTCGCGAGGCGAGTCAGGCGGCCGAGGAGGCGCTTCGTTCGAGCGAGGGGCGGCTCCGCAGGGTGATCGACTCGGCCATCATCGGGATGACGATCATCAACCTCGACGACGGCACCCTCACCCAGGCCAACGACGCCTTCCTGCAGATGACCGGCTATTCGCGCGAGGAGGTCTTGGAGGGGCGAGTGCAGATCGCGACCATCACTCCACCCGAGTGGCAGGCGCAAGACCGGGAGGCGGCGCGCCGGCTCCGAACCACCGGCGTCCTGCCGCTTCGCGAGAAGGAGTACATCCACAAGAGCGGCCGGCGGGTGCCCGTTCTGGTGGGGGGCGCCATGCTCGAAGGGAGCGAGTGCGTCGGTTTCGCCGCCGACATCTCCGATCGAAAAGAGGCGGAAGTGTCTGCGCGGAGCGAGTTGGCCGCCCGCGAGCGAGCCGAACGAGCGCTCCGCGAGAAGGAGGAGCAGCTCCGCCAGGCGCAAAAGATGGAAGCGGTGGGGCGGCTCGCGGGCGGCGTCGCCCACGACTTCAACAACATCCTCTCGGTCGTTCTCAGCTACGCGGAGATGATCGTCGTCGAGGGTGACCCCACGGAGCGGGTACGCGAGGACATCGAGGAGATCCGCAAGGCGGGCATGCGGGGCGCGGACCTGACGCGGCAGCTCCTGATGTTCAGCCGCCAGCAGGTGCTCGAGCCGCGGCTCCTGGACCTGAATCAATTGCTCGCGGGGATGGAGAAGATGCTCGCCCGCCTGGTCGGCGAAGACGTCGAGCTGGTCTGCGTGTCCGCCCCGCTCCGCGCCACGGTCCGCGCCGATCCCGGCTCGATCGAGCAGGTGATCATGAACCTCGTGGTGAACGCGCGCGACGCCATGCCGATCGGCGGCCTACTCACGATCGAGACCCGCGACGTGATCCTCGACGACGCGTACGCCGGGGAGCACCTCGGCGTCACGCCAGGCCGCTACGTCCTCCTCGCCGTCACCGACAGCGGGACGGGGATGGACAAGGCCACGCAGGCTCGGATCTTCGAGCCGTTCTTCACCACAAAGGAAAAAGGCAAAGGGACCGGCCTCGGTCTCTCGACGGTCTTCGGGATCGTCCAGCAAAGCGACGGGAACATCCAGGTCCGCAGCGAGCTCGGGAGAGGGACGACGTTCGAGGCGTACTTTCCTCTGATCGACGCCGAGGTCGACGAGGTTCGGCCGTTCGCCCCGCGGTCGACGTCTCGCGGCACCGAGACGATCTTGCTGGTCGAAGACGAAGAGCAAGTACGCACGGTCGCCTCTCAAATCCTCAGGCAACTCGGGTATCACGTGATCGAGGCGTCGAGCGGGATCGACGCGCTCCGGCTCACCGAGGAGCACGCGTCGAACATCGACCTCTTGCTCAGCGACGTCGTGATGCCGCATATGAGCGGGCCGGAGCTGGCCAGGCGGCTCATCGCCGCAAGGCCCGCGGTGAAGACCCTCTTCATGTCTGGCTACACGGGCGACGCCATGGATCGTCACGGCGCGCTCGATTCTCCCCTCGCGTTCGTGCAAAAGCCGTTCACTCCGGAGACTCTGGAGAGGAAGGTCCGAGACGCTCTGGAGAGCCGCGAACGCAACGTGGACCATCACATCCGCGGGCCTTGATCGCGGACCCGAGATGCGAGCACGATGCGTTGCCCCGACGGGCGGGCCGCCCGCTTTCGCCTCTCAGAAGACCGGCTCCGGGAACGCAGGGCCCGGCCTCGCGAACAGAAACCCCTGGAGCAGGTCGCACCCGCCGCCCGACAGCTCGTCGCGCTCCCCGTGGGTTTCGATCCCTTCTCCAGTGACGACGATGCCCAGCTCCTTGCACATGGCGATCATCGTCCGCACGAGGGTCCGCTTCGTCGGCTCGACGTCGACGCCGCGAACCAGCCCCATGTCGAGCTTGACGACGTCGGGCTCGAGGAGCGCGAAGCTGCTGAGGCCCGCGTAGCCGGCGCCCAGATCGTCGATCGCGATCCGGAACCCGAGCCTGCGGAGCTCGGCGACCCGCGCCCGAACGTCGCCGATGCCATCCAGCGACGCCCGTTCAGTGATTTCGAGCACGACGCGGCTCGCCACCGCCGCGAGGGGCCCTCGAGCGGCGAAGAGGTGATCGTCGTGCAAGTCGCTGGGATGGAGGTTGATGAAGAGAGCCACGTCGGGCGGCAACCGTTCGATGCCCACGATGGCCGTCGCCCGGATCTTCCGGCCGAGATCGTGCACCCGGCCGAGCCGCTCCGCCGCGTCGAGGATGGGGCCAGGGTGGGGAAGGCTCTGTTCGCGCGAGCGGAGGAGGGCCTCGTACGCGTAGACGCGCCGGTTCGACCACGAGACGATCGGCTGGTAGACGACGTAAAGGGCGTCCATCGCGCGCGCGAAGCTCGCGGAGAGCCCGGCTCGGTCGCCGATGAAGCGCTCGACGCCGCCCGCGAGGTCGAGCGCCTGCCTCTTGGCCTTCGCGAGGCGATGGAGCCGAACGGCGTCCCCCGCAACCTTCACGAGCGTCTGGAGCTCGATCGGCTTCACCAGGTAGCGGAGGACCCCCCGCTCCACGGCCTTGATAGCCGTCTCTACCGAGGGGTTCCCCGTGATGAGGACGACCGGGACGTCGAGATCGTGCGTCCGCACCCGCTCGAGGAGCTCGATGCCGGTCATCGTCGGCATATCGATGTCGCTCAGGATGACATCGAACGAGGCCGCCTGGAGCGCGCGCTCGGCGGCCGAGCCATCGTGCGCCGTTTCGACCCGGTAGCCGTGGCTGGTCAGCACCCTCGCATGAACCCGGAGGAGCGCGTCGTCGTCGTCGACGACCAGGGCCCGTGGTGCGTCTTCCCGATTCTGCATGCAATCACTCGAACGGCACATCCGTCGAGAGTTCAAGGCTCTCGCCCATCGAGGCCGAAGCGGGTTGGGCAGTATGAATTGCCGTGCTCTACGCTCCGGTCACGGGGTTCGTTCCGGGATGCCGAGGTCCGTTCGGCCGCTCCGCGCCCACGGCGCCACGTCTTCGAGCGAGAGAGGCCGATCCCGCAAGAGCTCGTGGGGCTTGAACGCCGCCTTGTAGCGAAGGGACGCGCACCCTTCGACCCGGTAGCCGAGATACACGAAAGGCCGCTCGTCGCGCTTCGCGTCGTCGACGAGCGAGAGCACGTTGGCCGTGCCCAGCGAGAGGCGGGCGTACTCCGGGTCGTGGAAGAAGAAGGCCGCCGACAGAGCGCGGGGCGTCGCGTCGAAGAGCCCAACGCCGACGAGCCGCCCGTCGCGCGAGTCGTCGTAGAAGGCCGCCTCCCGCGCGCAAGGGTGGGGGAACGCGAACTCGAGGCCGTAGCGCTCGCGGGTCTGCGCGTTGGGCTCCCACCCGCGGTTGTCTTCGCGGCCGGCGTGCCACTTCGCGTAGAGCTCGAGCCGCTCGCCGTCGACGCGCGGGGCGCCGACGACCCGCCGCAACCCGGAGCAGGCCCGCGAGGCGCGCCGCTGGCTCTTCGAGGGCGCGAACTCCGCCGTCAGGACCCTGACACTCACGCACTCGGTGCACGAGGCGCAGGCGGGCCGGAAGTAGATGGGCCCGAAGCGGCGCCACCCCTTTTCGAGCAGGGAATCCATCTCGTCGACCGTCACGTCGAGCATCACGCGCACCTCGAGGCTGGCGCGCTGATCGGCCAGATAGGGGCAGGGATGGGGCTTCTCGACGATCCGTTCGAGGAGTCGCATGCTGGCCAAGGGTCTGCCATGGGGCGGCAAAGCGCGCTACGGTCTCGCGCCGCTCTTTCTGGCGGATCCGGAGCGCTCGACGCGCTTTTGAAGGACGCGCTCGTCTCATGGCCACGTTCCCAGCCCATCCTCCCGAGCTCTCGCCCGACTCGTCGCGCCAGGCCTCTTTGCCGGAGCCGGGGGGCCACGAGTCCGACACCGCCCGCGCGACCCGGCCCCGCCTCGCGTACAGCGTCGTCGTTCCGGTCTTCAACGAAGAGGGGAACGTCGAGGCCCTCGTGGCGCGCGTGGTCGCCGCGATGGAGACCGTCGGCGCTCCCTTCGAGGTCCTCTTCGTCGACGACGGGTCGAGCGACCGCACCCCGGAGCTCCTGCGCGGGCTCGCGGCGCGCGACGCGCGGGTGCGCGTCGTCCGCTTCACGCGAAACTACGGGCAAGAGGCGGCCGTCGAAGCCCTCTACCTGAACGCGCGCGGCGGTTGGCTCATCCAGATGGATGGCGATCTCCAGCACCCGCCCGAGGAGATCCCGCGCCTCATCGCCAAGAAAGACGAGGGATACGACGTCGTCTACGGCGTTCGCCAGAAGAGGCAAGACGCGATGTTCCGCGTGGCCGCGTCGCGTGTCATGCAGTGGACGATGCGCTCGATGATGGAGATCGAGCTCCCGGACGACGTGTCCACGTTTCGTCTGATGAGCGCGCCGATTGCCCGCCTGGTCGCCGCGTTGCCAGAGCGCCGCAAGTTCTTCAGCGCGCTGCTCGTATGGAGCGGCGCCCGGATCGGGACCGTGAACGTGAGCCATGCGCCGCGCCATACCGGCGCGACCCACTACGGGTTCACCAAGCTCTTGAACCACACCTTCGATCTCATCGTCGGGTTCTCGAGCAAGCCGCTCCGCTACATCGGGACGCTCGGCTTCGTGTTCGCGCTGGTCGGGCTCGCCCTGGGCCTCTGGGTCATCGCGCGCAAGCTGCTCTGGGACTACGGCATGATGGGCTGGCCGTCGCTCTTCGCGGCCGTCGTCATCCTGGGCGGAATGCAGCTCATCGCGACCAGCGTCATCGGCGAGTACATCGCGCGCATCTACGTGCAAGCCCAGGCCCGGCCGCTCTACAACGTGGCCGAGCGCCTGAACTTCGATCCGATCCAGGCGCCCGACGAGCTGCGCCGGATCTCGCTCGGTCCGGTGCCCGTGCCCGCGAAGGCGCCGCCGTCCGCGCCGGCGCACGCGCCCGCCGGCGCGCCGGCGAAGGGGGTCACGTCGTGAAACGAATCCTCGTCGTCGGCTGCGGCTTCCCGCAGCTCTCGCTCGTGCGCGCGGCGAAGCGTCACGGCCTCTTCGTCGTGGGCGCCGACGCGAACCCGCGGGCCATCGCCGTGCAGCACTGCGACGCGTTCGTCGCGGTCTCGACCGACGACGTCGACGGCCTGAGCGGGGCGGTCCGGCGCCTCGGCGTCTCGGCCGTGACCACCACGGGCAGCGAAGTGTCGCTCAAGGCGACGGCCGATCTCGCCCTCCGCCTCGAGCAGCCGTTCTACGCCGACCCCGAGACGGTGCGCCGCTGCCAGGACAAGGACGCGATGCGCGCGGGCTATCGTGCCGGGGGCCTCGCGGTCCCCGGCTTCGCGCGGTGCGATCGCGACGGCGACGCGCTCGCGTTCGCGCACGAGCGCGGGTTCCCGCTGGTCGTGAAGCCCGCGCGGGGGTGGGGCCAGCGCGGCGTCGCCCGCGTCGAGAACGAGAGCGAGCTGACCCGCGCGTTCGAAGAGGCGCGCGCGTTCTCCGCGAGCGCGGGCCTGCCCTCGGCGATCGTCGAAGAGTGGCTCGACGGGCGCGAGTACTCGGTCAACGGCTGGATCGAAGACGGCACGCTGGTCGGCTATTGCGTCACCGAGCGCCTGACGGTGGCCGGCCGCAGGCCGCTCGGCGTGATGGTCGCCGAAGTGTATCCGTCGGGGCTGTCCCCGGAAGACGAGGCCCGCGTCGTGCAAGAAGCCCGTCGGGGTGCGGCCGCGCTCGGGCACACGCGAGGGCCCTGTTATTCGCAGGTGGCGCTCGGGCCACGAGGTTGTTTCCTCTTCGAGACCGCGGCTCGACTCGGCGGCGGGTTCGACGCCGACGTAACCCTCCTCGCGAGCGGGGTCGACCTCTACGATCGGCTCCTCGGCGTGGCGCTGCGCGACGCGGCGCTCGAACGGCAGGGCATCGTCGGGCCCCTCCATGGCGGTGCGATCGCCAAGTTCCTGGTGGCGTCTCCTGGCGCCGTGCGCGCGGTGAACGGACTCGCCGCCGCGCGGGCGCTGCCTGGGGTGGTCGACGCCGAGGTGTTCGTGCCCGTCGGCGGGCGCGTCCTTCCGCTGACCGACAGCGCGAAGCGCGCCGCCTATGTGCTCGCCCACGGCGCCGCGCGCGACGAGGCCACGGCCCGCGCCGACGCGGCGCTCGCGGCAATCGCGATCGAGACCAGCCTCGAGGCGGGCGACGAGGCACGCACGGAGGTCAACGCGTGACGCAGTCGAATCAGGCGCACACCAACGGCACGGGATCGTCGGGCGTGTTTCAGCTGTTCCGCGAGCGCCTCTCGCGCGACGCGATGTACGGCGTCGCCTCGTACTGGGATGCGCGCGCCGGCGCCCGCAGTGGGATGGCCCGCTCGCTCTGGCCGTCCAACGCGTTCAACGTCCTGTGGGACGAGCGACAGCGCGCGATTGTCGGCCGCGTCCTGGGCGACCTCACCGGTCACCGCGTCGCCGACGTCGGCTGCGGCACCGGCCGCATCACTCGCTGGCTCGCCGAAGAGCGCGGCGCGCGCCACGTCCTCGGGATTGACTTCTCGCAGGCCACGGTCGAGGCCGCGCGCAACGAGTCGGCCGCGCTGGTGTCCTCGGGCCTCGTTCGCTTCGAGCAGGGCGACGTGGTCGCGGGGCTGGGATCGGTGGGCGCGGTGGGGTTCGACGACGCCATCGTCCTCGGGTGCCTGTCGGTCGCGTGCAGCGATCGGCCGTCGCTCGAGCGGGCCATGCTCCACGTCGCGAAGCTGGTCCGCCGGGGCGGGCGCGTACTCGTCCTCGAGCCGATCCATCGCTCGCCTCTCCTGCGGCGCGTGCTCGACCTGGGCCTCGAAGAGTGGATCGCCGCGGCGAACCGCGCGGGGCTCGAGCTCGTCGCGGCCGATCGCATGGGGTTCGTTCCCGTCCGCCTCGTCTTCAGCGTGCGCGACTTGCCGGGCGCGATCGTCGGCCCCATCTTCCGCGCGGGCGAGCGCCTCCTCGACGCCGCGCCCTGGCTGTACGCCCTCTCCGACTACAAGCTCTTGATGTTCACTCGCTCTTCGCGCCCGATCGAAGACGCGTCGGGCCCGGCAAGCGTCCCCTAGGCTCATCGCAAGCGTCCCCCTCATCGCTCCGTGTCGGTCGCCACCTACGCGCTCCTCTTCTTCGCCGCCGTCGTCGGTGGCGCCATCAACTCGGTCGCCGGCGGCGGGAGCTTCGTCGCGTTTCCGGCGCTCCTCTTCGCCGGCGTCTCGCCGGTCGCCGCGAACGCCACGAACACCATCGCGCTCTGGCCGGGCAGCGTCGCCAGCGCCGTGGCCTACCGGCGAGAGCTCGGCGACGTGAAGCGCGAGCTCGTTCCCCTCGGTACGGCGAGCCTGGTGGGCGGGATCGTCGGCTCCGTTCTCTTGCTTCGCACGTCGGACCACACGTTCGTCCTCCTCATCCCGTGGCTGTTGCTCTTCGCGACTCTCCTCTTCTCGTTCGGCGGGGCGGTGACGGGCAAGATCACGGGCGGCAAGCAGGCGTCACTCGGTGTGGCCGTTGGCGCGCAGCTGTTCATCGGCCTCTACGGCGGGTACTTCGGCGGGGGCATCGGGATCATGATGCTGGCGGTCCTCTCGCTGCTGGGAATGACCGACATCCACCGAATGAACTCGCTCAAGGCCGTTCTCGGGACGCTGGTCAACGGGGTCGCGGTGGTCACGTTCGTCGCGGCCGGGGCTGTAGCGTGGGCACCCGGGAGCGTCATGATCCTGGGCGGGATCGCCGGCGGCTACGCGGGGGCCGCCATCGCGCGGCGCGTCGAACCGAGGACGGTCCGTCGGTTGGTGCTCGCCGTCGCCTGGATCATGACAGGATATTTCTTCTTGCGCACCTATGCGTGAGAGGCTCTCCCCGTAGGATTGGATGAACCGGTGGACGACCATGGTCGCCCCCGGGCAAGCTGCACGTGGCGGACATGCCTGACGACCGAGCCGACGACCGAGTACAGAGCGCGAGCCAAGACGTGAGCGACACGAGCGTCGCCGTGGCGGGGGTTCTCTACGTCGGGCCGATGCCGTACGCGCGGAGCGGGCAAGCCGCGGCCAACGCCGTGAACCGCGCAAACGGGGCGAGCGGGGCCACTGCGGCAAACGGGATATGGGTCGGACCCGCCGCCGGATGGCGCGCCCCGCGCGGGATCCACCAGTGGGAGCGCGAGCTCTCGTTCGTGCCTCGCGCCAGCATGACGGCCGCCCTGGCCAGCGCTCTCCGGGCAACGCTTCCCGCCGAACAGATCGCGCCAAAGCGGTTCCCCATGGCGGCAAAGGCGGTCGAGGCCAGCCCGCTCCTCGGGATCTCGAGCAACCTGACGCAAGCCGTCCAGGAGCAGGGGGCGCGCGTCCACACGATCGGCGTCGATCGCGTCTCGGGCGACTTCTTCTACTTCGAAGAAGGCGGCAAGCGCGACCCCCTTCGAGTTCAGGGCAGCCTCGTCGACATGCTCGGGCCGTCGCTCGGCGCCGCTACGACGAACGCCGAGATCGTGCTGATGATGGACGGGCTGCTCGACCGCCTCCTCCTGGCGCTCTCCGAAGGTGAAGTGTCGGAGCTCGATGTCGAGCTCGCCGACGCGCTGCCTCGCCTGTCGCGTGATGGCACCGGGCTCGTGGGCACCGACCTCGAGGCCTTCGAGGCCGAGGCCAAGGCGATGGCCGCCCGGGCCGAGCGCTGGAGCGCAGCCGCCCGCGAGATCCCCGAGGCCCTCGCGGTCGCGTCGCGTCGCGGCAAGACGTCTACGGCGGTGCCCCTCTTCGGCGAGGCCACGAAAGAGACGAAGCCCGCGCTCGACCTGGTGCTCGGCGGCAAGCCATTTCACCTGTCGCCGCAGCCGATCTGGACCGTCCGCGGCGCTCCCCGCGCCGAAGAGAAGCCCGCTGCGAGGCCGGCCCCGAGCCCCGCCGTGAAGCCCGCGCCGAGCCCGACGTCCACGCCGGGCCCGGAGGCCCCACGCGTGACCGCGAAGGCCGAGCCGAAGAGCGACGTGCGCGCGGAGGCGAAGAAGGCCGAGACCCGGCGGACGCCGAGCGCTGCGCCCGTTCGCGTCGCAGCGAAGACCGAGGCGCGCGTCGACACGACCCCGCCGCCCGGCCCCATCGGGCCGCGGATGCCGTCGAACGTCGATACCATTCCGCTGCCGAAAGCCGTGCTCTCCCACGTCTCCGATCGGCCGCCGCGGGTGTCGCCGGTCCCGGCGTCGCCGGGCGGCGGAACCAAGCCGACCCCCCTGAAGACGCCGGTGCCCCCGCGCCCCGCAACCGAATCCCCGCTCGTCTCGCCGCCCCCGCCCGCGCCCACGCCCGCGCTCGCGTCCGAGACCGCGTCGGCGTCGGCGTCGGCGTCGGCGTCGGCGTCAGAGACTGCGTCTGTATCGGCATCCGCGCCCGAGACTGCGTCTACATCGGCGTCCGACACTGCGACCGCACCGCCCGCCGCGCCTCCCTTGCCGATCGTGCCGTCGGTCGCTTCGTCGGCCACGCGCGTTCCTGTCAGGAAGCCGTCCGCGACGTTTATCGTGGTGATGTTCGCGCTGCTCGCGATCGCGTACGTCGCGTTCAAGTCTTTCCAGTGAGCAGAGTCGCCGCTCTTCGAAGAGAGGAGGGAGGGCGCAGAGAGCTGGGTTTCGCACGTCGTGCCCATCGGCACCGCGCTGCAGACCGATCGGATGCGGGTGGCCAAGCGGCGAATCCCGCACACGGTGTGTGGGGGAACGCGCGCATTCACGGAGCGACCGTCGACGCGGTAACCCGAACGGCTCCCTCGAGGAACCCATCGATCACCGAAGCTGCCCGACCGCCTCACCCGAGGAACCACTCTCTCGGCGAAGCGGGCCAACCGGCTTCGGTGGGAGAGGCGTCGGCGAGCGAAGGGGGTCAATCGGCTTGGCTGGGAGAGGCGTCGGCGAGCGAAGGGGGTCAATCGGCTTCGGTGGGAGAGGCGTCGGCGAGCGAAGGGGGTCAATCGGCTTGGCTGGGAGAGGCGTCGGCGAGCGAAGGGGGTCAATCGGCTTCGGTGGGAGAGGCGTCGGCGAGCGAAGGGGGTCAATCGGCTTCGGTGGGAGAGGCGTCGGCGAGCGAAGGGGGTCAATCGGCTTGGCTGGGAGAGGCGTCGGCGAGCGAAGCGGGTCAATCGCTTGGCTGGGAGACGCATCGGCAAGCGAAGCCGGTCAATCGGCTTGGCTAGGAGACTCGTCGGTCAGCCAAGCAGCCGGATCGGCTCAGCTGACCGACGAGTCTCTCGACCAGGGGACCCCGCGCCTCAGCGAGGCCGTGCGATGGGGGAGGGGCCACCTGCCGCCGGGTTCGTGAGCGAACCCACGTGCAGGGGGCGTGTCAGAACCGGCCGTCGAGCGGGCTTGGCGACGATTTCGGCGTCAGCGCGGGCGCAGGCGTGGGCGCGGAGGCCGCCGGAACCGGGGCGTGCCTCGGCCCCGTCGCCGCGTGTCTGGGGGTCGCGGACTGCATCGTCGAAACCGAGGCCAGAGGCACCAGGCTGGGGATCGGCTCCGCGAGCGCCGGGCCTCTCCCGTCGGTGTCTTGCGGTGGGGGCAGCGCGGGACCGGCGGGCGCCGGCGGCGCGGACAAAGCGTCGCCATCCGCGTGACGATCGGCTCCGGGCGGTGCGCGCGACGGTCCGCGGAGGAAGACCCACGACGCCAGGCCGGCCATCAGGGCGAATCCCGCGACGAGGCCCCACAAGCCACGCGAGCGGCTGCCGCGCGCGGAGGTGCGGCCCCAGTCCGTGGTCATGGTCCGCTCGAGAAACGGCCCGCGCTCCGATGCGCGGTGGCCGGGCTTCAACGAACTGCCCGAGATCCTCAAGATGCGCTCGATCGATCGCGCAGCGCCCGCGGGCGCGAACTCCGCGAGCGCCAGCGCGAGGTCTGCCACGCTCTGGAAGCGCATCCCGGGTTCCTTCTCGAGGCAGTGCGAGACGAGCTCTTGAAACCGGGGCGGAATGTCGGCTCTCCATTGATCGAGCGCCGGGGGAGGGTCGCTCAGGACCATCCCGCAGAGCTGCGGCAGGGTGGTCGCGTCGAAGGGGACACGGCCCGAGACGAGCTCGTACAGGATGACGCCCAGCGACCAGACGTCGGCCCGCGCGTCGATCGTGCGGGACGATCGCATCTGCTCGGGAGCCATGTAGTAAGGCGAGCCCACGATGGCTCCCGTTTGCGTCATGTGGAACTCCGGCTCGTCGGGCGAGATGATCTTCGAGATCCCGAAGTCGAGGATCTTGAGGCACTCCGTGCCGTCCGGAGATCGCGCGAGAAAGAGGTTGGCCGGCTTGAGATCGCGATGCACGACGCCGAGCGAATGCGCCTCGGCCAGGCCTTCGCACGCCTCGAGAATGAGCTCGACGGCATGCTCGATCGGGAGCGGCCCTCGCTTCGCCACGTAGTCGGCGAGGTCGCCGCCCTCGAGGTATTCCATGACGATGTACGGGACGCCCGTTTCGAGGCTGCCCACGTCGACCACGCGCGCGACGTGCTCGCTCCGGATCCTGGCCGCGGCGCGGGCTTCATGCGCGAAGCGCGCGAGCATCTCCGGGCTCTTCAGCGCCTGGGGCAACAAGAACTTCAGGGCGACACGCTGCCGGAGCTGCAGATGAACCGCGGCGACGACGATTCCCATGCCGCCCTGGCCGAGCACTCTCTCGACGCGATACTTCCCTGCGAGAACGTCGCCTTCTTTGACGTCCATGAGCCGGGCTCAGCCCCCGCAGCAGCGAAACCCGAATGGGTAGGCGGTCTCGTTTCGGGGATAGTCGAACGACTCGGTGCAATACGACTGGTTGTCGATGTACGAGCCGCCGAGGAGGTGGCACGTATCCGTCGCGCCCGCGTCGGTGCTGTCGCAGCTATCGACCCACTCGGCCGCGTTGCCCTCCATGTCGAAGATGCCCGGGTAGAACCCCTGGCATCCGGCGGTGCTCCCGACCGGGGCCAGATCGCCCGTTCCCCCCGACGAGTTGCACTTGGAGCTCGAGTTCGGGTGGCTCGAGCCGCCCGGGCCGCCGCAGGCGAGGAACCACTGGCTCTTGGTCTCGACGAGGACGTCCGCGCCCGCCAGGGGACCGCCGCCGATCTTTCCACACAGGTGTTCGCCGGCCCAGGCGCAGTACGCGAACGCGTCGCACCAGTCGATGTTCGTGATCGGCCAGGTTGCGGGATTCAACGCCGCGGCGGAATCGTAGCTCTTGTTCCACGCGCAGACGCTGGGCTGCCCGGAGGTGTCGGAGCCCTTGGCGTTCAGGAATTGCTGATACTGGGCGACCGTGACCTCGGTGCCGTCGATGGTGAACCCGCTGACCTGCACCAGAGGTGGCCCTTGCAGCGCGCACTGACCCGCCGCGCACGCGGGCTGCGTGACTGGACACGCACTGCTCGCCCATTGACCCGCCGTGCAGACCTCGCGGCCCGTGGCTCCGCACCGCGTGGCGCTCGGGCTGCAGGCCGCATCGGGGCTGCTCGCGTTTCCGGTGTCCGCGGCCCCATCGGCGGGCGCCGGACCTGCATCGCCTCCAGGATTGGCGTCCGGAGGCAACGTACCGTCGGGCCCCGCCTCGCCGCTGGGCGGTACCGCGACGTCATCGCCGCCTTCGCCCGTGACGGGGGCAGGGCTGCCGTCGGAAGTTCCTGCGTCCTGGCTGCGCGTCCCGTCGGTGTCGACGATGCCCACGAGCTTGGCACACGCCACGAGCATCCCCAGGCCGAGCCCCAGAGCGGGAAGCGCCAGGGCGAGCGATCGGCGTCGACCGGGGCCGCTCACCAGGCACCTCCGACCACGACGCCGCCGCCGCGCGAACCGACGCTCGGCGCCACGCGAAGCGAATGGACGTCGGTCGACGAGGAGTGCCTGTCATGCTCCGAGCGGCCGGACAGGACGAGGTAGGTCCCCACGGCGAGCGCCGCGAGGCCCACCCCGAACCCTATATCCGAGATCGTCGCGGCCTGAGTGGCGTCGTGGCCGGCGCTCTGGGCGTCTGCCGTGCAGCCGCCGACGCAAGCGGCGTTGCGGTCGCTCCAGCGCGAGAACGCGTGGAGCCCGAAATAGCTCGCCACGCCGATCGAGGCGACGCCCACGCCTCCGACGACCCACCCCACGGTGGTGCGCGTGCTGGTGGTTCCGGTCGTATCGGTCTCGGCCGGGGCGGTCGCCGTGGCGACGGCGCCGGCGGGATGATCGGCCGCCTCGTCTTCGAGGGGCGGCACGTCGACCGCGACGCGCGCGGCGCTCGCGGAGGATACCTCGATCGAGGTCTCGAAGGGGCGCTTGCCCGGCGCTTCGGCTCGCACGACGTGCGTCCCGGGATCCACCGGCACCGCGACGCCCCACGCGACGTCGGCGAGGGGCGCTCCGTCGACCGCGATGGAGAGGCCGGGCACCCGCGCGGCGCGGGCGACCTGGACGGTCAGGCGCGCGAGCCGGCTCTCGAGCAGCCCGATATGCTGGTTGGCGAATGCCACGCGGTCGCTGCGGTTGTCGCGCTGCGCGACGACCAGCGCCTCCTTGAACGTCGTCCAGGCGAGCGCGGTCTCGCCGGCCTTCTCGTAGCAGTCGGCGAGGTTGAGCAAGGTGCCCCCGCCGGGGTCGAGCTCGTAGCTCGCCTTGAACTTCGGGCACGCCTCGGCGTATTTGCCGGCCTGAACGAGTTGCCGCGCGTCGTCGTACAGCACCTGAGCCGCGGCCGGGTTTCGCCCCGGGGTCTGCGCCGCGACCACGCGCGAGACCGATGGGACGAGCAACCCCGCGGTCACGAAAATCAAGGCGATTGTCGCGGACGGTGCGCGCATCGGGCCCGTCGCCTACCGTACACGATGTGCGCGCGAGAAGCATTGGCCGCTCTCGGGCCCAAATGCCGCTCGATCCGAGAGAGAGACGGGCCGCAGAGGCGCAGAGGGCGCAGAGCCGTGAGATGGGTTGGTACCGAGCGAATCGCGCGCGAGACGGATGGCGTCGTACGACGCCTCGAACGACGTGACGTGGGACCCTCGCGTACGCGCCGGCTACCGGCCGTGCATCGTCGCGATCGCGATGCCCAGAGCGACCGCGATGGCGACGACCCCGAGGTTCATCATCCACGTGAACCGCTGCCGTCGCGACCGTGCTTGGTGCAGCGCGGCGAGCTCGCTCGCGTCCCGCGGGGATCGCTCGAGCGCGCGCATCGCGCCGGGCGAGGCGCCCCGGTAGCCGTCGGGTTCGCTCTCGCGGCGCTCGGCGAGCCGCTGCTCCAGCACCAGCGCGGGCAAGGCGCCCAGCCGCGAGGCGACGTCGGCGCAGAGCGCGAGGACTCGGGCGATCTCGGCGTGCTCGTCGAGCCAGCCCGTCTTCACGAAGCGCAGCTCCGTCCCGCTCAGTGTCAGTACACACGGGTGAAAGGCCAGGAGCGCCGTTCGCGTGTTCCGGTCGAGCAGCGCGCGCGCCATGTCGGACGGCGCTGCTTCGACGATGAACGAGTCGTCGAACGCGTCGTCGCCGAGCACGAGGTCGATGGCGCGCCCGTGCTCGAGGTTGCGCAGCTCGCGCGCCGTCTCGGGCCGGAGCTCCATCTCGAGCGCGGTCGCTGCGGGCACCGACGCCACGCAGACGGTTCGCTTCGGAGTGTTCTTGCCTCCCGCGCGGAGGCCGTAGCGAACCGTCTGTCCATGAAGGCGCCCTTCGATGGCCCAGAGGCCGACGCCCTGGATGGACGCGGCTTCGATCACCCGCCGAGGCTCGGCCCCGAGGGTGCGAAACGTCTCTTCGATCGCTCGCTTGCGCGCCTGCTGCGAAGCGTAGCTCGTGGCGGCGATGACACCTCCGGCGACGACGAAGACGAGGATTCCGAGCACGCCCCAATCATAGCCAAGCGGCGGCGCGCGAGGCGACCTCTTCGCCGATCGCGAGCGAAGCCGTGGCCGCGGGCGACGGCGCGTTCAGCACGTGGACCATACGCTCGGCCTCGGCGAAGGCGAAGTCGTCGACGAGCGCGCCGCTCCGCGCGATCGCCTGCGCCCGCACGCCAGCCCCCCCCGGGGCGAGGTCGCGCTCGGTGATCGCGGGGACAAGCGCCGCGCACGCCCGCGCGAACGCCGCCCGACTCACCGACCGCCACTGCTCCCCCAACCCGGCCCGCCAGTGCTTGCCCGCCATGCGCCAGAACCCCGGCCAGGTCGCCACGTCCCACGCGTCGCGCGCGTCGAAGCTCGTTCGCGTGTACCCCTCGCGCTTCAGCGCGAGCACCGCGTTGGGGCCGGCCTCGACGGAGCGCGCCTCGCCGATGCGCCTCGTGAAATGCACGCCGAGGAAGGGGAACGCCGGATCGGGGACCGGATAGACGAGGTTCTTGACGAGATGCGCGCGCTCGGGCGCGAGCATCCAGTACTCGCCGCGAAAGGGGACGATGGCGACATCGACGTCGAGGCCCGCCATGCGCGCGACGCGATCGCTGGCGAGGCCAGCGCACCCGACGAGGACGCGCGCTTCGACGGCGCCCGCGGTCGATTCGACCACGACGTCTCCGGTGCGCCGCGCGATGGCCGTCGCCCGCGCTCCGGTGACGACGGCGACGCCGCGCGCTTCGAGCTCGCGCCTGTAGGCGCGGGCGACCTCCCGGTAGTCGACGATGCCGGTCTCGGCGACGTGCAGGGCCGCGACGCCCGCCGCGTTCGGCTCGTACTCCCGGAGCTCGCCGGGCTCGAGCCGCTTCATGCCCGTGAGGCCGTTCGCTCGCCCCCGACGTTCGAGCTCGTCGAGGCGGGGAACTTCCGCGGCGTTCGTGGCCACGACGAGCTTGCCGCACCGCTCGAAGGGCACTCCGTGCGCTTCGCAGAAGCGTTCGAGGAGCATCCGACCCCGCGCGCACGCCCGAGCCTTCATCGAGCCGGGCCTGTAGTAGAGGCCCGCGTGGATCACGCCGCTGTTGCGGCCCGTCTGGTGCGCGGCGACCTCGGCCTCTTTTTCGAGGACGACGGCCGTCGTTCCCGGGCGCGCGTCGAGGAGCGCGAGCGCCGTCGCCAGCCCCACGATGCCGCCCCCCACGATCACAGCGTCGACTTTCCTCGAGCCCGGAGCAGCAGAAGTCACGGGTCGACGGTAGCCTTGCTAAGGTCAAGGTGCGATGTCCAACGAGCACGCCACCTTCCGCACCGTGCCCCGCACCGGGGTCATCTACGTCACGAACGAAGCCCAGAAGCTCGGCTTCAGCGCGACGGATCCGAGCTGGTCGAACCTGGGCCAGGGCCAGCCCGAGACGCACGACCTGCCCGGTGCGCCGCCGCGCGTGAGGCGCGTGGAGATCGGCGTCGACGATCAGGAGTACGCGCCCGTGGTGGGCGTGGGCGAGCTCCGCGAGGCGGTGGCGTCGCTCTACAACACGCTCTACCGGCGCGGAATGAAGTCGCAGTACTCGGCGGAGAACGTCTGCATCTCGGGCGGGGGGCGCGCGTCGCTCACGCGTGCGGCCGCGAGCCTGGGGCACGTGAACCTCGGGCATTTCTTGCCGGACTACACGGCCTACGAAGAGCTCCTCGACATCTTCAAGGCGTTCACGGCGATCCCCATTCTGCTCGAGGGCGAGCGCGGATACGCGTTCAGCGCGCAGGACCTTCGCCGCGAGATCACCGGGCGCGGCTTCGGGGCCGTGCTCCTCAGCAACCCGTGCAACCCCACGGGCAAGCACGTCGAGGGCGAAGAGCTCGAACGCTGGGTGGACACGGCGCGCGATCTCGACTGCACGCTGCTGATGGACGAGTTCTATTCACACTACATCTACCGGTCACCTCCCGGGCGCCTCCCGGTGGAGAGCGCGGCGCGATACGTCGAAGACGTCGACAAGGATCCGATCGTCCTCTTCGACGGCCTGACGAAGAACTGGCGTTACCCGGGGTGGCGCGTCACCTGGAGCATCGGCCCGAAGAGCGTCATCGAAGCGTTCGCCAGCGCCGGCTCGTTCCTCGACGGGGGCGGTAGCAACCCGCTCCAGCGCGCCGCGATCCCGCTCCTCGCCGAGGACCATGTCGTCGCCGAGACCAGGGCGATCCAGATGGCCTTTCGCATCAAGCGCGACTACATGCTCTCGCACCTCGAACGCCTGGGGGTCCGCATCGACCGCGCGCCCGACGGCACCTTTTACGTCTGGGGGAACGTCGACCAGCTTCCCGCCCCGCTGAACGACGGCATGGGCTTCTTCCGCGCCGCGCTCGAAGAGAAGGTCATCGTGGTGCCCGGCGAGTTCTTCGACGTGAACCCGGGCAAGCGCCGGCCGGGGCGCGCCTCGCGCTTCAAGAACTACGTGCGTTTCTCGTTCGGGCCCGAGATGGCGTCCCTGGAGCGTGCGGTGCAGCGCATGGAGCGGCTCGTCTCGCGCTGAGTTCAATCCATCGCGATGGGAGCCACGTCGACCGAGACGCGGACGCCATGGCGCCCGCCGCCGACGATGACGCCGCGGACGGGCGTGACGTCGCCGTAGTCGCGCCCGTAGGCGACCGTGACGTGCCGCTCGCCCGGCACCATGTTGTTCACCGGATCGAAGTCGACCCAGCCCACGCTCGGCAGGTACGTGGAGATCCACGCGTGGGAGGCGTCGCAGCCGACGAGCCTCGTCTTGCCGGGCGGCGGCAGGGTCGAGAGGTAGCCGCTCACGTAGCGCGCGGGCAGCCCCATCGAACGAAGGCAGCCGATCTGGAAATGCGCGAAGTCCTGGCAAACGCCGCGGCGCTCCTGGATGACGTCCGTCAGCGGCGTCGACGTTTCGGTGGCGTCGGGGTCGTAAGTGAGCCCTCCGAAGATGCGTTCGGTGAGGTCGGCGACGGCGTCGAGGAGCGGCCGGCCCGCAGAGAACGAGGGCCGCGCGAACTCGAGAAGCTCGGCGTGGTCGGCGCTCACGTAGGGCGAGCCGAACACGAACTCGTACGCCGCGAGCGACTCCGGCTGGCGACCGAGCGTGACGACGTCGCGCGCCGTTTCCCACGAGGTCTTGTCGAGGAGCATCGAGTGCTCGCGATCGTGCACCAGGATGTCGCTCTCGGCGACGACCTCGAGCGACCGGTGCGACTCGTGGATCCCGAAATAGAGGGTGCGGTTATCGAAGTAGTCGCGGCGTTCGCGCGTCGTGTTCGGTCTGGGCGAGATCCGGACGGCATGCGCGAGGCAGGTCTGGCCGCGTCCGTCGCGCGGGGCGAGGTGCGCCTCGTGGTGCGACGACGGCACCGCTTCGGCATAGTGGTACGTGGTTTTGTGGACGACGCGTAGCTTCATGTCGTGAACACCGCGTGGTTGAAGTAGGCCGCCGAGAGCGAGTTCGACAGGGCGGGGAGCTGCGCGCCGACGCGATCGAGCAGCGCGACCAGGGGCCGGCGTTTGCGTTCGGCGTGGACGGTCCCCTGCGCGTCGGCGTGGACGCTGCACAGATCGGCGACGTCGGCGAGGCGCAGCTCGGTCAGAACCGACAGCACCAGCTTCTGCTGGGGCGTGCGCGGCGTGTTCGGGCTCCGGGGCAAGTGGGTCATGTGGGCCGACAAGGCCTCGAGCTGGAAGAGGGCCGAGCGCGGGTTGGTCTCGTCGCACAAGAGCAGATCGACCACGGGACAGACCTGCAGCGTCGCGAGGTAGCGGCGGCGGTAGGTGGTCGCGCTGGCGGCAATGTCGAGGAGCGCTTCGAGCACGGGCCCCTCACGGGGCGACGCCGACGCGAGCGAGCTCCGCAAGAGGCCGACGACGTGGGACGCGCGCTCGAGGCGCCGCCCGATGTCGAGGAATCGCCACGCTTGATCGTGCGTCATGCTCTCGGCGATCAGGCCCTCGAGGGCGGCGAGCAGAGTGACGGTCCGGTTCAGCAGATCCACGAGAGCGCGAAGGGCGCTCGGATCGGACGGCGCGATGGGGCGGCGCAGGTCTTGATCGAGGTGCGCGACCGCTCGCCATGCGTCGAGCGAGAGCCAGTCTCGCAGGGTGCGCGCGATCCGGTGGGTCTCGGCGAGGGTCGCCCGGAGCGTCCCCGTAGGCGCCGTGTCGAAGACCGCGCCGAACAGCCCGCGCTGGGCCGCCCGCGGCCATTCGGAACTCGAGCCGGGCACGTCGCGCGCGAAATCGAGCCTGCGGCGGACGTAGGTCTGCGCCTCGAGCATGGAGAGGAGGGGATCGAGGTCCGTGGCGAGATCGGGATCGCTGAGGCCGTTCTGATCCGAGAGCCGGACGGCGATGGTGCGGACGAGTCGCGCGGTCCCCTCGGCGCGCTCGACGTAGCGACCGAGCCAGAAGAGGCTGTCGGCGATCCGGCTCGGCAGGTCGCTCTCGTCGTGCGAGAGCTCGACGGGCGTACTGGGCGGCGGCAGCAAGCTGAGAGGCTGCACCGGCCCGCTCGCGAGCACCCACGTGTCCTTGCTCTCGCCCCGCGCGCCCGGGCCGCCGACGCGCGAGAGGGCGCCGGGCATGACCTGGTAGCCGTCGTGGGCCACGACGGCGTACGTCCGCATCCACACCGGCCGGGCGGCGAGCTCGTCGCCCGCCAGGCCCGCCAGGGAAGGGACGACCGACACGTCGATATGCTCCTGGGCGACGTAGCGCGAGGGCTCCTTTCGAATCCGATCGCGGAGATCCGCGAGGGCGTCGTGCGAGAGCTCCCGGCCGAAGACGGGCTCCACGGGCCCCGAAGGAAAGGCCGGCTTGATCACGAGCTCGCCGAGCGCCGACTCGACGTACGAGCGCGATCGGGGGTCACCGCACCAGTAGGTGGGGACCGTCGGGAGCGTGAGGTCCTCGCCGAGGAGGCGCCTGCAGATCGCCGGCAAGAACGGGCTCATCGCGCCGGTCTGCAGGACGCCGCTCCCGAGCGGATTGACGACCGCGACTTCGCCGGCGCGCACCGACTCGACCAGGCCGGCGACGCCGAGGAACGAGTCAGGGCGGAGCTCGAGGGGATCGCAGAAGTCGTCGTTCACGCGCCGCAGGATGACGTCGACCTTCTTCAGGCCGGCGAGCGTCTTCAAGTACACGCGCGCGTCGCGGACGACGAGGTCTTCTCCGCGGACGAGCGTGAGCGCGAGGTACTGCGCCAGGAAGGCCTGTTCGAAGTACGTCGCGCTGTACGGGCCCGGCGTGAGGAGCACGATGAGCGGGTTGTCGCGGCCGCGCGGCGCGAGCTGCCGCAGGAGATCGCGTGTCGTGCGAAAGAACCCCGCCAGCCGCTGCACCCCGCAGTCGCGGAACGCCTCGGGCAAGGAGCGCGACAGCACGATGCGGTTCTCGAGCGCGTAGCCCACGCCCGACGGGGCCTGCGGTCGGTCGGTGAGCACGGCGAAGCGTCCGTCCGGGCCGCGGATGACGTCGGCCGCGTAGAGCGGCAGAAACTGCCCGAGGGGGGGCACGATGCCCGCGCACGGCCGGAGAAAGCCCGGGTGGCCATAGACGAGCTCCGCTGGCAAGAGCCCCTCGGCGATGAGGCGCTGCGGCCCGTAGAGGTCCGCGAGGAGGCGATCGAGCAGGCGCGCGCGCTGCGCGAGGCCGGCCGCGAGCGGCTCCCAGGTCGGCGGCCCGAAGACCACGGGGATCGGCGAGAGATTCCAGGTGCGCGCCAGGCTCTCGCCGCCGCCAGCGTCGTAGCTGACGCCGTGCTCGTAGAGGAGGCGCCGCGCCTCGTCCCAGCGGCGGCGGAGCTCGTCGAGGCCCAGGGTCCGGAGCTGCGTGACCAGAGGCTCCCAATCGGCCCGAAGCCGACCCGAGGCGTCGAAGGTCTCGTCGTAGGGGGTCGGAGCGCGGGCCGCGTCGCGGGCTTGGCGAGCGTCGGGCTCCGGATAGCGCCATGGCCATCCCAGCGAGTCGTCGGTCGGGGTGCGAGGCACTAGGAAACGGGAGCTCCGATCGGTCAACGCCTCAAGTCGAGGGTGAACGGGAACTCGGGATTGTACGCGGAAGGAGGGATGGGATGTCGGCCCGGCGTGTGCCCGAACGAATAGAATCGCGCCGTACGCCGGCTCTCGGCTTCGAAGCTGTTCTGGGGGAAGGTGTCGACCGCGCGGCCGCCCGGGTGGGCGGCGTGGTAGGTGCAGCCGGCGATCGCGCGCTCGTTCCACGAGTCGATGACGTCGAAGACGAGCGGCGTGTGGATGCCTATCGAGGGATGGAGCGCCGACGGCGGGCGCCACGCACGGTATCGCACGCCGGCGACTCGTTCTCCCCGGGTGCCCGTGGGGCGCAGGGGGACGAAGCGGCCGTTGCACGCGATCACGTGCCGGCCGTCGACCATGCCCTTGACCTTCACTTCCACGCGCTCGACCGACGAGTCGACGTATCGCGCGGTGCCCGCGAGGGTCGTCTCTTCGCCGAGGACGTGCCACGGCTCGATCGCCTGACGGAGCTCGAGCACCACGCCGCCTCGCGCTTCGATCGATCCGAGCAGCGGAAAGCGGAACTCGTGGTGCGGATCGAACCAGCGCGGGTCGAACCGGAATCCCGACTCTTTGAGGTCGTCGAGCACGTCTTCGAAGTCCGTTCGCACGAACGCCGGCAAGAGGAAGCGATCGTGGAGCTCGGTGCCCCAGCGGACCTCCTTCTCGCGGTACGGCGTCTGCCAGAAGCGGGCGACGAGGGCGCGCACGAGGAGCTGCTGGGTCAGGCTCATTCGCTCGTGCGGCGGCATCTCGAACGAGCGAAGCTCGACGAGGCCGAGGCGGCCGGTGGCGCTGTCGGGGCTGTAGAGCTTGTCGATGCAGAACTCGGCGCGGTGGGTGTTGCCCGTGACGTCGATGAGCAGGTTGCGGAACATCCGGTCGACGAGCCAGGGGGGCGTCGGGCCGCCGCCTCTCGAGTTCGCCGAGTTCGCTTCGAGCTGCCGGAACGCGATGTCGAGCTCGTAGATGCTGTCGTCGCGCGCCTCGTCGACCCGCGGCGACTGGCTCGTCGGCCCGACGAACATGCCCGAGAAGAGGTACGAGAGCGACGGGTGGTTCAGCCAGTAGCCGACGAGGCTTCGCAGGAGATCCGGCCGGCGGAGCATGGGGCTGTCGTTGGCCGTCGCGCCGCCCAGGACGATGTGGTTGCCGCCGCCGGTCCCCGTGTGGCGGCCGTCGAGCATGAACTTGTCGGCTCGAAGCTCGGTGTTCTTCGCCTCCTGGTAGAGGACCGTCGTGTTCCAGACCAGCTCGTCCCAGCTGCCCGCCGGGTGGATGTTGACCTCGATGACCCCGGGGTCGGGCGTGACCTGCAGTCGTACGAGACGCGGGTCGTTCGGCGGCATGTAGCCTTCGAGGCGAACGCGCTTGTGGAGCTGCTCGGCGGTGGCTTCGACGCTCGCCGTGAGCTCGAGGAAGTCTTCGGCAGTCTCGGTCGGCGGGAGGAACACGTGAATGACGCCGTCGCGCGCCTCGACGCAGAGCGCGCTTCGAACGATGCCTGGGGCGGATTCGAGAGGCTTGGGCGCGGAAGGCTCGGCGTCGAGCGCATCACTGGGACCGGGCGGTCGCATCCGCGGCGCCGCTCTCTCGCGCGTGCCGTCGCGGGGCGCGGGTAGAGCGTCGTGGGGCGCGAACGGGTCCGGCGGGTAAAGGACGTCTTTGTCGCCGGGTACGGCCCACGGCAACGAATCGAGCGGAAGTCGATACCCCATGGGCGAGTCGCCCGGCAACAGGTAGAGCCGCTCGGGGCGCACGAGCCACCGGCCGCTCTGCCACCCGCGCTGCCCGTCGACCCAGGCCCGCCGTAGCGGGAGGGCGTAGCCGACGATGCTGGCGAGCCCCTGCTCGAACACCCTCGCCAGGCGCGCGCGCTCGACGGGATCCTCGAGCTTCGAGTCGTGAGGGTCGACGTTGATCGGGAGCTTTCGCTCTTGCAAGAGGTAGTGCCAGGCGTTTTCGTAGGCAGGAAACGCGAGCTGCGGCTCGACGCCCAGCTCGCGCGCAAGGGCCGCCACGAAGGCGGCCGCGTCTTCGGCGGTGTCGGGGCCCGGGCCGGCCTTCGCGAAGAGGTCGGCGTTGTGCCACATGGGCAGGCCATCTTTCCGGAAGAAGCACGACAGCGCCCATCGCGGCAGGGGCTCGCCGGGATACCACTTGCCCTGGCCCTCGTGCAGCAGGCCGTGCGGAGCGAAGCGCCCGTAGAGGCGGCGCATCAGGTCGGTGGCGAACCGGCGCTTGGTCGGGCCCATCGCGTCGACGCTCCACTCGGGCGCCTCACGATCGCTGTCGGCGATGAACGTGGGCTCGCCGCCCATCGTGAGCCGAACGTCGCCCGCGACGAGCGAGGCGTCGACGGTGCGGCCGAGGGCGAGGATCTCGCTCCACGCCTCCTCCGTGTACGGGGCCGTCACGCGGGGCGACTCGTACATCCGCTGGACGGACATCGAGAAGCCGAACTTCTCTTCGACCTTGTCGTCTTCCTTCAGCTTGGTCCAGGAAAAGCTCCCCGTGATGGCCGCCGCCGTTTCGGGATCCGGCGTGCACGCGAGCGGGATGTGCCCCTCGCCAGCCATGAGCCCGCTGGTCGCGTCGAGGCCGACCCAGCCGGCGCCCGGCAAGAACACCTCGGCCCAGGCGTGGAGATCGGTCGCGTCGCGCTCGACCCCGGAAGGGCCGCGCAGGGGCTTCTCGTCGGCCTTGAGCTGGATCGAGTAACCCGACACGAAGCGCCCAGCAAGACCGAGTTGCCGCAGGGTCTGGACGAGCAGCCACGCGAAATCGCGGCACGACCCATGGCCCCGAACGAGCGTCTCCTCCGGGAGGAAGACGCCGGGTTCCATGCGGATGTCGTACCGGAGCGACTTCATTACGTGCTGGTTCAGATCGACGAGCACGTCGACGCAGCGACGCCCCTTGCCCGCCAGGGCGCGCGCGCCTTCAACGAACTTCGCGAACTTGGGGCCGAACGCGGGCGCGCGCAGGTACGGCTCGAGGTCGCGCCTGAGGGCCGCCGAGTAGGCGAACGGATAGTGTTCGGCGTCTTCTTCGAGGAAGAAATCGAAGGGGTTGATCACCGTCATGTCGGCGACGAGATCCACCTCGAACGCGAGCTCGGTCGCCTCCTTCTGAAAGACGAGCCGCGCCTCGTAGTTCCCGAACGGATCTTGCTGCCAGTTGAGGAAATGGTCCTTCGGCGTGACCTTCAGCGAGTACGCGATGATCGGCGTGCGGCAGTGCGGCGCTGGTCGCAGCCGGACGACGTGCGGCGAAGGTGTGACCGGCCGGTCGTAGAGGTAGCGAGTCGTATGGTGAAGCGCGACGCGGATGCTCAAGGTGGGCGTAACTTAGCCGACTTCGCGTTGCGGCCTCGTTTCGAACACTCGGGCGAGAAGCCGCAAAGGCGCAAAGGCACAAAAGCAGCGGTTCTGCTCGGCTCTGCCACAAAATACTTTGAGTCTTCGCGCTTGAGCGGTCCTCCGACTGCCTAGCGCTGCCTAGCGCTGCCTAGCGCTGCCTAGACTAGTGCTGCCCGCGGCGCGACATCGTGAGGATCGCCCGGAAGACGTCGGCCACCGCGTCCGGATCGATCCTCGCCGCGGTCGCCCAGTCCTTGCGGGTTGTCAAGAGCTCGGCCTCGCGGTTTCCGTCGAGGACCGGCGCGCCGAGAGCGGCCTTCGCCTGGGCCGCGCGACGCGCGAGCTGCATGCGCTGGCCGAGCAGCCGAACGATCTTGGTGTCGATCGCGTCGATGTGATCGCGCGCCTGTTTGAGCTCGGGCGAGCGTTGCCCGAGACTCGGGATCGCGAAGGCGGTGGATTCGACGCCTGGATCGCGATCGTCGCCGACCCCGGCCGATTCGGCGTCGAGGGCCCCGTCGATCGTCGCCAGCGCGCGCACGAGCTCCTTGCGCGCCTCGGACGCGAACGGGTTGTCGCGCGCGATCGCCGAGAAGAGGTGCCCGCCGTCGGCGCGGACCGTCTCTATGGTGCGCGCGATGGCCTGGAAGCTCGCCGGAGCGAACGGCACGTCGGTCGCGACCCCGGCGTCGATCATGCCCTTGGCGACGAAGAAGGTCAGCGCGTGCGTGTGCGCCATCACGCGATCGTGGCTCTCTGCGGTCTGGACGATGACCTCGCAGCCGATGCGCTCGTAGAGCGCGCGCGCCATGGCCGCCGCTCCGGGGTGCGCTCTTGCCGGGCAGAGGACGACGCGCAGCGGCCGCTCGGCGAGCGCGAGGCTGAGCGGTCCGAAGAGCGGGTGGGTCCCGCACCACGGGAACGAATCGCCGAGCACCTCGACGAAGGCGGCCTCGGGGAGGACCTTCACGCTCCCGACGTCGAGGACGACCTGCGCCGGCGCGAGGTGCGGCCGGAGCTCGAGCAGGCCCGCGCGCATGTAAGGTACCGGGACCGCGACGATCACGAGCGTCGCGCCCTCCGTCAGCTCGCGGACCGACCCCGCGCGATACTCCGCCGGGACATCGGCGCGCTCGTCGTAGGCGCGGTGCGCGATCCCGGCCTCCGCGAGGAGCTGCCCGAGCGCCCGTCCGAAGCGCCCGTAGCCGAGCAGGGCCACGGATTCCGTCGTCATGGGCGCCATCTATACTCTGGGCCCCCGTGAGTGCGCACGCCCTTCGACGATGGCATCCTTCTGACGCGATGCGCATGATGCGAAGTCTTCCTGCGATCGCCGTTCGGGCCATGCTGTCGGTCTTCGGCATCGGCGTATCCATTGGGGCGAGCGCGTGCGCCCCGGCGGCCGTCGTGGTCACTCCGTCGGGCTCAGCGACCACGACCTGCCCCCTCGGAGGCTGTGCGCGCGCGGCCGGGGCAGGCGGCGGTCGAGACGCCGGCCCGGCGGGCGCCTCGCTCTTCGTCTGCTCCAGCGCAGGCGACGCGCCGTGCTCGGGCGCGGCGGCGGCCGACTGCACCGAGCGGGCGTTGACGGCGTGGAGCGAGGCGACCGACGATCGCGAGGTCGCCTGCGTCGCTCGCATGCTCGCCGAGTCGTGCGCGCTCGATGATCCCCGTGCGTGCGGGTTCGCGGGGCGCCTGTGGCTCGACGGGCGCGGCGTCGCGCGCGACGCGCGGCGGGGCATCGAGATGCTGGTGCATGCGTGCGACGGCGGCGTCGCGATGGCGTGCGCGGTCACGGCCAGCTGGCTCGGCGAGGCGGCACACGCGGCGGAGCTGGGCAGCAGCGCGCAGGATGTGCTGGCGCGAGTCGAGGGGCAGCGGACGTGCCTCCTCGGTCAGGCCGAGGCCTGCTTCCAGATAGGCATCCTCTTCTACTACGGGCGCGACTCGTTCCCGCGCGACCGCGCGAAGTCGTCGAGGGCCTTCGCGCGAGGCTGCGACCTGGGCGATTCGCGCGCGTGCAACAACATCGGCGACGCGCTCGCGTACGGCGACGGGGTCGGTCGCGACGTCGAGGGCGCGTCGGGCGACTTCCTCAAGGCGTGCCGGCTCGGCGAGGCGCTCGGCTGCGCGAACCTCGGCTACATGACCGAGCACGGCGAAGGCGTGGCGCGCGACCGCATCGGCGCGCGCGTGCTGTATCGCGAGGCGTGCTCCGCGGGCGACGTATACGGCTGCCTGCACGTCGATCTCCTCGCCGCCGAGGACGCGGGGGCTCCCCGCGCGCCCGGCCCCGCGTTCGCCCACTGGCGTCAGCGGTGCGACGCCGGGCACGAGGCGCGAGCGTGCGCTTTCGTCGGCGTCATGTATGAAGACGGCCGCGATGGCGTCGATCGCGACGAGACGAAGAGCCTCGAGGCGATGGCGCGCGCCTGCACCCTGGGTGACGCTCGCGCGTGCGAGTGGGTGCGATCGCACCCCGACTGACGCGTCGTTGACCGCGTCGGTCGGGGGCCGTCAAGGCGAGCGGCACGGCTGTTCAGTTGTGTCGGGCGTGGCCCCGTACAAGCTGGTTGGCATTGTCGGACGTTGCTCTTTTACTCGATCGGAACCACGATCGGGGGCCTCGCAGCGCCCAGCCTTGCTGGGCGCGCTCATCGAGAGCGGCAGCCGGTCGCGGGTAGCGCTGCCGTACGTCTTCGGGGGTGCGCTCTTCATCGCGGCGGCCGCCGTCGCGGCAGTGCTCGGGGTCGCTGCCGAAGGGAAGTCGCTCGAAGAGATCGCGGAGATGTGACCATGAACGTGACGGTCCCCGTGACGACGAGCCTGGCGACCAGCGTGACGGCGCCCCCCCGAAGGCTCCGGCTAGGTCGCGATCAAACGCCAGTTCGGCGACGGCTTCCGCTCGACGCGAAGCAGCGTCCCGTCGTCGATGCTCTGCCACGGCTCGTCGGTGATCCGCTCGGACGCGACGAACACGGCGCTACGGCCCGGGGACCACGGCGTCTCGAGGACCGTTCCGTCGCGGCTCGTGCGGCTCGAGACCACGACGTCTTCGGGGGTTCGTTCCAGCAGGAACATCGACCGCCCGAAGCGGTGGGCGTACGTCGCCGACCCGTCGGAGAGGAGGAAGTTGAACGCGCCGAACCCGGGGCGCTCGCGGCCTGCGCGGGCGAGGGCGCCGACGGCTCGATCGGTGTCCGCGCCGGCAGGCGAGTGGGTCACGGCGGCGTCGTCGAGCCGCGAGAGGATCCACGCGAAGAGCAGCTCGCTGTCCGTCTCGCCCTGGATCTCGGCGAAACGCGCGTGCGACGTGTTCTCGCGGAGCCACGCGACGTCTTTCACGGTGCCGTTGTGCGCGAAGATCCAGCGACCGCGCTCGAACGGGTGAGTGTTGACCAGCGCGGTGTCGCCGATCGTCTTCTGCCGGATGTGCGAGATGAGGAGCTGGCCCCGGGTGCCGATCGCGAGGCGGTGGAATCGCTCGTCTTCGCCGGCGCAGACGACGCCCTTGTCGACTTGCCAGCTACCCGACGTGGCGTCGAACACCGCGATGCCCCACCCGTCGCGGTGCTCGCGGGAGAGGGCCGCCAGCGAACGGGGCGCCTCGCGAAGGACGATCTTGAACTCGGTAGGCTCGCTTGCGGCGATGCCGAGCAGCCGGCACATGGGTCCAGATCAGCATAGCAAGTTGTCGCCAGCGTTTCGTGACACGTTTCGTGACGACCGTAGGAACCTCGAAGAGAAGCACAACCGGCATGGAGCACGCACCAGATGGCGCACAAGATCGAACCCGCGCCCACAGGCAGGGCGAGCTGCCGCGGCTGCAAACAGACCATCGCAAAGATCGCAAAGGGAGAGCTCCGTTTTGGCGAAGAGTTTCAGAACGCCTATTCCGAAGACGGCGGAATGTCGTTTCGTTACTGGCACCTCGCCTGCGCGGCGACAAAGCTCGCCAACGAGCTCCGTGCGACACTTACATCTTACGAGGGTGAGGTGGCGGATCGCGCCGCGCTCGAGGCGCTCGTCGAGAGCCACGTCCGCCCCGAGTTCCCTTACGCCGAGCGAGCCCCCAACGGCCGGGCGAAGTGCCGGGTGTGCGACCAGACCCTCAAGAAGGGCGACCTTCGCCTCGCCTTCGAGCGGGTCTTCGAGTCGCCGATGGGGCCGACCAAAGGGGCGGCCTACACGCACCCGCGGTGCCTCACGAGCTACCTCGAGCGGGAGCGTGAGCGCGGCGGTAAGAGCATGCAAAGGGGCGACGTGGTGCGCGCGGTGCTCGGAAACAGCAAGCTCGCCGCCGGCGACGCCGAGACCGTGGCCCGCGAGGCCGCCGTCGCGGCTACGTGAGGCGCGAGCTACGTGAGGCGCGAGGCGAGGCGAGGCGAGGCGACCATGCGCGGTCGTGCGCGGTCGTGCGCCGAGGAAGACGGCGCCTCTGCCCAAACGCGCGGTGGGCTCATATACTGGTCGGCTCCCGCAATGACCGCCGAAGCCGCCGCCCTCGTCCCCGCTCTCGTGACCGTGGTCATCCCGTGTCTCGACGAAGAAGCGTACATCGAAGCTTGCATTCGGTCCGTTCAGGCGCAGGTTTGGCCTCGCGACCGCGTCGAGATCCTCGTTGCCGATGGAATGAGCCTCGACGCCACGCGCGAGATCCTCGGGCGGCTCGCGGCCGGCGACTCGCGCATCCGCCTCATCGACAACCCGGCGCGCATCCAGTCGGCCGGCCTGAACGAGTGCATCCGCCGGGCGCGGGGAGACGTCATCGTCCGCATGGATGTGCACGCCGACTACGCCCCCGATTTCATCGAGAAGTGCGTGGCGGCCCTCGAGCGCACGGGCGCCGACCACGTTGGCGGCGCCGCCCGGCCGAAGGCGAAGACATTCTTTCAGCGGTGCGTTGCTGCCGCGCTTCGCAGTCCGCTCGGAATCGGCGGGTCGAAGTATAGCCAGGGCGACGCCGAAGGGTTCGTCGAGTCCGTGTGTCCGGGGGCGTTCGACCGCCGCGTGTTCGAGCGCGTCGGGCTCTTCGATCCGAAGGCCATCACCAACGAAGACGCCGAGTTGAACCAGCGCATCCTCGACTCGGGTGGCCGCGTCTACATGAGCCGGGACATCGTCTCTCACTACTACCCGCGCGAGTCGATCCAGGCGCTGGCTCGCCAGTATTTCAAGTATGGCAAGGGGCGAGCGAGAACGCTCCTCAAGCACCGGAACCTCTCGTCGATCAAGCCGACGCTCGCGTTCCTGGGTCTCGCCGGCGAGGCGCTGGTGCTGATTGCGGCGCCCTGGCAACTCGGCGGCCTGTCGCTCGTCGGGTACGCGCTCGCCACGGGCGCCGAAGCGGTGCGGGTGGGCCACACGGAGGGCCTCGCCGCGATCCCGGTCGTGTGGGTCATCTTTCCGGTACTCCACGCGTCGCACGGCGCGGGGTTCGCGATCGGCCTCGCGAAATACCTTGCCCGCCCCGACTGGGACGAGCCCGAACGCCTCCCACCCGCCGACGTCCCCGCCTAGGGGCGCGCCAGGGCGCCCAGGGCGTCGTAGGCGGCGTATTTGAACATCTCGGAGAGGGTCGGGTAGTTGAAGACCATGTCGATGAAGGCGTCGACGGTACCTTCGAGGAGCATGACCGCCTGGCCGATGTGCACGAGCTCGGTGGCGCGCTCGCCGATGCAGTGACAACCGAGGACCTTCCGGGTCCCCCTGTCGACCACCAGCTTGATGACGCCGTCCCTGTCGCCGACGATCTTGCCGCGCGCGTTGTCTCGATAGAACGCGCGACCGACTACGACGTCATGCCCGGCCTCTTTCGCGGCTTCTTCGGACAGGCCGATCGAGCCGACTTCGGGGATCGTGTAGATGCCGAATGGATAGAGGCGCGCCACGTGCTGCTTGTACGTGAAGCCGAAGGCGTGACACACCGCGACGCGCGCCTGCTCCATCGACGTCGAGGCGAGGGCAGGGAAGCCGATGACGTCGCCCGCCGCGTAGATGTTCGGCGCCGTCGTGCGGAAGTCGCCATCGACCTTGACGGTCCCTCGCTTGTCGACCTCGATGCCCAGGGCTTCGAGACCGAGCCCCGCGGTCGCCCCGGAGCGACCGCTCGAGGCGAGGATCTTCTCGGCGTCGATCTCGGCTCCATCGTCGAGCGTCGTCACGATCCCGCGGCCCTCGACGCGGCGGATGCTCTTCGTCGTGCGACCGAGCAGGAACGTCACTCCGAGCGCATGCATGGCGCCGCGGAGGCGCTCGGCGATCTCTTCGTCGAGGAACTGGAGCAGCCGAGGCCGCCCTTCGACGAGCGTGACGCCGACGCGCATCGCCGCGAACATCGCGGCGTACTCGCAGCCGATGACGCCGCCGCCGACGACGACCATCGTGCGCGGCAGGCGATCGATCTGCAGAATCGTGTCGGAGTCGTCGACGTCTTCGTCGTCGAACGGAATGTCCGGCGGGTGGTGAGGTCGCGATCCGGTCGCGACGAGGAACGTCTCGCTGGTGATCCGTCGGGTCGTGCCTTCGCGCGTCGCCCCTTCGCCGCTCCGGAGCTCGATGGTGTGGAGGTCGACGAAATGGGCCGACCCCCGCAAGATGCGGACCCCGTGGCGCTCGAGGTTCCACTTGATGCGCGCGACCTCGAGCTCGACCACCGCGTTCTTGCGCGACAAGAGCTTGGGCACGGCGGTGGCCGCGTTCAGCTCGACGCTCAACCCGTAGAGCTCGCGCTGTCGGAAGCCCGAGAGGAAGAGGGCCGTCTCCCGGAGCGTCTTGCTCGGCAGGGTTCCCGTGTGCACGGCGGCGCCGCCGGGGTCGCGCGCGGCTTCGACGCACGCGACGCGCTTGCCGTAGTATGCGGCCTGCGCGGCGCCCTTCTCGCCGGCGGGGCCGACGCCGAGGACGACGAGGTCGTAGTCGTACGCCATTGGAGCCCTGTACTCGGAGCCTCGTGCATCAGTGCTTGGGCTTCGCGAGCTCGATGTCCCATTCGACGACGACGTCGGACGATGACGCGTAGGGCGGGAACTGGATCTTCTTGAACGCGTTGATCGCGCACACGCCGCCGGGCGTCCCGTCGAACGGGGCGGGGACCGTCACGTCCCTGACGTGGCCGTTCCGACCGAGCGTGACGCCCGCCGTCGTCTTGCCCCAGGGCCCCGGGGCGGTGCCGTTGTCGTTGGTCGCCGAACCGCAGTTGGCCTTGACCTGACGCGACGCGCGCTTCAATTCGATTTCGACCGAGTCCTTGTCGTAGGGGGTTTTCCCGCTGGTCCCGCCTCCGCTGACGGGAGGCGGCGCGTCGCTCGTCGTCGAGGTCGAGGTCGACGTGCTGGCCCCGCTCGAGGCGGTGTCGCTCGATGCCGAGGCCGAGTCGTCGGACCCGTGGCTCGCGGTGCCCGGCGGCATGCAGTCGGAGCCCTTGAGGACCGTGCCCTCCGGACAGTTGCCCGGCGCGTCTGCCTGCTTGGCGCCCCCTCCACACGCGACCAGCGCGGTCAGGCCGATAGCGCATAGCGTCAACGCGCCGCACCCACCCCGCGAGCGTCGCGAACGTGCCACGGCAGCGCGCCACCCAATCGCTTTTCGCTCGTTCATGGCGCGCATGATAGCGCTTTTGCCAACCGACTAAAGGTCGGTGATCTTGTAGTCCTTGATCTTGTAAAGAAGCGCCCGGTGGCTGATTTCGAGCAGGTCCGCCGCGCGTGTCCGGTTGCCCTTCGTCTTTTGCAGGGCCCTGCGAATGAGGATCTGTTCGATCGCGGCGGCCGTCCGCTTGATGGACAGCTCGCCGCTGGCCAGGTGCACCTGCACGGGGTCGAGCGCGTCGCGGATCCGCTCCGGGAGATCGGCCACCTCGATGAGGTCCGTCTCCGCGAGCACCATGGCGCGCTCGATGGTGTTCTCGAGCTCGCGGACGTTGCCGGGCCAGCCGTATTCGAGCAGGAGCTTTCGCGCCTCGATCGATACGCCGCGGCTCCGCGTGCCCAGCCGCGCATTGTTGCGCAAGATGAAGTGATCGATGAGCAGGTTCACGTCGTCGCGGCGGCTGCGAAGCGGCGGGACGTGAATCAAGAGTACGTTGATCCGATAGAACAGGTCTTCGCGAAAGCGGCCGGCCTTCACGTCGGCGGAGAGATCGCGGTGCGTCGCGGCGACGAGGCGCACGTTGACCTTGACGTCCTTCGTGTCGCCGAGGCGACGTATGTGCTCCTCCTGCACTACCCGCAGGAGCTTCACCTGCAAGTTGAGGGGCAGCTCGCCGATCTCGTCGAGGAAGAGCGTGCCCCCGTCGGCCTCTTCGAAGAGGCCGCGCCGATCCGCAGTGGCGTCGGTGAATGCGCCTCGCTTGTGCCCGAAGAGCTCGGACTCGAGCAGGTTCTCGGGAATGGCGCCGCAGTTGATGGCCACGAACGGCGCGGCGCTGCGGTTCGACCGCGAGTGGATCGCGCGGGCCACGAGCTCCTTGCCTGTGCCGCTCTCGCCGGTGACGAGGACCGTGGTCTTGAAGTCGGCGATCTTGGCGACCGTCCGGAAGATGTCGAGCATCTCCTTGCTCTTGGCGAGGAGCGACTCGAAGCGATTGTCCTTCTGGATCTGCTCTCTCAGCGCGCGGTTTTCCCGTCGCAACGTCTCGCGCTCCTCGGCCTTGCGCAGCGCGAGAACGACCTCGTCGGGCTTGAATGGCTTGCTCACGTAGTCGTAGGCGCCGGCCTTCATCGCCTCGATGGCCAGGTCGACGTTGCCGTAGGCGCTCATCACGATGACGGTCGCCGGGTGCTGCTTGGCCTTCAGGGTCGCCAGGAGATCCATTCCGCCCATCCGCGGCATTCGCACATCCGTGAGGATGACGTTCGGGTCGAACGCATCGAGCAGCGCGAGCGCGGCCTCGCCGCTGTCGGCCACCTCCACGTCGAACCCGTGCTTCTTGAGCAGGGTCCTCAGGACGAGGCGAATGTTCTCTTCGTCGTCGACGACCAGAATCCGGCGCATGGTATGAAAACTCTTCAGTGCCAATGATACTGGAATTCTCCCGGGAGAGCGAGCGCCCGTCGACCATGAACGCAATGCTTGCGGGGTTGGAATCATCCCGTCGATGCCCCCCCGAGCGCCCCTTGAGGTAGCCTCCGGGGCGCGTGCGAACGGGACTCGATCGACTCGCGACGCATCCCACGCTCGGTGCCGAGCTGCGCGCGGCGCGGGTGGGGCTGCTCGCCCATCCGGCGTCGATCGACCGCCGCCTGTTCCACGCGCGGCGCATCCTCGATGCACTCTCGGTTCCTGTCGCTCTCCTGCTCGGGCCGGAGCACGGGTACGGGGGCGAGGCGCAAGATCTCATCGGCGTCGCTGACGCGCGTGACGCTCGGGGGATACCGATCCGGAGCCTCTACGGAGGCACGTTCGAGGATCTCGCCCCGACGGCCGAAGACCTCGAGCGCATCGATCTGCTCGTGGTCGATCTGCAGGACGTCGGAGCCCGCTACTACACCTTCGTGTGGACGGCCGTCATGGCCATGCGGGCGTGCGCGAAGGCGGGCGTGCGCATGCTCGTGCTCGATCGTCCCAACCCCCTCGGCGGCGATCTCGAGCGCATCGAGGGCCGCCGTCAATCTCGTGAGTTTTGCTCCTTCGTAGGGCTCGAACCGGTCCCCGTGCGTCACTCGATGACCCTCGGCGAGATCGTCGCATGGCGCGCCGAAGTCGAAGGGCTTCCGCGAGAGCTCGTCCGCGTTCTCGGCGTCGCCGGTCTCCAGCGAGAAGAGCTCGCGACCGCCTGGGACCGGCCTTTCGTGCCCCCGTCGCCGAACATGCCGACCCACGCGACGGCGCTCGTCTACCCCGGCGGCTGTCTGATCGAGGGAACGAACCTCTCGGAGGGGCGGGGAACGACGCGTCCCTTCGAGATCGTCGGCGCCCCCTGGCTCGACGGCGCGCGCCTCGCCGACGACCTGCATTCGCTCGCGCTGCCGGGCGTTCGCGCGCGCCCCGTCACGTTCCAGCCCGCCTTCCAGAAGCACGCGGGAATCGTTTGCGGCGGCGTTCACGTTCACGTCACGGACCCGAAGGGGTTCCGGCCGTTTGCCACCTATCTCGCTCTCGTCGCCCTCGCGCACGCGCAAGACCCCGAGCGGTTCGCGTTCCGCACGGAGATGTACGAATTCCGGGACGACGTGCCTGCCTTCGATCTGCTGACGGGAGACGCGGAGGCGAGGCAGCGCATTTTACGGGGCGACCCGCCCCGCGACGTGGCCGAAGCGATCGCCGCCGTCGACGACGCGGACCGCGCCATCGTGCTCGAGGCCATGGAAGCGGCTCGCGCACGCCGCGCGTAAGGCCGGCCAGGCATTGCGCCGCCGCGACGCCGCCTTTCCGCGAAACCGACTTTCGGGTCGGGCATCGGAATAGGTGAGGGGGGCGCGTTGTCTTCCCCCCGAGCCGCGAGCCGGCGGAATTCTCCTCTCCTCCTCCACACCACGAGCATGCTGCGAAGCCACGTAACCAGCGCGGGTCAGGGCGAAAAAATCACAGAAACCCTCTTGCCCGCGCGACGTACGAGACACATCTAATACGTTTCATACGGCCCGTCGCACCGTCCCCTCCTGGCGGTGCTCTCTCGTGGCCGTCGCTTGAGGGTTCGCGCGAGCCCCCTCCCCCCACCGCGCGAACCCGCCGCGCCCGGGCGATGAAAGTCGTCCGGGCGCGTTTTTTTGTATCTACTTCTTTTCGCCGTCGAGGTCTTCGGCGAGATAGCTCAGGATGACTTCGTCGAGCGACTTGTCGCTGATGAGGTCTTCTCCGAAGATAGATTTGCCGTGCTGCGGTCGCGCCTGGCCGAAAATCGAGGCGGGACGCGTGGGCGCGTAGCGACGCTCGCCGGCCGCTCCCGGCCCTCGGGCGACGGCGGGCGCGGGAACCGACGAGCTCGGGGGCGGCCCCGAAGGACGCGGCGACGCCGGGGCCGTGACGCGGTATTTTCCCGTGGCTCCGCCCTTCTCGCGGAAGAGATTCGCCGGTGGGGGCGGGAGATCGTCGTTCTGCCGGAGGAGGGGCGAAGAGGGATTGGCGACAGCGGCGGCGCGCTCGACGGCGTCGATGTCGAGAGAAAGGTCTCCAGCGGCGTTGCCCTCGCCCAGCGGAGCCAGCTCCTCGGGGGCCACGGCCGGTGCGACGGGTGAACCGAGCCGTGCAGGGGCCGTGGGAGACGGGGTCATCCCTCCGGCCCTGGCGTGGGCGGCCGCCGCCATGGTGCTCGACGAGGCGGCCGCCGGGGGCACCGACGCAGCGGGGAACGACTGCCGCGACGCCGACTCGGCGCCCTCGATGATCGAATCGAACTTTCCGTCGCGCAGGGCGATGAACATCGCCTTGTGCTGCTGCTTCATCATCTCGCGAACGATCTCTCCCATTCGGTCGTTGTCGACGTACTCGGAGTAGCTCGTCTTCACGCTCTTGAGGATGCGCCCCCCGTCCATGAACAGGTGCGTGATGATATGGCCGTACTTCACGCCCGAATCTTCCGTTTGAATGTGGAAGACCTTGCCCTTGTGGCGGACGTTGTTGTTGTAGCCGAGAAGAGGCGAAACGTGCTTCGGCGGCATGGCCACGGCCGCTCCCGCGGCTCATCTACAGACGCTATCACACCACGGCCGGGGCCGGCGCGAAGGAGCCCGGTAAATTTTGGGAAAGCCCACCACGTTCCGGTGAGCTTCTATTCTCCCACGATCGGCGCAAGGCACGCGTCTGCCCGCTCCCGAAGCTCTCGCACGCCGACCGAAAGGGAGCCGAGTGGCGCGATGACGATGGACAGCACGGGGCCGCCCGTCGTCCCGATACGAACGGCAGGCACGCCAGCCTTGCCGGCTCGCTCGACGACGTCGGCCAACGCATCTGGGCGCACGCTCGCGACGATGCGCGAGGGACCTTCGCCGAACAGCGTGGCCAGCGCGTCGATCGCCGCGCGTTCTGCCGGCAAATCGATCCGCGCCCCGACGACCCCGCCTTCGAGCGAGCACGACTCCGAGAGCGCGACCGCCAGACCTCCGTCGCTCACGTCGTGAGCGCTGGCGAGCCGTTGGGCGCGAGCGAGCTCGAGGACGAGCTTCTGGAGCCTTACCTCCGCATCGAGATCGATCGGCGGCGCTTCTCCCGAGAGCTTTCCGAGCTTGCGCACCAGCCACTCGCTCGCGCCGAGGGCGCGCGCGCCGGTGGAGACCGCGGCGCCGAGGAGCAGGATCGCGTCGCCCGCGTGCTTGAACGGCGTGGTCACCACGTCGTCCGCCGATCGCAAGAGCCCGACCCCGGCGACCGTGGGAGTCGGCAAGATGGCAACGGACGTGATCACGCCGCCGCGTTGCACGGCCGTCTCGTTGTAGAGGCTCACGTTCCCGCTCACGATCGGGACGTCGAGCGCCTTGCAAGCCGCCGCGATTCCGTCGACGGCGAGCGAGAAGGACGCCATGACCTCGGGTCGCTCGGGGTTTCCGAAATTGAGGCAGTCGGTGATGCCGATCGGCTCGGCGCCCGTCGTCACCAGGTTGCGGCAGACCTCGGCGACGGCGCTCGCGGCCCCGACGAAGGCGTCGAGCTCGCAGGTCCTGCCGTTGCAGTCGACAGCGAAGGCGAGGAACTTGTTGCCCGCGTCGCCGCAGGGGACCCGGACGACGGCCGCGTCCGACCCCGGTCGCACGACGGTCCCACCGCGCACGATCTGATCGTATTGCCGCCAGATCCACGCGCGTGAGCCGACGTTCGGCGATCCGATGAGGTCGAGGAGCTCGAGGTTCAGATCGCGGGGTATGGGCACGGTGTCGGGATCGACGGCGACCGTTCGTTGCTTCGGCGCCGCGCGGGGCCGGTCGTACGCGGGCGCGCCGTCGGTCAAGATCCCGATCGGGATGTCGCAGACGACCGCCGGCGAGCGCGCGCCGGGCATCGCCGCCAGGGGGTCGTAGCCGTCGGTGGCCTTGACGACCCAGCGCTTCGTATCGGTCACCTTGCCGATGACCGCGGCGTCGAGCTCCCACCGAGCGCAGATCTCGAGGACACGCGCCTCCTTGCCCGGCTTTGCGACGAGGAGCATTCGTTCCTGAGATTCGCTCAACAAGATCTCGTAAGGCGTCATGGCCTTGGCGCGCCGCGGGATCGCGTCGAGGTCGATCTCGACGCCGTTGTCCGCGCGGCCCGCCATCTCGACGCTCGACGACGTGAGCCCGGCGGCTCCCATGTCTTGAATGCCCTCGAGCACGTCTTCTGCGAAGAGCTCGAGGCAGGCCTCGATGAGAAGCTTGCCCATGAACGGATCGCCGACCTGCATCGTCGTGCGGATGGCGGGTCGCGTCCCGGTGCTCGTGAACTCGTCGCTCGCCATCGTCGCGCCGTGGATGCCGTCGCGGCCCGTCTTCGCGCCGATGTAGAGGATGCTGTTGCCGATGCCGCTCGCGCGGCCGTAAAATATGCGATCGGTGCGAGCCACGCCGCAGGTGAACGCGTTGACGAGGATGTTCCCGTCGTAGCGCTCGTCGAACTGCACCTCACCCCCGACCGTCGGCACTCCGATGCAGTTGCCGTAGCCCCCGATGCCCGCGACGACGCCTCGTAGCAGCTCGGGCGTCCGCGGGTGCTCGGGGCTGCCGAACCGCAGCGAGTTGAGGCTCGCGATCGGGCGCGCGCCCATAGTGAACACGTCGCGCAGGATGCCGCCGACGCCAGTCGCCGCGCCCTGGTGAGGCTCGATGAAGCTCGGGTGGTTGTGCGACTCCATCTTGAAGACGGCCGCGTAGCCGTCGCCGATATCGACGACGCCGGCGTTCTCGCCCGGCCCCTGGATGACGCGGGGACCCCGGGTCGGCAAGCGCCGGAGGTGCACGCGGCTCGATTTGTACGAGCAGTGCTCGCTCCACATGACGCTGAAGACGCCGAGCTCGGCGTACGAGGGGTCGCGGCCCAGGGCGCGGAGGAGGTTCTCGTATTCGCCGTCGTTGAGCTTGTGCTGCCTGACGAGTGCGGGCGTGATCGGCGGGTCAGTCGCCATGCGGCATCTCCCTGGTCGCGTATGTCTACTGAGTCACGCCGCGCTCAGGCGGCCGCTGCCTTCCACTGGGTCCGGCTGCGGAGCATCGCAACGATCGCCTCGGCCGAAGGGCGGGTGTCGCCGAGCGTCACGAACCGGCGGGCGAGCCAGTCGTACCGGCGAAGCATGAGGCAGACCCATACGCCGAAGAAGTCGATGCCCTCGAAGACGATGGCACCCTGCGTTTCGTACTCGCCGAGATTGCGGGCGAACTCGCCGGGCATCTCCGTCCAGTGGCGGGTCGCCTTGAGGTGATGCCCGATGTGGTACCCGTCGTTGAAGCAGCGGCGGTTATAGGTCGAATTTATGCACGTGATGCTGTTGCGGTAGCTGTTCGCCGGTGAAGCCTGGTCGACGAACGCGTGCTGGGCCCAGTTGCCGGCCATCATGCCGAACCGCGCGATGACGAACGGCAAGACGAAGACCACGAGCGTCGGGCGCCAGTCGACGAACATCAGACCGACGACCACGGCGTAGAAGGTCAGCTCGCCGGCCACCAGCCGGAACATCAGCGAGCGCCGCCTCTTCTTCGCGAAGTAGCGGGTCAGCTGGAAGATCGCGGCGACCATGAACCGGGTGAAGTACCGGAGGAAGTCGATCGCGCTGTCGCGACGGTAGGGCATCGTCGAGCTGAGATCGCCCGCGAGGTTGTTCTCGGGGTGGTGCATTCCGACGTGATGCGCGAAGTACGTCTCCGGCGACTCGCCGAAGAGCGGGCCGAGAACCCACGGGATGTACCCGTTCATCCACCCCCACGACGGCTTGAACAGCTTCCGATGGCTCGTGTTGTGGAGCATCAGCACGAACGGGCCCAGAAAATAGAGGAAGATGGCCAGGTGCAGCCCGGCGAGCCACCAGCGGAACGCGCCTGGAACGAACAGCCACGCCGCGCTCGGAATGACGACCACGCTCAGGACCACCATCAGCTTCAGAAAGGGGAGGTCGCGCTCGTCTCGAATTAGACTCCCGGCGAGTCGCTCGGGGATGCCGGGGACCTCTCGCGGAGTGTGCGTGGGGTCGGAGAGAGCGACGGTCATACAGAGCCTTTGGTGGGAGCGCACGCCGCAGCCGCGGCCAAGCGCTGCCCAAGCTACGTCCATTTGGGCGCGCGTGCGCGGCAAAGCGCGCTCCGCCGGCCGAGCAGAGCGCATTTTCGCGAAGTGCAACGCTCGCATTGGAGAAGTGCAAGCGGGCCGCTTGCGGACTGGGCGGAATGCGCGGAGTGCGCGGAGTGCGCGGAGTGCGATGACCTCTCGCGAGGTGCGCACGCCAGCAGGTCTCGAGCGTCGCCAGCGTCGCGAACGTGCTCAACCACTGGAGATCGTCACCAGGGTCCGCCGCCAGCGGGCTGTGCTATCGGTCCCTCGTCATGCGCGCCTGTGTCATCGTTTTTCCTGGCTCCAACGCCGACGCCGAGATGATCCACACCCTGCGCGACGTGTGCGGCGCGCCGACCACCGTGGCCTGGCACACCGACGTCGAGCTCCCGTCGGGAACCGACCTCGTCGCGATCCCGGGTGGGTTCAGCTACGGAGACTACTTGCGAACGGGCGCAATCGCCAAGACAAGCCCCATCGTCGGCGCCCTTCGCGCTCACGCCGAGCGAGGCGGATACGTTCTCGGCGTGTGCAACGGATTCCAGATCCTCACCGAGGCGGGTTTGCTTCCGGGCGCCCTGACGCGAAATCTGCACCAGCGATTCGAGTGCGGCGATTGGTTCGTGAAGGTCACGAGCGAAGGCCCGTTCACTCGCAGCCTCGGCGAGGTGTGGAAGCTCCCGATCGCTCACGGCGAGGGTCGCTACCAGGCCGACCCGGAGACCCTTCGCGCCCTCGAGGGCGAAGGCAAGATCGGGCTCCGATACTGCACCGCCGAGGGGGAGCGCGAAGAGCGCGCAAATCCGAACGGGAGCCTCGAGGCGATCGCCGGCATCTACGGCGGCCCCCGAAAGAACGTCTTCGGTCTCATGCCGCACCCGGAGCGAATGAGCGAGGCGCTCATCGGCGGGACCGACGGCCGAAAGCTCTTCGAGCGCGTCCTGTCGCAGTAATCCGCTCGGCTCATGCCCGGTCGGTCAGAGAGTGAGATTGGCCGCAGAGAGCGCAGAGGGCGCAGAGCAGAGAGGGGTGGGACGCTCTGGGCGCGTTGCGACGCCCGGTCGTCAAGCCGAGGCTCTCCGCCTCACAGGGGGAAGGCTCTCCCTCGGAGGGAGAGAGCCGTCCGTCGACGGAGGGGCGTTCTCCGTCGGAGGGAGAGAGCCGTCCGTCGACGAACGAATGTTCTCCCTCTGAGGGAGAGAGCCTTCCGTCTGTGCGACCGGGCTCTCCCTTGACGCTCTGCCCGTTGAGCATCGGCACTCGCGCTACCCCCTCGCTGCTCAACGTTTTGGTCGCCTCTCCGCGGCCTCTCCTCCCGATGAGGGGCATTGGCCTGTAGAGCGAGCGGCGGCTAAGCGGAACGGGTCCGGCTCGGCGGTCGCGGCGCGCAGCCGGACTTCCCGTCCGGCGAGCACCGCGAGCGTCGAGACGGGCCCGTTCCGCGACGCCGGCGCTTGCTCTACAGGGGATCGAGGCCTATGCGTCGCTCGAGGCGGGCGACGCGCTCGCGCAGGTCTTCGCGATCGAGGCGGTGCTCGTCGCGCCATGCGTGGACGATGCCGGTGAGCTCGCGCACGTCGAGCGACAGCTCGGCGACCGCCGTCCCCAGACGCAGATCGCGGTCGACGTTTCGGCGAATCTCGGTCTTGAGGTCGGTGCGGAGGGCGAAGAACTCTTCTTTGAACTCCGACCGCAGCCCGCCGATCGCTTGGTGGAGCTTGGCGCCCAGGGTGCCGATCTCGTCGTGGAGCTCGGCGCGCAGGCCACCAAGACCGTCGTGGAGCTCGGCGCGCAGCCCACCGAGACCGTCGTTCAGGGCGACGTTCGTCGCGTCGACCCGGCCGTTGAGCGCCTTCATCTCGTTCCAGATGCCGCGTAAGAGCTCGACTTGCTCGTCCATGCTGCCCTCTCGATCTTAGCAGGAGGAAACAGGCTCATGTTCAAGCCACGGGCCAAGCTTTCGCGGGCGACTTTCGCGGGAGATCTACACGCTCCGGCCGTCCCCCGGACACCCTGCGCCCGACCCGGTCAGACCTCGAACTCGGCCTTCTCGAGCAGCTCGGTGACGCGCCACAGGAACGCGTTCGCGGCGACGCCGTCGACGACGCGGTGGTCGTACGACAGTGCCACGAACATGACGGGGTGAATCGCCGTCACGTCTTCGCCGCCCACGTCGATGACGACGACGCGCTTCTGGACCTCGCCCATCCGCAGGATGCCGACGTTCGGTTGGCTGATGATCGCGCCGCCGAAGAGGTTCCCTTTCAGGCCCGGGTTCGAAACGCTGAAGGTCGCTCCGCTGAGGTCGTCGATGGTGATCTTGCCGGCTCGCGCGCGCTTCGCCACGTCGTCGATCGCGCGCACGATGCCGCGAACCCCGAGCTCGTCGGCCCGTCGCACCACGGGAACAACGAGCCCGTCGGGGGAGTCGACCGCCACGCCGACGTTGATGTCCTGGAGCATGACGAACGCGTCGTCGAGGACGCGCGAGTTCACCTGGGGGTTCTCCCGCAGGGCCTTCGCCGTCGCCACCACCGCGAAGGCGAGCATCGTGAGGCTCATCCCCTCGGCCTTGTAGCGATCCTTGTGCGCTTCGCGCAGCTTGCTCGCCTTGTGCACGTCGACTTCGGCCACCGTCACGACGTGCGGCGACGCGAATTTCGAGTACGTCATGTGGTCGGCGGTGATGCGCCGCCGACGCGTGAACGGAACGACCTTGTCGCCCGGCGCCGGCCTGTACGCGGGCACCTTGAACGCGCCGTAGCCCACGCCCGGGATCGGCGGAACGAAGCCGCCCCCGTTGTTGATCAACTGCGCGACCTGCTGGGCCTGGGGCGTGGCTCTCGGTTGCGGAGGCTCGATGGCCGGCGGCGGCGTGGACTGCCTCTCTCTCACCGCTGGCGTCATAGGGGTGGACGGCGTCCCGACGGCGCGAAGCACGTCGTCTCTCGTGACCCGCCCGCGCTCGCCCGTGCCCTGGACGCGATCGAGATCGACGTCGTTTTCGAGCGCGGTCTTGCGCACCGTGGGCGTGGCCATCGGAGCGCGCGCCGGTGGCGGGGCGATCTCGGGCGTCTTCGGCGGCAGCGGGGCAGGCGGCAGCGAGACCGGCGGCCCCGGCGCCGCTGACAGAGACGCGTTCGCGGTCCCCGCGGCCCCCTGCTCGATCTGCGCGATCACCGTCTTCACCGGGACGACGGCCCCCTCGCTGGCGAGGAGCTTCGCGACGCGCCCCTTCACCGGAGCCGGCAGCTCGCTGTCGGCCTTGTCGGTGGCGATCGAGGCCATCGCCTGATCTTTCTCGACGGAGTCTCCCTCGCGAACGAGCCACTTCGAAATCGTTCCTTCGGCGACGCTCTCGCCGAGTTGAGGGAGGAGCACGTCGATGATCATGGAGGTGGCGAGAGCCTATAGCGTCGACGCTCGAGACCGCAATCAGCGACGCGCGAGGCGCGCGATGAAGTAGCCGTCGGTTCCATCGACGTGCGGCAAGAGCCGCTGGTCGGCCATCGCGCGCGAAAACTCCGTCGTCGATTGCAAGAGCCCGTCGACGACGGTCTCACACTCTTCGCGGAGAACGCTGCACACGACATAGATCAAGCGCCCTCCGGGCCGGACGTGCGAGGCCGCGCGCCCGGCGATGGCCAGCTGCGCGATCGCGAGGCCGGTGAGGTCATCGGCCTGGCGGCGAAGGGCAATCTCGGGCCGACGGCGGAGCGTGCCGACGCCGCTGCAAGGCGCGTCGACGAGCACGGCGTCGTAGGCGCAGGTGACCTCACCCGAGCCGACGCTCCAGTCGACCGCGAACGTCGCGTGCGCCTGGAGGCCGACGCGCGACAGCTCTTCACCGAGACGTTCGAGCTTGGAGGGACTCGAATCGCACGCGTCGACCGCGCCGCCGGGGCCGACGGCCCGTACGAGGAGGGAGGTCTTGTTGCCACGACCCGCGCACGCGTCGAGGACCGTCTCGCCCGGCTGGGCGCCTACGGCCAGCGCCGCCACTTGAGAGCCCTCTTCTTGCACCGACCATGCGCCTTCGCTCCAGCCAGGTAGCCGCTGCGGCTTGCCTGCGCCGCGCACGAGGATCGCCAGCGGCGACGCGTGCCCCGGCTCGATCGACGCGCCCGGGACCGCGTCTCGCAATCGCGCGATCCATTCGGCGCGCTGCGCTTCGCGCGCGTCGGCGGGTTCGATGGCGTGCTCGATCCGGAGCGCGACGGCGGGGGCCTCGACGCCGCACCGCAAGAACGATCGCGCTCCCGCCACGCCGAGCGATCGCTCCAGGGCGTCGCGAAGCCACGGCGGCGTCGACTCGACCACGGCGCTCTCGAGGAGCAAGCGCCCGCGATCCGGAGCGGCGCCCGCCTGGGCGTTTGCATTGGCTTCGGCGCCTGCGCTTTCGGCTGCGTCTTCGCTCGCGCCAGCGTGTGCGTTCGCGTCCGCGACCGGGCCTGCGTTCGCGCCAGCGCGCAGAGCGGCGGCCTCCTCGGAGACCCTCCGGAGCACCGCGTTAGCGAACGCCGCGACGCGAGGCCCGCGCGCGTTCCGCACGGCTTGCACCGCCTCGTTCACGGCCGCGAACGCGGGCACGCGCATGAAGAAGAGCTGGTACGCCGCGAGCGTCATGAACGCGCGAACGTGCGGATCGAGCTTGGCGGTGCCGCGCGGCGCGAACCGCGCGAGCTGCGTGTCGAGCCACGGTGTCACGCGGAGCGTGCCGTAGACGAGCTCCGTGGCGAGCCCGCGATCGCGCGCGTCGAGCTGCACGGCGCGTCCGAGCTCGGCCTCGAGCGCGGCGGCGGCGAAGGCGCGTTCCTTTTCGACCCGCACGAGGACGCGCGCGGCCACGTCTCGCGCGTTCATACGCGGCCCCGGCGAGGCCGACGGCGATGAAGGCACCGATGACGGCGCCGACTTCGATGCGGGTCGATCACGACATCAGCTCGCGCACCTGGGTCACGATGACGTCCCAGCGGCGTTCGACGTCGTTCTTGAACGCGACGAGCATCAGCAACATCAAGACGACCATCCCCGCGAGGCTCGCCACTTCGCGGATCCGGAGCGGCAGCGGCTTGCGCCGGGCTGCCTCGAAGAGGAAGAAGAGGAGGTGCCCGCCATCGAGCACGGGGATCGGCAAGAGGTTGATCATGCCGAGGTTCACCGAGATCAGCGCCATCGCCCAGACGAAGTACTCCGGTCCCTTGGCGCCCGCCTGACCTGCGATGTCGTAGAGCGTGATCGGGCCACTCACGCTCGAGAGCGAGACGCGGCCCTGCACGAGGCGGATCATCCCCACGCTGATGAACTTGATGACGCTCCGGGTCTCTTCGATGCCGCGCCGCACCGCGTAGGTGAACGGGTGAGGGTTGGGCACGAGGCGGTCTGGGGCGTTGGGCATCCAGTCGTCGGACCGGAAGACGTAGCGCTCGAAGTGCTGGCCGAACTCGTCGTCCCACTGCTCCTTGCGGAGCTGGAAGAACCCGCGCATGGCCGTGCCGTCGCGCGTCCAGGTGAGCTCGTGGCGCTTGTCGGCGCCGGCGACGAGGACGTCTTCGAGCGCGCTCCAGAGCTTTTGCGGCGAGCCGTCGAGCGTCGTGACGCGGTCGCGCGGTCGGAGCCCCGCGCGCCACTCGCTCGAGGCCTCGGGCACGTACGCGACGTACATGTCTGCGCTCTCGACGCCCGTGCGCGCCAGCACGTCGGCCGCGCGCGCCTGCGCATCGGCGGGGGCGGTGGAGCCGGCCGCCCGCGGCGTGGGCGTCAGCTGCGCGAGCCCCGGCTCGAGCACGGCGAGTTCGGCGAGGCCGCCCATGGCTTGCGGCACGTAGACGGGCCGCAGGTAGCTCACGACCACCTGGTCGCCGCGGTTCTCGGCGAGCAGATCGACGAACTCGACGAAGCGCTCGACGCGCCGGCCGTTGACGGCGGTGATCTGATCGAACGTCTGCAGCTTGGCCTGCGCCGCCGGAGACTCGGGTTGCGCGACGCCGATCACGGCGGCCGGGAACCGCGGCGCGATGCCGACCCGTCCGATGTGCTCCACGATGTCGAGCTCGCGGGTCTCGGCCTCGTCTCGCGGCGTCAGCGTGACGTCGAGGGTCTTGCCGTCGCGCTGGACGCCGAGCGTCACCGCCTTGCCGGCTCTGCGCGCGATGACCTGCTGCACTTCCGGGAAGCTCGTCACTTCGTCGCCGTCGACGCGCAAGATGCGATCGCCGGGATAGAGCTTGCCGTCGGCCGGTTTGCCCGGGATCACCTGCCCCACCGTCGGCGGAAGGAATTGCTCCACCTCGAGAAACACCGATGTGTACAGCGCGATCGGGAAGAGGAGGTTCATCGCTGGCCCGGCCAGAACGATGACGACCCGCTTCCACAGCGCTTGAGCCTCGAAGGTCCGGTGCCGATCTTCCGGCAGGATGGGTTCGCTCCGCTTGCTCTCCTCGAGCATCTTCACGAAGCCCCCGAAGGGAAGGAGGGCGACGCAGTACTCCGTCTCTTTCCCGCGGATGCGCAGGATCTTCGGCCCGAAGCCGATAGAGAACGTGAGCACCTTCACGCCAAAAATCTTGGCAAACGCGAAGTGCCCCGACTCGTGGATGAAAATCAGGGAGCTGACGAGGAGGACGAAATACAGAAGGTCCACGTCAGCGATGGTGCTCCCGGTAGGGGAAGTAGCACAGCCCGAGACGGCTCGACGACTGGACCCGTAACCCCCCGGGGGGTACATACGTAGTGTTCTGAGTGGCGTGAGTAGGGGAAAAGCAGGTGCACGAATGGTCTTCATGAAGCGCGTCTCCGACAAACGCGGCTCCAACAATCGCCCGCGTTCGCTGATCGTCGCACTCGTCGCACTCGTCGCGCTCGCGTCGCCGATGGGCGCCCTCACGGCCTGCTCTTCGTCTTCGGGTGACACGCCTGGAACGACCGCGTCTGCGACGACGCCCGGCCCGAGCACCAACGCGTCGAACTGTCCGACGTGGACCGGAGCGCTCGACGCCTACGGGGGCGCCGATATCGAGCGCAAGGGTGCGTCGGGTGCCTTGACGTTCGTGTTGACGAGCATCATGCCCGCTCCGCCGGCAACCGGCACCTTGACCTGGACACTCAAGATCCTCGACGCCAGCGGTCAACCCGTCAAAGACGCAACCATGACGAGCATCAAGACGTGGATGCCCGTGCACGGGCATGGGTCGGGGGCCGTTCCGGTGGCGTCGAACAATGGCGACGGCACGTACACGATCGACAACGTGTATCTCTACATGGCCGGCGTCTGGCAGGTGACCTTCGACGTGAAGTCGGGCGCGACCACCGACAGCGCGATGTTCTCCTTCTGCCTCGGCACCTGAGGGGCCATCAGTGGCCGGCGTCGCTCGTGGCGTTCTGCCCGGCGCACGTCACCGGCACCTCTTCGGCGCGCGGCGTGGGTGCGTTGACGTTGAACGTCACGGTCGAGACGCAGGTCATCGGGACGCCCGGTGTCTGCACGCTGTCGGTGAAGCCACCGGTCGCCGCGGCGGGCGTCCACTCGAGGGAGGTGGCGACGCCGCCATCGACCGGGTTTGGCAGGGCCACCGTGAGCGTGGGCATCTGAGCCACCACGGCCGGGTCGAGGTCGTGCGTGGCCACGAGATCGTTGAGGACGTCGAGGCCGATCGGCTGCATGTGCACGGTCAGCGTCACGCGGTCAGGCATCTCCGACAGAACGGAGTCGCCCGCGTTCTTCGTGTTCGGGTAGAGGCGCTCGCGATGGGTGTAGCTCGGCATCGTCCGGTCGCCCGAGACGGCCTGGAGCTCGTTGCCCGCCGCGCACGCCGCGTTCCAGAACATGTCGACCGGGTTGTTCATCGCGTCGAACATCTGGTCGCGTAGCACCCAGAGATCCGTATCGTTGGGGTCGCTGCCCACGGGCGTGCCGGGCTGCACCTGGCCGCTCGCATAGAACTGCGAGCCGTTCTTGTACGCGACGACCTCGGCCCACACGCGCCGGTCCTGCGCGGAGCCGCTCGGCCAGGCGTGACCCGCTCCCACGTCGTCGAGGAGGACGCGAACGCCTCCGCGCGCGTTCACGCAGAGGGCGCCCTGGAGCGTGTTCGCCAGCGCCGACTCGACCGTCGCTTGCTGGTGGGCCGGCGTCACCGGGAACGCCGGGTCGAACGCGATGTCGACGCCGGGAAAGTCGTGGGAATGATACGTCCGGAGCGGGCCCTTGGGCGCGATCGGCACGAGGGTCGGGCTCGAAGCCATGTGGCAGGTGCCGTTGAAGGCGCACGTCGGGGTGGGCACGAAGATGGAGCTCGACCACTCCTGAAAGGTCCGTTCGATGTGTCCGCCGGCGGGCGTCACGATGTCGTGACACGTGCCGCACATCTTCGCGCTGTCGAGCTGCTGGCTGTCGAGCAGCGAAGAGTACGCGGAAGCATGAAAGGCGTTGGCCTGGGCCGGCGGGTCCTTGAGCGGCCCTCGAATGACGAGATCGCCTGCAACACCCACGTCGCCATTGGCGTGGCTGGCGCCGACCGAGTCGATGCTATGGCAGAAAAAGCAAGTGACGCTCTTCTCGTAGGCGGGCAGGGAGGCCAGATTCAGCCCGTTGGTCGTCTTGCCGTCGAGCACGGCCACGGGCGCGTGGCACTTGACGCAAAAGGTCCCGAGTTTGCCCCCGGTCTCTCGTTGTCCGCGAGCGTTCATCGCGAGAAAGACCGGGTCGTCCGACGCATAGGCGTGCATGCTCGTCGCCCAGTCCAGGTAGTGGCTCGGGTGGCACATCTGGCACGCCTGCGGATTGCGGAGGCTCTCGGCCGTCGCCGTCGGCTTGACAGCCGGGGCGGAGCCCGAGCTGCAGCCCAGCGGCTCGCCGAGCCCGGCCGACACGCCCGCGACGAGAACGACCTGGATCCAGCGGCGCCTCACTTGGCCTTTCTCCTGCGCCGTAGCGCACCTCCTAGGACAGCGAGTCCCGCTCCCAAGGCGGCCGCGCCGTCGCCGCTGCTACCGACCACGTCGCACGAGCACGACGAAGACGACGAGCTTGCCGGTCCCCTGGACGCGTCGCTTGCGAGCGTCGCGTCGCCGACCGAGCCGGGACCCCCGTCGCCGGATGATGACCCGGCGTCCGTCTCGCACGTGTACAGTAAGCAGAACATTTCGTAAGGACCGGAGCACTGTGAAGAGTTATCGCTCTGCATGCACGCGGCCCCCATCGGGTTGGACGCGCAGGCGATCGGCCCCGTGAGATCGCCGATGAGGCGAAGCTTCGGAACGAAGGTCTTTCCGTCGTCGGTCGACACGCCTGCAATGAACCCGTATTTCGCGGCCGAGCAGGCCCAGAGCTCCGAGCCCCGCGTCGCGAGACACTGGATATCGACCGTCGAAGTTTGCTTGAAGTTGAGATCGGAGGTTTGCGCGACCCAGAGTCCGTCGGCCTCGCTCCCGACGTAAACCTTCGATCCATCTGGCGAGAGCGCGAACCCGAGCATCTCCCCGACGTAGAGCTGGATGCTGCTCCCCGGATTGACCACGAAGGTCTTGCCGGCCGTGAACGTGGGCGCCCCTCCGTTCGCGCCGAGCGTCACGACCGTGAGGCGCGACACGCCGCCCGTGACCACACTGCGCGAGCGGATGTAGACGCGATCGGCGTTCGTGGGATCGACGGCGCTGACGTAGATCGAGTCTTCCTGGTTTGGATCGAACTGGGCGGGCGGCAAGACGTATTCAGCCCACGGGGCCCCCGCGTCTGCCTTGTTCATGACGAAGAGCGAAGCCGTCTCGGCGGAGCCGAAGTTCCGGGTGCCCGAAACATAGATCCGATTCGGGTCGGCCTTGGACACTTCGACCGTCGTGACGGTGACCGCTGGATCGATCGGCACGCCGATGGGGCTCCAGGTCGCGCCGTTGTCGTTCGTCTCGAAGACCTGCTCGTAGGGCTGGCTCAGGCCCCCGTCGGTTGGCATGGAGAAGGTCGCCGTCAACGCGACCTCGCTGCTCGGATCGTCCGGCCGCACGGCGAGGTCGACGATGACCTGCCCAGCCAGCGCACCGCCGATGCAGTTCCAGTTGCATCCGACGTCAGGAGACACGTTGAGGCCAAACGGACCGCCGACGCTGAGCGCGCTGTTCTTCGTCATGCCGATCGGTGGATCGGCGAGCGAACTCGATGTGCTGATGCCGAGCGCGTCCTCGCAGACGAAGCTCCACGTCGCCCCGTTGTCGTGCGACGGCAAAATTCCGTACGTGGTTCGCAAGACGATCAGGTTGGGATCCGTTGGCGAAAAGATCAGCTGATCCGATTGCGGGAAGCGACCGTTGGCCGCGGCCGGGAGAGCGAAAAGAAGAACCGCTCCGGCGGCGAGGCCTACGAGAATGGGCGTGCGCACCGGTCGCAGCCTAGCTGCGTCGCCACCGCGCGGCCACCCATCCCGCTCGAACCTCGTCCATCAACGCGCGACGCCTCCGGGCCCGACACGCCCGCGACGACAACGACCTGGATCCAGCGGCGCCTCACCTGGCCTTTCTCCTGCGCCGCAACGCACCTCCCAGGAGAGCCAGGCCCGCACCGAAGGCGGCCGCGCCGTCACCGCCGCTGCCGACCATGTCGCACGAGCACGACGACGACGATTTTGCCGTCTCGCACGCGTTCTGTTGGCAGAACATTTCGTAAGGACCGGAGCACTGTGAAGAGTTATCGCTCTGCATGCACGCGGCCCCCATCGGGTTGGACGCGCAGGCGATCGGCCCCGTGAGATCGCCGATGAGGCGAAGCTTCGGAACGAAGGTCTTTCCGTCGTCGGTCGACACGCCTGCAATGAACCCGTATTTCGCGGCCGAGCAGGCCCAGAGCTCCGAGCCCCGCGTCGCGAGACACTGGATATCGACCGTCGAAGTTTGCTTGAAGTTGAGATCGGAGGTTTGCGCGACCCAGAGTCCGTCGGCCTCGCTCCCGACGTAAACCTTCGATCCATCTGGCGAGAGCGCGAACCCGAGCATCTCCCCGACGTAGAGCTGGATGCTGCTCCCCGGATTGACCACGAAGGTCTTGCCGGCCGTGAACGTGGGCGCCCCTCCGTTCGCGCCGAGCGTCACGACCGTGAGGCGCGACACGCCGCCCGTGACCACACTGCGCGAGCGGATGTAGACGCGATCGGCGTTCGTGGGATCGACGGCGCTGACGTAGATCGAGTCTTCCTGGTTTGGATCGAACTGGGCGGGCGGCAAGACGTATTCAGCCCACGGGGCCCCCGCGTCTGCCTTGTTCATGACGAAGAGCGAAGCCGTCTCGGCGGAGCCGAAGTTCCGGGTGCCCGAAACATAGATCCGATTCGGGTCGGCCTTGGACACTTCGACCGTCGTGACGGTGACCGCTGGATCGATCGGCACGCCGATGGGGCTCCAGGTCGCGCCGTTGTCGTTCGTCTCGAAGACCTGCTCGTAGGGCTGGCTCAGGCCCCCGTCGGTTGGCATGGAGAAGGTCGCCGTCAACGCGACCTCGCTGCTCGGATCGTCCGGCCGCACGGCGAGGTCGACGATGACCTGCCCAGCCAGCGCACCGCCGATGCAGTTCCAGTTGCATCCGACGTCAGGAGACACGTTGAGGCCAAACGGACCGCCGACGCTGAGCGCGCTGTTCTTCGTCATGCCGATCGGTGGATCGGCGAGCGAACTCGATGTGCTGATGCCGAGCGCGTCCTCGCAGACGAAGCTCCACGTCGCCCCGTTGTCGTGCGACGGCAAAATTCCGTACGTGGTTCGCAAGACGATCAGGTTGGGATCCGTTGGCGAAAAGATCAGCTGATCCGATTGCGGGAAGCGACCGTTGGCCGCGGCCGGGAGAGCGAAAAGAAGAACCGCTCCGGCGGCGAGGCCTACGAGAATGGGCGTGCGCACCGGTCGCAGCCTAGCTGCGTCGCCACCGCGCGGCCACCCATCCCGCT
>CALFNG010000194.1 GCA_937902985.1 uncultured Myxococcales bacterium
AGCTTCTGGCCCGCATCGAGGCGGTCGACGGGCACGAGCCGATCGAGCGAACGACCGAGCTCGTGCCGATGCGGCCCGCGTCGCAGGCGGCCGCGATCCCGACGATGCCGCTCCCGGCGGCGACGCCGCTCGCAACGCTCGCCAGCAGCCCGCTCGAGCCGACGTTGCCTCCGACGCTCGTCCGGCCGCCGCGCCGCGCGCCGCTCCCGCCTGCGGCCGTCGTGGCCCTCGTGATCGGCGGCCTCGGGATTGCGCTCCTGACCGCCGTCGTCGCCATTCGCATCGCGGATCGCAGGCGCGTCGCCAGGAGCGAAAACGACGGCGAAAGCAAGGCCGGCGCGGCCTCGCCCGCGTCGAATAGCGACGGCGCCGCCGCGGACGCGTCGCGCGTCGCGCCGCCTCCGACTCCCCTCGTGGCCGACAGCATCGACGTCACGGCTCCGAGCGTGCCCTCGGCCGAACCGCTGGCGCCTCTCGAGCCCGGGCCCGATTCGCATCGGCCCCCGCATCGCAAGAAGAAGCAGTAGGATGAGCCGGATGCCGCGCGCTGTCCGCGAAGCCTGGAGCAGCGAGTGCTTCCTCCTGGCCATCGCGGTCTCGCTCGGGGGCGCCGGTTGCAAGAGCACCAAGCACGCGCGCATCACGTCGTTCGTGCCTCCCCCCTTGCCCGCGGGCTTCGTGCCGCAGAGCGGCATCCGGTGGCGCGTCGCCGTTCCGTCGACGTGGCGCGACGCGGTCCAGAAAGGCAGCGCCGCGTGGGCGGTCGCCGATCCGCAAGCGGTAGACGACTTTCAGGCGAGCGTGAACGTCTTGACCGAGCTGTTCCCCGGCGAGTCGTACGACTACGCGAAGGCGAGCGAAGCCGCCCTTCGCACCGATGCACACACGACGGTCGAATCCGCGCGCGACGACGTGGTCGACGGCGATCCGACGCTGGTCATCGAGGCTCGCTGGGCGCCGGCGCCGCCTTCGAGCGCGCCGTACCGCACGATGCAGACGGCGCTGGCCTCGCGCGGCACGGGCTACGTCGTGACGTGCGCGGCATCGGCCGGCGCGTTCGAGCGGTATCGCTCGACGTGCGAGTCCATCGTCCGGTCGTTCGCGGTGGAGCGTTGACTCCTCGAAAGCGGGCCTAGGAACCGTCGGCCTCGAAAGCGGGCCTCGAAACCGTCGGCCTCGAAAGCGGGCCTCGAAACCGTCGGCCTCGAAACAGGGTAGAATAGCGACCGTGAAAATCGTGTCCCGCCTCACCTTCCCGCTGATGTCCCGCCTGCGGTCGTGGCTCTTGTCGTGCGCCGCCGGCGTCACGTTGCTCTCGGGAGCCGGCTGCGCCGGTCTGCAGCTCACGACGATCAAGGCCACCCAGCAGCGGCCGAGCAACGTCGCGGTCTACTTCAAGGTGCAAGACGCCGCGGGCGAACCGCTGGCCGGGCTGACCGCCGATCGCTTCCGGATCTACGAAGACGACCAGCTCGTGTCCCAGTACGAGAGCAAGCAGACGATCTTGAACCCCGAGGTGGCGGCGGTTCACTATACGCTGCTCCTCGTCGACATGAGCGGCAGCGTCAGCGAGAGCGGCACCGGCGACGCGCTCGTGGAGGCGGTGGGCACCTTCACCGATCGGGTCGAGAAGCAGCAGCGGGTCGGCATCTACGCCTTCGACGGCAGCCCGGATCTCACGCCCATCGTGCCGTTCACCGATCAGGCTGGGAGCGCCAAGGCGGGCGTGCAGCATCTGGCGACGTTCAAGCCGAAGGACCCGAGCACGAACCTCAACGGCGCCGTGGTCCGCGCGCTCGACGAGCTCGACACGGCCCTCGGAAAGGCGACGCAACCCCTGAAGTTCGGCACCCTGGTCGTGTTCACCGACGGCACCGACCGCGCCAACCGCGTGCCCGCCGGCGACATGCAGCAGCACATCAAAGAGAAGCCGTTCGACGTCTTCGCGATCGGCCTCGGCGCCGAGATCCAGCAGGACCAGCTCGCGAAGATCGGCAAGAGCGGCACCGCCATGGCCGCCGACAAGAACGCGATCACCAAGGCCTTCGACGACGTGGGCACGAAGGTCGACGCGCGAACGAAGAGCTACTACCTGCTCTCGTATTGCTCGCCTTCTCGCGCCGGCAAGCACGAGGTGCGCATCGAGGCCGTGGTGAAGAACGCCCCGAACGACAGCGAGCGGACCGGCAGCCTCACCGACGCTTTCGACGCTACCGGCTTCATGCCCGGCTGCGACCCGAACATTCCGCCGAGCTTCGACGTCACCCGCGGCGACGCCCTCGCGCCGCCGCCGCCGCCGACGGACAAGGACAAGGACAAGAAGCTCGACGTGAAGGCCCACGTCACCGTGAAGGCCGCGTCGCCCCCGCCGCCGCACTTGCCCCCGCCGCCCGCGCCCGCACCCACACCCAAGCCCGCCCCGGCACCTCCCCCGGCCCAGGACTTCACGCCGTAGCCGCGCCGAACGGGAGGGAGAGGGAGATTGGCCGCAGAGGCGTCTTCTAGAGTTGGCCGAGGATCGCCGTGGCGACCGTGTCGGCGGTCAGCTTCGACAAGAGGATGCCGTTACGGTGGTGGCCCGTGGCCAGGAACAGGCCGGGGAGCTCGGAGGCGCCGACGAGGGGAGCGTGGCCGTCGACGTGGGGGCGAAAGTTGCTCCACGCCGAGGAGAACTGAGCGGCTCCGAGCGATGGAACGCACGCGACCGCTCCGCCGAGGATCGCGCTGAGGCCGGCCGCGGTGACCTCTTTGCGGAAGCCGGCGTGCTCCATCGTGGAGCCGCAGACGACGCGGCCGTCGCCGCGCGGAACGACGTAGGTGCCTGCGCCGAAGACGATCGAGCGCACCCGCGGCGGTCGCTCGTCGAGCATGACGAGCTGACCTCGAACCGGCCGCACCGGGGGGAGCGACGCGGGCAACCCGGGCACGAGGGACGACCAGCTCCCCGCGGCGAGCACGGTGGCGTCGGCGCGGAGCTCGCCGTCGTCGAGGCGCACTCCGATGCAGCGACCGGACTCCACGAGCAGGCCTTGCACGGTCGCGCCGGAGCGGATGGTGACCCGCGGACTGCGCGCGGCGGCGGCGACCAGAGCACGGAGGAGCACCGGCGGGTCGACCTGCGCGTCGTCCGGGAAGAAGGCGGCGGCGACAGCGGCCGGAGTGAGCTCGGGCTCGATCTCGCGCGCGGACCGCGCGTCGAGCAGCGAGGCGCGGAGGCCCAGCGACTGCTGCCACGACACGTCGCGCGCGAGCTCGTCTCGGTCCGCTTCGCCGAGCGCCAGGCGAAGGACTCCCGACACGCGATACCCGACGTCGATTCCGGTCGCGTCGCGCAGCTCGCGCGCCCAGGGCGCCCACGCGGCGCGGGCCCTCGCGAAGAGGCGCGCGTCACCGTCGTCGCGTCGCCCGTGCAGCTCGGCCTGCGCGCCGAGGATGCCTGCCGCGGCGCTCGACGCTTCGGCCCCCGGCACCGCCCGCTCGAGGACGATCGCGTCGGCGTCGCGCCCGGCCAGGGCGAGCGCCGTCGCGCAGCCCATGACGCCCCCGCCGACGATCGCGATCCTCACGGCGATGTCACCTAAATCGGCCGAGCGTGATCTTCGATCACGCTCGCCCGATTTATTCGCCCAGGTTTGACTAAATCAGCGCTCACATTCGTGAGCGCCGATTTAGCACGCGGGCGGAGGCGTCCGGTGATCGGTTCTGGACCGGAAACCAAAGATGTGTTGAATGAGCGCCATCATGGCCAATCCGTTCCGTCGCGGCGCGGTCTTGGGGCTCGCCGCGTCTTCGCTCGCGCCGATCTTTGGGTCGGTTTCAGCTGAAGCGCAAGATGCACCGACCGGCGCGCCCCCTCCCGACGCGACCGCCCTCGTCGCCGCGCCGAAGGACTCGACGACTGTTCCCGTGATCGACAAGCCGCTCGACGGAACGAACGCCACGGTCTCGGCGGGCGGCCAGCTCGCCACGGGCAACTCGCGCGTCCTGGCGCTGACCGTCAATGGACTCTTCGAGTCGCGTTGGGGCATGAACGGCATCGGCGCGTCGGTCATCGGCAACTACGGCCAGGGGGCGCCGCCGGGCGCCGAGGTGGTCGAGACCACCGAGAACGTCCAGGGACGCGTCCGCTACGACCGTTACGTCATCGACCAGGCGTCGCTCTTCCTCATCAACACCGTGAGGCGAGACCGCTTTCAGGGTCTCGACGTTCGCTACAACCTCGACCCCGGCTTCAAGTACCTGTTTCTCGCCGCCTCCGTGACCACGCTCTGGGCCGAGGCCGGCTACGACTTCCAGCACGACGTGCGCCGCGACGACGCGCGAATCCAGCTCGACTCGTCGAACGCTCCGATCCCGGGCGCGCCGCTGCTCGACAAGACGTCGACCAACCATTCGCTTCGAGGCTTCGTCGGCTTCAAGCACGCCTTCAACGAAGAGGTCACCCTCTCGACCGGTGTGGAGTACATCGAGAGCATCACAGAGACGCACCGGTGGCTCAACGGCGACGTTCTCTTTGCCGCGAAGGTCGGCGCCGGGCTCGCGGTCGGCGTCGGGGTCAGCGTCCGTTACGACAGCGACCCGCTCCCCTCCAAGAAGAACGTCGACACGGCGACCACGCTGAGCCTCATCTACGCGTTCAGCGACGCGGCCCCGCCCAAGGCCGCCGCCGCGGTGCCGTGCGAGCCGCCGGTTCCCCCGCCGACGCCCCCGCCGCCGTCGCCCGCGGCCAACCCGCCCCCGCCGCCGGTCACGACGGACACGACACCGCCCGCTCCGGTCACGACGCCGCCGCCCGCGTCGCCGCCGCCGCAGCGCTGAAGCCCGAGCGGACGTCGACGCCTGATCGCGTCAGGGCGGCGTCGCGGCCCTCGCTACGCGGGGACCTTGCGAAGGATCCGCGCGATCGCCACGGCGTTCCAGGCGGCGAAGCCGAGGAACATGGCGCCGAGGAGGATCGACCACCGGGCGTCGGCCGGCTCTTCGCCGTCGACCAGGAGCCAGGCTCCGTCGCGAACGTGCTGGTGAGTCGCCTGCTCGATCGCCTCTTTGAGTCCCCGATGGCGTGGTCCGGACGCGTCGAGCCGCACGAGGCGCCCCGCGAACGTACGCGGCGGCTCCCATCGACCGCTCTCTTGCCCCGCGGGCACGCGGACCTCGACCCACATCTCGTCAGTGCCGGACGCTTTCGGGCGGCCCACGACCGGCAGCGCGCGGAACGAGTCGTCGACGAACGGGCGCTCGTAGCGAATGCCGCCCGCGGCTCCGAGCATCGCGTCGGCGCGCACGGGGTGGTTCTCGCTTTCGGCGAGCGACGCATCGGATGCGACACGCAAGTCGCCCAGGCTCGCCGAGCGGTCGCCGGCAAGCGCATAGGCCACCTCGCGCCGGAAGCCGAACGCGATCAAGAGCGCGGCCACCGCGCCGAACGCCAAGACGAGCACCGTGAGCGTGCGCGCCCGCCGCGGCGGCGCCGGCAAGGCCACGAGCTCGGGATCGGGCGGATCGGCTGAGTCCGCCCCCGCGAGCTGCAGAGCAGAAAGGGATCCCGGCTCTTCCGACACTGCTCCCACAGCATAGCTCGGACAGTCGGCGTGGCGCGTTGTTCCCGCTTGGCGGCTGGCATGGGGGGGCGGTACCCTCGTACGCGATGCCCGCCACGAAGAACGTCCCTTGCCCGTCGTGTGGATTTGAAAAGAACCCGCCGGGCTCGGCCCGGTGTGCGTCGTGCGGGGCGAAGATCGAAGACAGCGCCCGGTCGAAGCGCTCCCGTGACGAGGAGATGAGCCGCCGCTACCAGCAAGAGGGCGTGAGCGTGCAGTGGCTGCTCATCGCATTCGCCGTGCAGGGCGTGCTCACGGCGGCGCTCGTGTTCGGGCTGCCGATGGTGCTGCCGATACTCGACTTCGAAGGCCAGAACGGCATGCTCGTGTGCGTCCCGGTGTGGTTTCTCGGCGGGCTGCTCGTCGGGATGATCTCGCCGGGCCGCACGTTCATCGAGCCCGCCGTCGCCAGCTTGCTCGTCGCCATTCCCTCGACCTTCCTGCTGATCCAGAGCCAGACCGTGCGCACGATGCCGCTCTTTCTCTATCTCATCTTCGCGGGGATCGGCATCTTGCTGACGCTCATCGGCGCGTACATCGGCGAGCGCATCCAGCTCGGGCCGCCTCCAAAGACAGCGGAGTGACGCTCTTCGACGCGGCGGTCATCGGCGGCGGTCCAGCGGGGTCCGTCTGCGCCGCGCGCCTCGCCTCGCTCGGTCGCAGCGTCGTCGTCATCGAGCGCGCGCGCCACCCTCGCTTTCATCTCGGCGAGTCGCTATTGCCCGCGAGCGTCGGCGTCCTCGACGCCATCGGCGTCCTCGACGAGGTGCGCGACACGTTCCTCGTCAAGCGGGGCGCCCGCTTCGTCGAGGGGAGCGGCGGAGAGTCGGCGCGCACGGTGCGCTACGCCTTCGGCGAGGCCTTTCAAGCGCGATGGGACCACGCCTTCCAGGTCCCGCGAGACCGCTTCGACGAGCTCTTGCTCCGCCGCGCCGGCGCGTGCGGCGCCGAGATTCACGAGGGCTGCGAAGCGACGCGCGTCGTCTTCGACCGGGGCCGCGCGGTCGGCGTCGAGGTGCGAGGCGACAGCGGCGCCGGGCAGGCGATCGAGGCCCGGGTCGTGGTCGACGCCAGCGGGCGCGACGCGATCGTGGCGCGGACGACGCGCTCGGTCGAGCGCATCTCGCACCTCGATCGGACCGCGCTCTTCACGCAGGTCCGGGGCGCCTGGCGCGACCAGGGCGAGCGCGAGGGCGACATCCAGATCGTCGTCTTCGGCGAGGGCGAGGAGCGCGGCTGGTTCTGGCTGATCCCCTTTCGCGACGGCCGAACGAGCGTCGGCGCCGTGGTCTCGGGCGCATGGGTGCGCGCACGGCAAGCGCTCGGCGCCGGCGAGGCCCTCTTCGCAGCCGCCGTCGACGAGGCCCCCGCGGTGGCGTCGATGCTCCAGGGCGCGGAGCGACTGTTCGCTCCAGGAGCCACGGCCGACTTCAGCTTCCGGGTCGGCGCGCGCCGCGGCGACGGGTGGGTCGCCATCGGCGACTCGGGCGGCTTCATCGACCCGCTGTTCTCGACGGGGGCGCACCTGGCGATGCACGGCGCGCTCCGCGGCGCCGACGCCATTCACGCCGGCCTCGCCGGTGGCGATCTCAACGCCGAGCAGCTGGAGCCGTGGGAGCGCGAGATCCGCGCTGGCGCGGAGCTCTTCATCGGCGCCGTTCAGGCCTTCTACTCGGGCGACCTCGTTTCGTTCCTCTTCGCCGAGCCGCAGCACCCGTTTCTCCGGAGGGCGATCACGTCGATGCTCTCGGGCGACGTGTTCCAGAGCGATGCGCTGTGGGTGCGCGAGATGCGAACGCGGTTCCCGGCCAGGGCGTAGGTTCGCACACGAATCCGGCCGGGTTCGGCGGCGTTCGCCGTCGCATGGGTATCCGAAGCCACGCGGGTTCGGATGCGAAACCCAGCTGGCTTCGGGGCCGTGCACCCGGGGGCCGCGGTGCGCCCTTCAATTCGCGAAGCTCGGCCATTAAGCGCCGACTGTCCCAATTGGAAAGCGAAGACCGACTGGGCTAGCCTGCCCGGCAACGGTCGCCGAGGAGGTCGGAATCAGGTGGCGCCAACCGATAGAGCCCGCGGCGCTTCGCAGCTGTCGACGCGGAATTCGGAGCCCGAATCCGTGACGGTGCCAACGGTCCATCGGATCGTGCAGTTTCCGACCGATACCGAGCGGTCGTCGGCATCTGGATTCGAGCCGGCCTGCTCCGCCTGGTGCGAGCTGGACATTCCGCGGGGCCCGCTCGACCGGGCTCGGCAGTCACAGCTCCTCGGCGCCATCTTCGCGCTACTCCACAGGTACACGCACCAGGGCACGATTGCGTTGGACGTGCACATCGAGGGGTACGGCCTCTGCCAACTCGACGTCGAGGTCGCGGGCGACGCTCCGATCGCGGCAGTGATCGACGCGTCCTATCGGGCGCTCGAGGACGCGGCAGCGAGCTCGGCACGAGGCGCCATCCGGCCTGCCAACGTTGCGGCCAGCTTCATGGCGTCGGCGGGGCCCGAGGGTACGGTCGACGTGACCGCATACATCGCCGCATGCCACACGAGCTACGATGTCCACTTCATTGTGGCTCAAGCGCAAGACGCCATCGTCTTCGCGCTCGCATACAACGCAAAACTCATCCTTCCGTCGTCTGCGAATCGGTTGATGGCGAGCTTTGGCGCGCTCCTCGACGGCGCGCTTCGCGATCGCACGAGCGCGGTCGAGCGGCTCCCGCTGCTAGGGCCCGAGGAACTCCGCGCGCTCACCGCCGCGCAGGACGCCGGCGCCACGGCCGATCCTCCTTCCCCGGTTCATCGCCTGTTCGAGGTATTCGCGAAGGCGCAACCACACGCCCTCGCCGCGTCGCTCCAGGGGCACAGCCTCACGTACGCGGCGCTCGACATGCGCAGCAGCCAGCTGGCCCGCCACCTGCTGGCGAACGGAGTCGAACCGGGCGTCGCCGTCGGCGTCTGCGTCCGACCTTCCGTTGACGTGCTCGTCGGGATGCTCGCGATCTGGAAGGCCAGGGGCATCTACCTTCCGCTCGATCCGACGCATCCGAAGGCGCTCGTGGAACGCATGCTCGCCGAGGCACGGCCCAGGTTCGTGCTCACGACGTCGGCGCTATCTCCCCTGACCGACGGATTTCCGCAGCTCTTCTTCGATGCGGACGCGGCCCTCCTCGAGGGCCAAGAGGTCACCGCGCCGGCGGTCGAGCCGCTCCTCGACGATCCGGCCTGTCTCTTTTTCACGTCGGGCACGACCGGGAAGGCCAAAGGGGTCCTGACCACCCAGGGCAATCTCGCTCACTATATCAACGCCGCCGCGCGGAACTATGGCTTCTGCGTCGACGACGTCTTCGTGTCGGTCGCTCGCTACACGTTCAGTATCAGCCTGTTCGAGCTCCTTTCGCCGCTCTGCTGCGGCGGCAGCCTGCGGATTCTCGATCGAGACGAGGTGTTGACTCCCGACCGCCTCGGCGGCGCGCTGGAAGAGGTCACGGTGCTTCACGCGGGCCCTAGCCTGCTCGGCAGCCTCTTTCGGTATCTCCGTTCCCCGCAGTCGCCGCGCAACTCGCTGCCGCGGATGCGTCACGCGTCGTCCGGAGGCGACATGGTGCCTCCTGCCGTCATGGAGGAGATGAAGCGAGTCTTCCCGAACGCGGAGCTCTTCGTCATCTACGGGTGCACCGAAGTAAGTTGCATGGGGACGACGTTCCCCGTGGCTCGCCAGACGACCGTGGCCCGAACGCTCGTCGGCAGGCCGTTTCCGGACGTTACCGTCCAGGTGCTGGATGCGAATCGCACGCTCGTCCCGTTCGGAGTGGTCGGTGAGATCTGCATCGCCGGCAAAGGCGTCGCGCGCGGTTACCTCGACCGGCCGGAGCTGACGGCGCAGAGGTTCTGGCACCGTGACGGTCGTCGCTTCTACCAGACCGGCGACGTGGGACGCCTCCACGCCGACGGCAACCTCGAGATACTCGGCCGTCGCGATTTCCAAGTCCAGCTTCGCGGAATTCGCATCGAGCTCGCGGGCATCGAGAAAACGGTGCTCGAGCTCGGTCTCGCCGCGCAGTGCATGGTGGTGGCCAGGACGTTCGACGAGGGAGACCTGCGGCTCGTGGCCTTCGTCGTGAAGCCGAGCGACGCACGCCTCTCGCCCTTCCGGCGTGCGCTCGCGTCGCAGCTACCGGACTACATGGTCCCGAACCACCTGGTGGTCCTCGAGGCGTTCCCCCTCACGGTGAATGGAAAAATCGATCGAAACCAGCTGAAGGAGATGCCTCTCGCTCCGCTTCTCGCGAGCGAGATTGGAGCCCGACCAGCGAACGAGCGCGAAGAGACGATCGCCGGCGTCTTCGCGCAGGTGCTCGGCGTCCGCGAGGTGGGCGTCGAGGACGGTTTCTTCGACCTGGGCGGCGACTCGCTGCGCGGCGTGGTCGCGCTCGAAGAAATCGAGCGGGCCATCGGAGTCGCGATTCCACCGCATGTCCTCTTCGAAAAGGGAACGGCGCGCGCGCTCGCGGAGCACGCCGCGAGCGAAGGGGTGCGTGAGCCGAGGCCGATCTTGCTTGGCGCGACGGCGTCGGGGCCGCCCCTTTTCATGCTGTCGGGGGTCCACATCTATCGGGATCTCGCCCGACGGCTCGATGGGCGATATGCTTCGTATGGGGTCTTCGCCAGCCGCGAGGTCGAGTCGTTCGATGCCGCGAACGCGCGCCACTCGGTCGAGGATCTCGCGCGAGACTACGTACAGATCATCAGGAGACAACAGCCGTCGGGCCCCTATCGGCTACTCGGATTCTCCTTCGCCGGCATCGTGGCATACGAAGTCGCGCAGCAGCTTCGCGCCGCGGGCGACGAAGTCCGTTTCCTGGCGATGCTGGACGCAGCCCTTCCCGAGTGGACTCTGGGCTGGCGGTTCAGGCTCTCGCAGCTGGGTCGGGTCATCTCCGCGTCGCCGCGCGACGTCACGTCGTTCGTCGTCCGGCGGCTCCGCGAGGGGCGCAAGTCGGGTCAGGAAGAATTCGGGCGGTATCGCCTCGACGAAACGCTGGGGCCGCTCGAGGAGCGGAGAGACGCGGTCAACCGCGAGGCCGCCGCGCACTACATGGCACGAATCCGTCCGCTCCCCGGCAACGTGCTCCTGGTCGTCTCGGGCGATCGGCTGCGGAACGATCCGCTCAAGAGCCCGAGCTACGGGTGGGGTTCGTACCTGCCGCAGCTCGACATCCATACCGTCGAGGCCGACCACTTTCGCATGATGAGCGACGATCCGTACGTGACCGAGGTGGCCCGGGCTCTGGCGAATGGAATGGATGAGGCCAAGACGCCGGCCTGACGCGTCTCCACGCCAGGCGCTTACAGGCGGCCTTCGATCTGCTGCTGGCGCTCGATGCTCTCGAAGAGCGCGCGAAAGTTTCCGCCCCCGAAGCCGTCGTCGCCCTTGCGCTGGAGGAGCTCGATGAAGAGCGGTCCAGCCTGCGGATCGTTGAAGAGAGACGCGGCGTCCTTCATGAAGATCTGCAGCATGTAGCTGCGGTCCTTCTGACCGTCGACGAGGATCTCGAGCCGGCGCAGCTGCTCGACGTCTTCTTCGACCTCGTTCACGCCGAGCTCGTTCAGGCGCGCGGGAAGGAGATCGTAGTATCTGCCCGGAGTCGGCATGAACTGCACGCCGCGAGCGCGCAGACCCTCGACGGCGGTCACGAGATTGGATACGGCGAGCGCCACGTGTTGCACGCCCGCGCCGCCGTGATCGAGGTAGAAGAGGTAGATCTGCGATGCCTTGAAGAAGGGCTGCGCGGGCTCGTTGTTCGCGAACTTCAAGCCCGAATGCGGGTCCCACATCACAATCGACTTGAGGCCCGAGCCGCCGACCTGTCCCTTTTTCACGTCCTGCGTGTGAAATTCGATCTCCCAGAAGCGCTCGAAACCCATCACCTGCTCCATCCACGCGAGCGCGGGCTGGAGCGTGAGGAAGTTCGTCGTGATGTGATCGACGTGGGAGACACCGAAGCGGTTGGTCCCTCCGCGTGGGGAGTCGAGTCTCGCCATATTGGGCATGATCGGCGTGCGACCCTCGTGCTGCACGAAGCGAAAGAGCGTGTCGCCCAGGGCGGTCGCGATGTCGAACCAGGTCACCACGCCGCCTTCGACGTTCCGTCGTTCGATGCCCGTCAGCGGCGTGGCCCCACGCTCGGTCAGGAGGGTGAACGCTTTCTCGGCGTCGCCGACGTCGAACACGATGCGTCCAACGCCCTCCGGATGGTGCGCGAGCCACTGGAAGCTCTCGCCTTTCGAGCCGAGCGGTTCGATGAGCATGAAGCGCACCCCGTCCGCTTCGACGGCGCTGGCCCGCGCGCGATGCTCGACCTCGAAGTCCGGGGTCGAAACCGCGACCTCGGTGAAGTCCAGTTTGTTCAGGTAGTGCTCGAGACTACGCTCGAGGTCGCGCACGAAAATGTGGATCGACGCAATACGATGAATGCCCAGCGATTCTTTTCGGGAGCTCATCCTCAATCACCGGTCAAGCTCGCCTCAGAATAGCCGAGCGCCGCTCCAGGAAACAGCGGCGCGCCCTCGTCCGTAGCCGTGCCGAGGAGCGCGCTTATGGACAGTCGAGCTCGTCACCGATTGCGATCATGGGGCGGTCTCGCATGAGCCCGCCTCGAGAGAACGGCGTGCCGACGGGAAATTTCTCGCGCCGCATGTAGAAGTCGGCTCGCGTGCTCCGACTCCTGGGTGACGTCGCGCTTTTGGCGTACGCAAAGTCACCCTCCCTGGAGATCTCCCCATGCCCGACATCACCACCTTTCTCACCTATGACACCCAGGCCGAAGAGGCCGTACAGCTCTACGTCTCGACCTTCGAGGACGCGAAGATCACGAACACGAGTCGCTCCGGCGACGGCGGCCCCAAGGCCTCCGTCTTCTCGCTGACTTTCGAGCTCTTGGGTAAGACTTTCATCGCGCTCAACGGCGGTCCGACCTTCAAGTTCGCGCAGGGAGTCTCGCTCTTCGTGGCTTGCGACACCCAGGCCGAGATCGACCGCTACTGGACCAAGCTGACGGAGAACGGCGGCAAAGAAGTGCAGTGCGGCTGGCTCGTCGACAAGTTCGGCCTCTCCTGGCAGATCGTCCCCCGCGTCCTCGGAAGCATGATCGGCGACAAGGATGCGGTTAAGGCGGGTCGCGCGATGAAGGCGATGATGCAGATGAAGAAGCTCGACATCGCCGCTTTGAAGCGGGCCCACGAAGGCGGCTGATCCATGGGCGAAGGCCGCCGACCCAGCGCGGAGGTACGTGACTTCGTCGAGCGAGACGGCTACCGCGTCTGCCGATACACCCGGACGTACTCGAACGTCGCCGTGAACCCGCTGCCTCCCATCGCCACGAGCCCGGAGACCGGATACCCCGGCGGCGGATTCGAGACCTCCTTCGCGAACTCGGCCTGGCGCGTCTCCCAGATCGAGACGTGGGCCAGCACCCGAGACCCCCGACCCGCGCGCGAGGCGAACGCGGCCGCGAGATCGTCGCGTGTTCCCCCGCCAATCGGCCCCAGGAGTTGCGAGCGGACCGGATTCGCGGCCGACGTGGGCGTCAGCCGCGCACCACCCGCAACTACCGCGTGACGCTGTTGCCGCAGACGCCGGGTTTACCGCCGCCACCGCAGGTCTCCGGGGAGACGCACGCGCCGCACTGGATCAAGTTGCCGCACCCATCGCCCGCGGGCCCGCAGTTGATGCCCTGCGTCTGACAGCTGACCGGAACGCATGCGCCCGGGGGCGTGCCGCACTGGCCGGCGACTCCGCCGCCGCCGCACGTCTGGCCCGAAGGGCAGTTGCCGCACTGGATCAGGTTTCCGCACCCGTCGCCGGTCGGTCCGCAGCTGATGTTCTGCTGGGCGCACGTCACCGGAGCGCACGAGCCGGAGTCGGGCGCGCCGCAATGGCCGGGGACACCGCCGCCGCCGCACGCCTGGCCGCTCGGGCACGTACCGCAGTTGACCTGGTTGCCGCACCCGTCGCCGGTCGGACCGCAGCTGATGTTCTGCTGCGCGCACGTCAGCGGCGCACAGGAGGAGGCATCGGGGTAGCCACACTGGCTCGGGACGCCGCCGCCACCGCAGGTCGCCGGGGGCGTGCACGAGCCGCAGTCGACCTGGTTTCCGCACCCGTCGCCAGCCGGACCGCAGGCGACGTTCTGCGCGGCGCACGTGAGCGGCTTGCACGAACCGGCGTCGGGTCGGCCGCACTGGCCGGGCACGCCGCCACCGCCGCACGTCGCCGGGGCGGTGCACGTGCCGCACGAAAGGAGGTTGCCGCAACCGTCGCCCGCGGGTCCGCAGGTGATCGACTGGGCGGCGCACGACGTGGGGGCGCACGACGCGGCGTCGGGATATCCACATTGACCGGACACTCCGCCGCCGCCGCAGGTCTGCGGCGAGACGCAGGATCCGCAGTTGATCTGGTTGCCGCAGCCGTCACCCGCAGGCCCGCACGAGATGCCCTGCGAGGCGCACGTCTGCGCCTGACACCCGCCGCCGTCGGGGTAACCGCAGTGCCCGAAGACGCCGCCGCCGCCGCAAGTCTGCGGCGAGACGCACGTCCCGCAGTTGAGTTGATTGCCGCATCCGTCGCCGGCCGGCCCGCATGCGATGCCCTCTGAGACGCAAGTCTGCGGCGCGCAGCTCCCGCCGTCGGGATACCCGCACTGGCCCGCGACACCGCCGCCGCCGCAGGTCTGCGGCGAGACGCAGTTCCCGCAGCTGAGCTGCCCGCCGCAGCCGTCGCCCGCGGGCCCGCAGCTGATGTTCTGCTGCCCGCAGGTGAGCGCGGTGCACGAAGGCGGGGTCACGCACGAAGTCAGGTCGAACAGCATGAACTCGAGGAGTTTTTCCTGGGGCGTCATCGCGCCCGCCGTGCACTCCTTCGGGAAGGTCTTTCCCTTCGATTGGTTGTTCGAGGCGTCCTCGACGTGGAAGTCGCTGAAGACGACGCGCCCGCAAGTCCCCGCGCTGCCGCCGGCGGTGAAGGGCGTGTCGAACGTGTAGTGGATGTCCATGTGCGCCAGGCCGTTGTCCGGCGGGTTGGTCGTGTACATCCACTCCTGCGCCGGCGCGGTGGCACTGGTGAAGTCGTTGCGGATGACGTCGACGGGAATCTGCCCGTACGTCCCGCCGTACACGACCGGCTGATGGATCCAGTTGGCGAGCGCCTGCCCGCGCGGGAACGTCGCCTGAGCGTCGATGTTTCCGGTGAACGGGCCTTGCCACGAGCCCTTGTTCAACGCCCAGCTCGCGCTGGCCTCGAAGCCCGTCGTGGCGGTGCCGTTCGTGTTGAGCAAGGTGTAGTTGAAGTGCGTCGCGAAGACGCGCCCGCCGTCGTTCGCGAAGTTGAGCAGGTTGCCCAGCGTATTGGGGAACCCCCGGTTCGACGTATAAGCAGCTTCACCGCCCTGGCACGGGAAGAGGATGACGTCGTACGAGTTCATCACCGACGAGCTCTCGGTGAGCGCCGACTCCTTGGGCGTCGCGTTGTCCACGACGGCGCCGCCCGCGTAGTTGCTGCCCTGATAGAGGTGCACGCGCCCCGCGGCCGTGGGCACCCCCTTCGCGATGGCAGGGTCGACGAACTCCGCGTCGGCGATGCCCATCTTGCGCAGCACGCACTCCATCGTGTCGACGTTGCCCGTGTCGACGGCGAACTGCGGGATGTGGCCCTGAAGGTGCGTGCTCGGCAGCGTCAAGTTCGCCACGAGCTTGTTCGATGTGCACGGCGTGATCGACTCGGTAAACGCGCGCTGCCACTTGCCCAGCTGGACGACGAGCGTGAGGCTCGAGTTGCTCGGCACGTTCAGCGTGAAGCTGCCGTCGATGCTTGTGTAGGCCGAGACGTACGCCGGCGGGGCGGTGCAACCGCAGATCGCCGGGTTGACTCCCGTTTGCGGCGTCTGTACGGCGCCGATGGGAACGTAGACGAGCGCGTTGTAGACGGGCAGGCTGTTGCCCGGGTCGAAGACGAAGCCGTTCACGCTGGTCGTCGCCCCGCCGTCGCACACCGACACGCTGGACGGCCCGCACCGATCGTAGCCGCCGCCGCCGCAGTACTGCGGCGAGGTGCAGGCGCCGCAGTTGATCAAGTTGCCGCAACCATCGCCTGCAGCGCCGCAGGTGTAGTTGAGCTGCGCGCACGTCTTGGGAGTGCACGCGACGCCGCCGTCGGGCGTGAGACCGTTGTTGCCGCCGCACTGGTCGTAGCCGGCGCCGCCGCAGTATTCGGGGTTGGTGCACGCGCCGCAATTGAGGAGCCCGCCGCACCCGTCGGCCGCCTGACCGCAGTTGTAGCCGAGGGCCACGCACGTCGTGGGCGTGCAGGAGACGCCGCCGTCGGGCGTGAGGCCGTTGTTGCCGCCGCACTGGTTGAAGCCACCGCCGCCGCAGTACTGCGGGTTGGCGCAAGAGCCGCAGCTGAGCGAACCGCCGCAGCCGTCGCCGGTGATGCCACAGGTGAAGCCGAGCATCGCGCACGTCTTGGGCGTGCAGGCGACGCTGCCGTCGGGGGTGAGGCCGTTGTTGCCGCCGCACTTGCTGTAGCCGCCGCCGCCGCAGTATCCCGGGTCGGTACATGAGCCGCAGCTGAGCGTGCCCCCGCACCCATCACCGGCGACGCCGCACGTATACCCCAGGCTGGTGCAGGTCTGGGGCGTGCACACGACGCCCCCGTCAGGCGTGAGGCCGTCGTTGCCGCCGCACTTGTCGAAGCCGCCGCCGCCGCAGTACTGCGGGTTGGCGCAGCTGCCGCAACTGACCACGCCGCCGCAGCCGTCGGCCGCGATGCCGCAGGTGTAGCCGAAGGCCGTGCAAGTCGTCGGCGTGCACGGGATGCCGCCGTCGGGCAGCAGGCCGTTGCTGCCGCCGCATTTGTCGAAGCCGCCTCCGCCGCAGAACTGGGGGTTATTGCAGGTGCCGCAACTGAGCACGCCCCCGCAGCCATCTGCGGCGACGCCGCAGGTGTACCCGAGCGCGGCGCACGTCGTCGGTGTGCAAGCGGTGCCGCCGCCGTCGGGGGTGAGGCCATTGTTGCCGCCGCACTTGTTGAAGCCGCCGCCGCCGCAGAACTGCGGACTGGCGCAGCTACCGCAACTGAGCACGCCGCCGCAGCCGTCCCCCGCATAGCCGCAGTCGATGGTGAGGCTCTGACAGGTCTCCTGCGTACAGTTGCTCGTCGGCCCGGCGTCGCCGCCGTCGGGCAGAGAGCCGGTGCTTCCTCCGCATAGGCTGTAGCCGCCGCCGCCGCAGAATTGGCCCACCGGGCACCCGCCGCAGTCGAGCGTGCTGCCGCACCCGTCGCCGTTCATACCGCACGTATACGAGAGCTCCGCGCACGTCTTCGGCACGCACGCCGTCGCCCCGGCATCGTCGCCGCCGAACACACCGCCGCTGCCGTCCGACCGCTGGTCGGAGGCGTCGAATTGCCCCGGTACCGAGACCGTGGCGTCCGAGCCTCCGCACGAGGCGGCGGCGATCGCAGGCACTATTGCGACGACGAGCGTCGAGAGCCACCGCCCACCAAACCGTATACGCATCGATGTCCTCGCGAGAATTGGCGAAGCGGACGTACAGGCCCGCCACACTAGGACCCAATATGGATGAACGCGAGCAAAGTTGCAATGCAACTTCGCGTGGCGAAAGCTCTCGCCTAGCTCGCCTAGCTCGCTCGCTCTCCGGCGAGATTCGCTCACACGCAGCTCGCTGGCGCGATTCGCTCACACGCACTTACCGCGTTCGTCGATATCTGCTTATCTGCGCGCAATCGCCGCTTCGCCTGGGCCGAGCGAGGTCTGACGCCTTCAGGCACGTACGTGACCACCGCTGCGCCAGGCCGCATCGCGATCGATTTCCTCGGCACCTTCGCGGGAAGACGCCGCGCCCGGCTCGTGAGAGTGCAGCCGCGAAGTGCGAGGGCGGCGCGGGTTGTCTCCTCGCGCGCGCGGGAGAGATGCTCCGCGACGGCCAGGGAGTGGCAGAAGGCGAAGACCAGGCGCTCGCGATGTTTCAGCGGGCCTGCGCGAGCGGAGAGCCCAAGGGCTGCACGCTGCAGGCCGCGTCGTAGCGCCGGGACGCCGCGGCCCCTTCCGGCATCGGCTACGGCATCGGCAAGTTCATCGCCGATCCGGCGACGAGGCCGCGTCCGCGAACGCCGTCGTCTTGCTAGCGCGCGCGGATCACGGCGGAAACAGGCACTCGACCCGTATCCGGGCGCTCTCGACTCTCCGCCGGCACACGAAGGCCAATCTCGCGAGGAGAAGATCGCGGTGGCGCATCCGGATGGCAGCGAGCGATCGCCGCCGTGACCAGCTCGGCGATACGCGCCTGGTTCGACTCGCTGAACATGGTCAAGTGCGCCCCCGGAACGGTCGCCACCTCGATGTCACCGCCGACCCACGACTGCCAGCCGTACAGCGGATCGCCCATGCTGTTTCCGATCCAATGTTCGAAGATTCCCGTCTTGATGAGCAGCAGATCCGCGGGATCGCGTTGCTGGGGATGGTAGAGACCCCGGGCGTTCGTCAGCCCCGCGGCCACCTTGCGCAGCCGGAGATCCATGTCGGCGTCGCTGCTGGCGCAGAGAGGCGCCATCGCTTCTTCGGGGCGACCGATGGTCCGGTAGAAGCGGGTTCGCAAGCGATCCATCCGGCGCCGGAGATAGTCGCGACGGCCTTCCACGTCGGCGTCGAGGAACGTTCGCACGTGAGCTCGCACACGCGCCAAGCCTGGCAAGAGCTTGGGGAACCCGGGGGCGAACCCATCGAAGGACACGAGGAGCGGAACGGTTCGGCCTCGCGACCGCAGCTGGCGGGCCAGCTCGAACGCCACGAGGACGCCGAAGCTGTAGCCGCCGAGCACGATCGTCTCCTGCGGGCACGCCTCGAGGATTTGCGGCACGTAAATTTCAGCCATGCGCTCGATCGTGTGGTCGTACCCCTCGCTCGGGTCCTGGCTGCCGATGGCATTGAGCACATGGAGGGGATGCTGTTCGCCGAGACACCGCGCGAGGCCCTGAAACACGAAACCGAAGCCTCCGCTGCCCGACAGCAGCACGAGCGGCGGTTGCGCCCCGGATCGATTCAAGGTCACCAGATGGCGCGGCCGCGCCGTGACCGCGTCGGCTCGCTCGAGCGAAGCGGCGAGCGCTTCGAGCGTGGGATGCTCGAGGACGCTGGCGAGCGGGATCGGGAGCCCGAACTCCGTGGCCACGCGCGAGACCAGCATCACAGCCAGGAGCGAATGGCCGCCGAGAGCGAAGAAGTTGTCGTCGGCGCTTATGTCCTCTTTGCGCAGGAGCTCTCGCCAGATGGCCGCCATGCGCCGTTCCCGCTCGTTACGGGGGGCGATGAATGGCGTACGAGCCGCGCGCGCCGTGACGAGGGGCAGCGCGCTACAATCGACTTTGCCGTTGGAGGAAACGGGCAATGCGGCCAGCGCCGCGATCCGGCCCGGGACCATGAAGGCCGGCAGCGTGGAGGCGAGTTGCGCCTTGATCGCTTCTTCATTGAGTGAAGCGCCGTCGCGCATCACGACGTAAGCCACCAGCGCCTTTTGACCCGACGCGTCGGCGTACGCGGTGCACTTCGCTTCGCGAATCTGTGGCAACGCCGAGAGCGCGATCTCGACCTCACCCAGCTCGACGCGATAGCCCCGGATCTTCACCTGGAAGTCGGCGCGACCCAGGAACTCGAGATTCCCGTCGTCGAAGTACCGTGCGAGATCGCCGGTCTTGTACAGGCGATCGCCCGCGGCCCCGAAGGGGTCGGCGATGAAGCGCTCGCGCGTGAGCTCGGCTCGATGGAGATAGCCCTGAGCCAGGCAAGCGCCCCCGATATAGAGATCCCCGGTCACGCCGGCGGCCACCGGTCGCAGCTTCGCGTCGAGCACGTGGTAACGCGCGTTCTGGATGGGGCGTCCGTAAGGCACGCTCGTCCATCGCGGGTCGATCTGCTCCACGGGAAACGCGTTCGACCAGATGGCAGCCTCGGTGGCTCCTCCCAGACTGTGCACCGCGACCCCGGCGAAAACGTGCTTCAGCGCCCCGGGGAGGCTGATGGGAATCCAGTCGCCGCTGAGCATGACCAAACGCAGCGCCGAGCGTGGCGCGCTGCCGGCGGGCGAAGGAAAGAACGGGACGAGGCGCTGCAGCGCGGCCGGAGCCGAATCCCAGATGGTGATGCCCCGCTCGGTGACCGCGCGCGCGAGCACCGCCGGGTCCTGGAGCCAATCGCTGGTCGCCACGACCACGGTGGCGCCCGCGCCGAGGCTACCGAAGAGATCGTAAACGGAGAGATCGAAGGAGGGCGAGGTGACGAAGAGCAGACGGTCACCCGGCCCCACGCCAAACGTGCGATTCACCCAGTCGAGGGTGTTGACGACGGCGCGATGGGTCAGCACGACCCCCTTCGGTCGCCCCGTGCTGCCCGACGTATAGATCGCATAGCAAGCGTCGGTCGGCTCGGCGGCGTTCGGCGGACGAGTCGGTGGCATCGCGGCGATGTCGGTCATGTCGGCGCCATCGACGACGAGCGCGGGCGCTGCGAAGAGCGCACGGTGCCGCGCATCGACGACGACGAGGAGCGCTTCGGCGTCGGCGAGCATGAACGCGAGACGTTCGGCGGGGTAGTCGGGATCGAGCGGCACGTAAGCCGCCCCAGCCTTGGCGATGGCCAGGAGGGTGACCACGAGGCCGAAGCCCCGGGAAAGGCAAACCCCGATGTACACGCCCGGCCGAGCGCCCCGGGCGATGAGCGCGTGAGCAAGCCGGTTCGCCCGTGCCTCGAGCTCGGCGTACGTCAGCGTCGCGTCCCCGCACTCGACGGCAATGTCCGCGGGCCGAAGCGCGACCTGCTGCTCGAAGGCCTCGTGAATGCAAAGTCCCTCGGGAAACGAACGCACCGTGTCGTTCCATTCGACGAGAATCCGATGGCGTTCGTCCGAGGACAAGATGTCCACCTCGCCGAGGCGCGTGTGCTCGCCGGCCCCGGCGAGGCCATCCATGGCTGCGATCAAGTAGGCGGCGATCCGCTCGACGACCGGTTCGCGAAAGCGCGAGCGAGCGAAGAGCAGGCGAACTTCGAGGGTCTCGCCCTCGAACACGGTGACCGTCAACGGAAGCGAAGGCTGCTCGTGGAGCGTGCAAGAGCGCGATTTCCAGGCCGGATGCGCCTGGCGCAACTCCTGGTTGAGCTCGCGATTCTCGAACATCAGGAGCGTCTCGAAAAGTGGGGCCCCCGGCGGGAGGTCGCTGTGGGCTTGAATCTCCGCGAGCACCGCGTGCTCGTGCGGGCGGAGATCGAGCGCGTGCTGTCGCACCTGATCGAGGAATTCGGCCACGAGACCGTCCTCGCCGAGGCTCACGCGCAGCGGCAAGGTGTTCATCAGCAAACCCACAGTCTGGCGGGCTCGTCCCCCGAGCATTCCGCCGCGGCAAGCGCGCACCGTGCCAAAAAGGACGTCTTGATCTCCGGTGAGCCGTGAAAGCACGAGAGCCCAGGCCGCATGGATGAGCGTTCCCATCGAAATCTGGGGGCGTCGCTGGGTCAAGGCTCGCGCGGCGGCGAGCACCCGCTCGTCGACGACCCGCCGGACCGTGCCCACGCCTTGGTGCGGAAGCGGCCGAGCAGCCGGCTCCGCCAGCGGAAGCGGTGTCGGCGCCGTCTTGCCGCGCAGCCATTCTTCGAAGAAAGACGAGCTGGCCAGATGAGCGCGCCGCCCGAGCCACTCGACGCACTCGCGAAGCGGCGGTCCCGGAGGCCCCAGGCGGCTCGGCTCTCCACCCCGCAGGACCGCGTACGAAGCGAATGCCTCCGCCAGGACGATCGCCATCGAGCGTCCGTCGACCAATATGTGATGAACGGTCCAGACGACCTCACACCGGTCCGTAGCGCACCGAAAAACGGTGACTCGCATGAGGGGAGCGCGCCGCAGGTCGAAGCCTCGGGCCCGGTCGCTCGCGAGAAAGGCCTCTCGTCGCCGTTCGAGCTCCGCCTCGTCGAGCCCGCGCCAGTCCACCGTCTCGACCGGCACGACGACCCCCGACTCGGAGCGCTGTTGCGGTTCCTGAGGCCCCTCCCACCGGAAAGTCGCTGAAAGGGCCGGATGTCGACGAAGAACGAGCGACCAAGCCTTCGCGAACTCGGGCGGACTGATGTTCTCCGCCAGCACGATGTGGATCTGTTCGATGTCGTAGCCGGCGCCCTGCTTCTCGAGTTGGAGCACGCTCTGAAAGAGCATCCCCGTCTGCATGGGGAGGAGTCCATAGGCGACGCTGCGCGCGGCTGAGTCAGCGATGTCGACGATGGCCATGGGTCAATCCCACCTCGGAGCCGGCGCAGCGAGAGCTCCCGAAACCGCGCGCCGAACGGCGAGTTCCTTCGTTCCTGAAGACTACTTCGAGGACGTCAGCCTTGCACCTGCAATTCGAGCTCCATGACCTGCAGGTCGGGTCCGAGGGACCCGGGCGACCCGCGGCAGGCTCTGGTGCGTCGTCGCCGCCCTCGATGACACACACTGGGGCGAAATTGCCGGATTTTAACGAAGCGTTTCGGCAGGACATGCTGCACGAAGCGACGGAGAAATTCGACGCCAGTGACCGTCGCGGTCGCGCCGTTCTTTGTGGCGATCGTGACCGTATTTCCGTCGCACGACAGGATGCGGCGATTCGAGATCCCGACGCGATGCGTGTAGCGACCCAGGTACGCGAGCACGTGCGCAGGCCGGCCAAAAGGGCGTTTCGCGTACACGACCCAACGCTTCTTTGTGAGCTTGGCCATCATGCGGTCGAAGGCCTGTGGGTCGCGAAAACTCGGTCTTCATGGACGCCGTGTGCGTCAGGGTCCGGAGGCCATCGGCTTCGCGGGAGGCATCGGCGATCCGTCGACCCAGCGACGTCGCGTCCTCGGGGTGCTCTGCGAGCGGCTCGAAGAGCTCCGCGAGGATGCGTAGCGAACGAGTCAGCCCTCGGAGCGCGCGGGCCGCGGCTCCGCGCGTGGGGGAGCTCGAAGATCGACCGCGCGCTCAGCCGCGCATCGGTGAAGTCGAGCCATTTCCCGGCGAGGTGATGCCCTGCAAGACGATCGAGCAACCGCCGGAGGGCGCGCCAGTAGCTGATCATGTGAACCAGCGAGACGAGCGTGAGCGCCCAGCCCGTGGACATCGAGCGGAGCACCGTGCGCGTACCTTGTCGTACCTATCTTTTCGCCAGATCGGCCTCGTCGCCGGGCAATACCAGGTGAGACGGGGTAGCGCGCACGAGGTCGTCCGTGCACGGAATGACCATCTGGACCGGGTCGAACGCAACGGTCTGGCGCCGCGTTGAGCACCGGAATGCCGAGCGCCACCATGGCGCGTCGACCGATGAGCAGCGCGCGGGCGCCGCTCTCGGCGATGGCACCGAAAAACCGCTCCTCCGTGAACTCGCCACGCTCCACCGGGACAGCCTAGCGAATCAGACGTCCTTCTGATCGCGGACGCGCGCGGCCTTGCCGGCCAGGTCACGCAAGTAGAAGAGACGCGCGCGCCGGACGACGCCGCGGCTCACCACGTCGACCTTCTCGATACGCGGCGAGTGCGACAGGAAAATGCGCTCGACGCCGACGTTGAAGCTCACCTTGCGCACCGTGAAGGTGCTACGGGCCCCGCCCCGATGCCGCTTGATGACGACGCCCTGGAACACCTGGGTGCGCTCCTTGTCGCCTTCGACGATGCGATAGTGCACGCGCACCGTGTCGCCGACGCGAAACTCGGGGAGGTCCGTGCGAAGTTGCGAGGACTCGATGTCGGCGATCTTGAGCGAGGTGTGCATGAGCGGCCGAAGAAGCGTGGGGTGGGAACGCCATTGCCGTGGCAACCCGACCGGGATGCGCTGGGGAATGCGAGCGCGGGCTTAAAGCATGCGCCAAAGAGACTGTCAAACAGGCCCGTCAACGCGGCTTGACCGGCGTCGGCGCCCAGGTAGAGTGCGCGCCCCCCCAGGTTTAGCCAGATTTAGCCAGTTTCGACAGAGTCGCCTCGACGAGCCGTGGTCCTCCTTGAAGACGAGGCCACCTGTCCCTTTCGCTTCGTGGACAGCGCGCTCCGACGGGCACTTCCCACAGTTACGTAGTTACGTACGCGCGCAAGCGAACAGGAGCGCCCTCATGAATCTTCAGCCCGGTATCATCGGCCGCAAGCTCGGCTCGACTCAGCTCTTCGAGAAAGACGGCACCGTCAGCCGCGTCACCGTCATCGAGGCGGGCCCCGTGGTCGTTCTCGGCAAGCGCACCCCCGAGAAAGACGGCTACATTGCCCTCATCCTCGGCCTCGGCGAGCGCAAGGAGCGGCACACGACCAAGCCCCTCGCCGGCTACTTCAAGAAGGCCAACACGACCCCGAAGCGCGACGTCAAAGAGCTCCGCTGCGACGCCGAGTTCGCCGGCAAGTGGGAGGTCGGCTCGACGCTGAAGCTCGACGAGATCTTCCAGCCCGGCATGCTGATCGACGCGCGGGGCACCACCCGTGGCCGCGGCTTCACCGGCGTCATGCGCCGCTGGAACTTCGCGGGCGCCGGCTCGGACACGCACGGCACCCACGAGTACCGCCGCCACGGCGGGTCGATCGGCACGAACATGACCCCGGGCCGCACGCTGCCGAACGTCAAGATGGGCGGGCAGTACGGCAACGAGACCGTCTCGATCCTCAACATGAAGGTCATCCGGGTCGACGCCGAGAAGCACCAGCTCATGGTCGAGGGCGGCGTCCCGGGCGCGCGCAACGGCTTCGTGCTCGTTCGCCAGGCGGTCAAGACCTCGAAGAGGTCGACGAAACGATAGCGTACGCGCCGGGGCTGGCGCTGGCGCCGCCTTGCCGGCGAAGTCCGTCCACCGGTGCATCCACGCGCCACGTTGGGAAGCCAGGGCGCTTTCCTCTAAGTTGAGCGGGTCCGTATCGGCGGGCGCCGCGCGCAGCCGGGCTTCCCGCCCGGCGAGCACGGCGAGCGCCGAGACGGGCCCGATCAACGACGAGGAAAGTGCCCTGGCCCATGGTCTCGCGGAAGAACCCCTACGCCCGGCCCGACCGCTTCACGCGGGCGGCCAAGGATGCGGGGTTCCCGGCGCGAAGCGTCTTCAAGCTCGAAGAGATCGACCGGCGCGTCCGGCTCCTCCGGGGCGGGATGCGCGTGCTCGACCTCGGCGCGTCGCCCGGGAGCTGGGCGATGTACGCGGCGCAGAAGGTCGGGCCGTCGGGGCATGTGCTCGCGGTCGACCTCGAACCGATCGGGACCGCTCTGCCGCCGCACGCCGTCTTCGTGCAAGGCGACGCGCTGTCGCTCACGAACGACGACCTCGCCCGCTTCGCGCCTTACGACGTGGTGCTCAGCGACATGGCCCCGCGCACGAGCGGGAACCGCGTGTCCGACCAGGCGCGGAGCTTCGACCTCTTCATGCGCGCCCTGGCGGTGGGCGCGGCGCTCGGCGCACCCGGCAGCGCGTTCGTGGGCAAGATCTTCATGAGCGGCGACCTCCCGACCGCGCGCGAAGAGCTCCGCCGGCACTACGAGGCCGAGCGCCTCATTCGACCCGAAGGCACCCGGTCCGTCAGCACCGAGATCTTCGCGGTCGGAGCGAAGAAGCGCGCATGACGGCGCCGCTCACCTCCGAGCCCCTGGCGGGGAGGTTCGTCATCGAGCGCGAGGTCGGTCGCGGCGGCGTCGGCATCGTCTACCGCGCGCGCGATGAAGTGACCGGCGAGCCGGTCGCGCTCAAAGTGATCGCCCTGCCCGGCGTCGACGCCAGCGAAGAGGCGCGGTTCCAGCGCGAGGGTCGCGTGCTCGCGGGGCTCCGGCACCCGGCGATCGTGCAGGTCGTCGCGTTCGGACAGCTCGACGACGGGCAGCCCTACATCGCGATGGAGTGGCTCGAGGGCGAAGACATCGCCCAGCGGCAGCGCCGGTCTCGCCTGCCGCTCATCCAGTGCGTGAACGTGGCGGCCGACGTCGCCGACGCCCTGGCCGCGGCGCACGCGGCGGGCATCGTGCATCGCGACGTCAAGCCGTCCAACGTGTTCCTTGTCGGCAGCGCGAGCACCGGCTCCGTCGCGGGCGACGCGAGCCAGCCGTATGCCGTGAAGCTCGTCGACTTCGGCGTCGCCGCCGCCGAGGACGCGAAGCTGACGCGAACGGGCGCGATCGTCGGGACGCCGGCGTACATGGCCCCGGAGCAGGCGCGCGGCGACGGCGAGGTCGACGCGCGCGCCGATCTCTACGCCCTCGGCGCGACGCTCTTCGAGATGATCACCGGCCGTCCGCCGCATGTCGGCCCCACGCCCATCGCGATCCTCGCGCGCCTCGTGACCACGCCGGCGCCTCGCCTGTCGGAGGTCTTCGCCGACACCCCTCTGCGCCTCGACGCGATCATGGGCCGCATGCTCGCCACGGCGCCCGCGGAGCGGCCGGGCTCGGCCTGGGAGGTCGCGCACGAGCTGCGCGAGATCGCCGAGCAGCTGCGCACCGGCGAGGCCGCGGGGATGACGCACAACGGCGTCCAGCAAACGAGCCCCGCGGCCGGCGCGACGACCGACAAGAGCGGCGGCACCCGCATGGTGACCACCATCGTGGCGACCCGCGTGCCCAAGGGCGCCGTCCGGGCGCGCCTCCTCACGCACCTTCGCGCGCGCGGGGCCGACGCGACGGAGCTCGGAGGCGACGCGATCGTCTGCCACCTCGGGGTGCGCAAGACCGTGGGCGACGAGGCCGTCACCGCGCTCGATCTCGGCATGCGCGTCGCCCGCATCAACGCGACGGTGGGGGTGGCGACCGGCCGCACGCGCATCGACCGGACGAGACCCACGGGAGAAGTGGTCGACCGGGCCGCCGCCCTGGCGCGCGACGCCGCGCGCGGGCAGGTCCTCGCCGACACCACGACCACGGAGCTCACGCGCGGCCGCTACGAGCTCCAGCTCCGGGGCGACGGGAGCGCCGTGGTCGGGACGCCGATCCCCGGCCGCAAGGAGACCGCTGGCGGCGGCGTGCCCTTCGTGGGGCGCGAGGCCGAGCTCGCGCAGATCGTCGCCGCGTTCGAACGCAGCGTCGAAGACAAGACGCCCATCGTCGTCACCGTGACCGGCGCGCCGGGCATGGGCAAGACTCGCCTCCGCCGCGAGGCGCTCTCGCGCATCGCGAGCCACGCGAGCACGCCGCGCGTGCTCTTCGCCCGGAGCGAGTCGTTCTCGAAGAGCCACGCGCTCGGCGTCGTGGCCGACGTGGCCCGCGGGCTGACGGGCGTGGCCAAGGGCGCGCCGCTGCAAGAGGCGCTCGACGCGACCGACGTGCTCATCGCGCTCAGCGACGTGCCTTGCTCGCACGCGTCGCGCGAGCTCATCGCGCGGCTCGTGGCGAACGAGGCTCTGCCCGAGGTCGACGACACGCGCGGCGCGCGCGACGGCCTGTGGCTCGTCTTGACCGAGATGATCCTCGGCATGAGCAAGCACCACCCGCTCGTCATCGTCCTCGAAGACGTGCAGTGGGCCGACGCCGAGAGCCTCTCGTGGATCGATCACCTGCTCGCGCGCTCGACCGGCTCCACGGTGTTCGTGCTCGCGGCCGCGCGGCCCGCCTTCTGGCGCGAGGGGTCGGCGCGCTTCGAGGGGCGCGACCACGTGCGCATCGAGCTGCGGCCCTTGTCGCGCAAGCAGGCGAGGTCGATCGCGACGTCCGTCCTCGGCGAGCGGGCCTTGGGAGAGAAGGGCGAGGCGATCGTCGACTCGATCGCCCAGCAGTCGGCGGGGTTGCCGCTCTTCGCCGAGGAGCTCGCGCGCATCGCCGCCGCGGGCCGCGACGCGGCCGACGCGCCCACGATCGAGGCCGCCATGCAGGTGCACCTCGACGCGCTCGACGACTTCGGGCGCGACGCCGCGTCGAAGCTCTCGGTCTTCGGGCAAACGGGGTGGGACGTGGGCCTCGAGTCCATCGGCGTGCCGCACGCACCGGAGGTCCTTCGTGAGCTCGCGGCCGCCGAGATCCTCGTCGAGCAGGCCCACGCGCGGTTCGCGAGCACGCGCGAGTTCGCGTTCAAGCACGCGCTGATGCGCGAGGTCGCGTACGCCGCGCTCGGCGAGGAGCAGCTCCGCGAGTACCACCACCGCGCCGGCGTGTGGCTGGCCAAGGTGGGCGAAGACGACGCGATCGTCGCCCGTCACCTCGAGCTCGGCGGCGACGAGATCGCGTCGGCGCAGTACCTCGAGAAGGCCGCGCGGCGAGCGCTCGCGGCGCACTCGCTCGCCGCGGCGGTCGCGCTGGCGGAGAAGGCGCTCGCATTCGCCGAAGACAAGCCGACGCAGTTCGCGCGCGCGCTCCTGCTCGACGAGGCCTGGAACCGCCTCGACGCCCGCGCCGCGGAGCGCGACTCGGCGGTGCGGGCGATGCAAGAGGCCGTCTACGACAAGGCGAGCGAGGTCCGCGCGGCCGGCGCGCGCGTTCGTTACGAAGACGCGTGCGGCGGCGGCGCCGACACGAGCACGCGCCTCGACGAGGTCCGGAAGGCCGCGCAAGAAGCGAAGCTCTTCGACGAAGAGGCGCGGTGCGCCGCCGCCCTCGCCGCGCGCTACGCGTATGCAGGCGAGCTCGATGCGGCTCAGAAGGTCGCCGACGCGCTGCTCGAGCTCGCGAAGCGGCACGGCATCGCGGTGGCCGCGGTCGACGCCTGGCAGACGCTGGCCGTCGTGAGGCAGACGCGCGGCGAGGTGGCCTCGGCGCTCGAGGCGCGCCGGAACGCGGCGCAGACGGCCAACGCGGCGTCGCTCAAGACGCGCGAAGCGACCCTGACCATCAACGTGGGCTTCGCGCTGACCACCGTCGGCGCGCGCGTCGAGGCCCGCCAGGCCATCGAGACCGGGATCGCCCTCGGCCAGGCGGTCGGCTCGCCGGGCGTCGAGCGTCACGGCAAGATGATCCTCCTGTGCTGGGCGGCCACGTTCGGCGACGACGCGTCGCTCGAAGGCCCGCTCGGCGACACCCGCGCCTCCGCGGACGCGGCCCTCGCCGGCAGCTGGGTGCCGCACGACCGGGCCGCTCTCGGCGTCCTCTTCTACCGGGGGCTGGAGAAGCTGCGGACCCCCGGACACGAAGAAGACGCGCGGACGCTCCTGCGCCTCGCCACGCAAGGCTATCGGGCCACGAAGATGCTCGACGTCCTGCCGGTGGCGCGCGGCCTCTGGGCCGAGGCGGAGCGGCGCTGCGGCGACGCCGAACGCGCTCGCGAGCTCGCGAGCGAGGCGGCGGCGCTCCTCGACGAGGGCTCCCCGAGCTTGCTCAACGAGGCGCCCGTCTTTCTGGCGCTGCACGACGCGTGCGTCGATCTCGGCAGGCTCGGCGAGGCCAGGCAGGCAATCGCCCGCGGGGTGCCGCGGCTCGTGACCCGCATGCGCGGCCTGGGCGGCACCCCATACGCTCGCACTTTCCTCACGGGGCTGGCGCCCAACGCCGGGCTGCTCGCGGCAGCCGAGGCCTACGGCCTCGTGCCCGACGAGATCACCGCGGCGATCGCCGAGGGGCCTCTGCCTGTCTAGACCTGCGGCTACTCTCGTTCTCGCAAACGCCGCGCTTTGCGAGAACCCGACTGAGACGCGATCGTGCGCCGCAGAGCGGAAACTGCCTGGTAAGCTCGCCGCCCCATGAAGACGGTGACCCTCGCGGCGGTTCTCTCGTTCCCGCTCTTGCCGGCGCTGGCCGCGTTGTCCGGATTGACTGGATTGACGGGCTGCGACGATCCGAAGAGCGACAGCCCGGCGGCGCCCGAGGCCGCGGCTCCCGCGCCCGCGCCGACTCCGACGCCCACGCCCTCGCAAACGGCGGCGCCCGCCCCGACGTTCGTGAAGAAGGCGGCCGCCGACTGCAAGGCGCACCCCGCGGCGGTCGACTTCGGTGAAGACGCGTCGCTCGAGAAAGAAGTGCGGCGCAAGCTCAGCAAAGACAAGGGACCGATCACGCCGTCGGACCTCGCGCAGATCAAATCGATCAACCTGTCGAACACGCCCGTGCACCAGATCGACCCGTGCATCTTCCCGATGTTCACCGGAATGAAAGACCTCTTCCTCGGCACCGGCGAATACGACGACCTCTCGCCCCTGCAGAAGCTCACCAGCCTCGAATCGCTGCGCGCGTCGCTGAGTAAGGTGAAGGACCTTCATCCGCTCGAGGGGCTGAAGCGGCTCGATCGCCTTGACCTCTCGCACACGCTCATCGGCGACGACGACCTCAAGGCGCTCGGCTCGCTCGTCAACGTGACGGAGCTGATGCTCGACGAGGACTCCGTGTCCGACCTCACGCCGATCTCGAACATGAAGAAGCTCGAGCGCCTCAGCATCAAGAAGACACGCGTGCAGAACCTGGCGCCCGTCGCGGGGATCCGCACGCTCAAGTTCCTCTACATCGCCGACTCGGCTGTGTCGGACATCTCGCCGGTGCAGCCGCTCGTCTCGGGCGGCATGAAGCTCGTGCAAAACTAGGAGGATTTCCCAGGACGCGGGCGGCTGCGCCGCCGCTAGAGCGCGCGCCGGCCTCAGACACACTAGCCGGGACACTCTCGTCGCGGTGCTCGCGAGGCGCAGGGCCCCGTCGCGGTCCACGCCGCCTGCGCGCTGAGCGGCGTCTTCGGAGCGGGGCTCAGGGGGGCGATGGGTAGTTGCGCTTCACGAAGCAGAGGCCGTCGCTGTCGAGGTGGCCCTGCGTGCTCTGGTCGTACGTCGTGAAGTCTTCGTAGTCGCATAGACCGGTCGACGGGTCGCTCCCGGTGCAGTGGGGCACGCTCTGCGGATCGAACGCCATCGGCCCGTTGAACTGCGGGTGCACGTCGGTGGGGGGCGCGATGCAGTAGCGCCACTTCAGCTTGTTCCCGAGCGCGTCGGTGTACGACGTGTAGTCGACCCCCCTGGTCAGCGCGACGGTCACGGTCGGCGTCACGGCCGCCGCGTCTATGCCTTGCCCCGCGACGCGCGCGGCGAACTGATCGAAGTGCGCCGGCGAGTCGTGGAGCACGCTGTCCCAGAAGGGATGGTCCGTGTGGATCGTGATTTGCCCGACCACGGATTGACCGCTCTTGAACGCGATCCCCCGCTCGTGCTCTTCGTTCGGGAACGGCGTGGCCGGATCGTTGTCGGGGTTTTGGCAATTCACGTACGTCGCGGGCGAATTGAAGCAGAGCCTGAAATTGACCGTCTTCGGCCAGTTCGCATACTCGGGATCGCTGTTGCAGTCGGTATGGCCCGCGACGGTCCCACCCTTGAAGGTCGCGGAGCCGACGTACAGGACCCCGCAGCCGTCGGCGATCATCGCCTGGTAATCGGCAAGGCCGTCGGCATCGAGGTTCACGTTCGCCGTTCGCCGACCGTCGGCGGTCGCGGCGGCCGCCTGGATCACATCGAAGCCGAACGCGTACCGGGTTCCGTCGGTCGCGAACGCAGGCGTGCCGCCGACCCGGTTCTGGTTCGAGAGGGCCGCGATCGGCGCCGCCTCTTCGCCTGGACCGCCTTTGCCGGCGAGGTAGCTCGGATCGCTGTGGGCCAGATCGATCGCCCAGGGGCCGTCGACCTCCGCGACGACGGCGCCCGTCTGCGACTGATCTCCCGGCGAGAGATCCGCGTTCGCCGAGAGCTTGATCTTGTCGACCGTCACCAGGAGCCGCGTGAAGTGCACGTCCCATCCGTCGACGAACGCGGGATCGCCGTCGTTCACGGGCGGGAACGGATACCCGGTGAGCGCCAGCACTTCGCCCGAAGCCGCGAAGAGAATGCCGCCCGGCCCGGGGTCTGCCTGGGCGGTGAACGATCGGAGGCCGCCGTCCGTCACCGCCGGGCCGTCCATCGCGAGCGCGCCGTCGTTCGTTGTCGGGGCGTCGCTCGCGCCGCCGTCCGCCGAGGCCGTTGCCTTGTCATCGCCGGAGCACGCGCACACGAGCGCCGTGCCCGTTGCGGCGAGCACGCCGCACAGGATCGTCTTCATCATGATTTTCCTCGTCGTCGTTGCGGGTCGTTACGGGGGGAGCGTCCAGGAGAACGTGTAGAGACGGCCGGCCGAGTGCAGGTTTTGATAGAGGTTCAGGCTCGGTTGCGTGTATCCGGCCGAGGTGGGGTCGTCGCTGAAGCCATAGGAATCCGAGAATTTCGCGAGCTGACTGAAGTCGACGTTCACGAAGAACAGCCGCGGATCGACGCGAAGAAGCAGCCCGCCGGTCGAGCCCACGACCACCGAAGTCGGGATGGGCGAGACGATGCGCTGCCTGCAGATCGGGTCGGCGCCCGCGGCCGCGCTGCCCGACGCCTGGCGGTTCGCGCCGATGGTGAGCTTGCCTTCGAAGGGCATGACGATGTCGCCAGTGCTCGCAGTCCCGGCGATCGTGAGGATCGTCGTCGGCGGGCTCGGAGTCGCCGCTACGTCGACGTCGCCGCCCGTGAGCCACACTTGCCCCACGAGGGCCGGCGGCTCGGTCGTACCCGAGCCCTGCCCGGGAAACGGCTGCGGCGCGGGCGACAGGAGGTTCACGTCGAGGCCAGCGGTCACCTGCCCGACGTACGTGCCCGGGAGCACGCAGTTCGTTCCCTGCGAGCCCGACACCGGCATGCTCTGATCGAGGTAGAGCGCGCCGACGTGAAGCGTCGCGGTGCTCAGCACGACAGTCCAGCCGCGGTCGGTCGTGAACCGCAAGGGCTCGCCGGCGATCGCGTCGGCGGGCCCGGCCGCGGCCGCCGGAAACGTCACGAGCTGACCGCCCGTCGTGCCCACGCACGCCGCGCAAGCGCAAGCGATCAGGCTCGCGAGCGCGGCGGCTCGCCGCGCGAGAGGAGCGGCCAGGCCCATCACGCGCCTCCGAAGGTGACCGCGAACGTGACGTAGACGCCCCGCGGAGCGCCCGCCGAGAACATCCGCTCCGGCACGAGCGTCGGCTGCGACTGGCTGTGAAAGTCGGACGGGTAGTTGTACTCGCCGAGCCGGTACTTCGCGTCGAGCAGGTTCGTCGACGTGATCCCGATCTGGTAGCGCGCCCAGGCCAGCGTCGCGGATGCGTCGACGGTGAAGAGTGCGTCGCTGTCCTGGCCGAACGGAAGCGGCCGCGGCCCGACGTAGGTGACGCCGCAGCTCAGCGTGCCTCGCACCGGCGAACCGGCGAGCCGGAGCGGGAGCTCGTGAAAGAAGCTCGTGTCCGAGCGGAGCACGTCGCCCGGGATGTACGCGACGAGGCGATGGGTATCGTCGTAGGTCGCGCGGACCAGCGTGAGGTTCGCCGACTCGTCGAAGAACGGCCCCGTGAGGCGTAGCGCGCCCACCCAGCCCGTCCGGTGCGTGCCGACGCCGAGCACGTTGCGCCCCACCGTCTCGTCGAAGACGAGATCTTTGTCGACGAGCGTCTCGAAGAAGATCGAGCGCACGACGACCGAGACGTCGTCGACCGACCCGGCGTACGAGACCCCCGCGTCGTGGGCGGCGATGCTGGCGAAGGGCGTCTTGACGTCCTGCGTGACGTAGCTCGGGTCGATCGAGCGAACGCCCTTGCCGACGCTGGCCGAGATCACGAGGTGCGCGATCGGGCCCAGGAGCAGCGACGCCCGCGGCAACACCGCGGCGCTCGACGTCGACGTCTGCTGGTTCGGCTCGCGCGGGCGACCGAAGTCTTGCTGCGAGAGGCAGCTCTGGTCGATGGGCGGGTTCGTGGTCGACGGGTGCGCGACGGTCTGGGCCGCGCAGTCGTTCAAGACGTCGTACGTGAGGAGATCGGCCCGCACTCCGCCGCGAACGTTCACCCACGCCAGCGGCCGCAGGTTCGCGTCGGCATAGAGGCCGATGTCGCCGAGCTTGGAGTCGAGGTCCGTGTCCGTCGCGTAGGGAACGCCGGTGCTCGCTTCGAGGCGTTGCTGGGTGCCGGCGACGTCGTCGCCGCGCGCGTAGTAGCCGAACTCGAGCTCCTGGCGTTGCCCGAACGCCGTCGCGTGGAGGCGCGCTGCGCCGCGCGCGCCCACGGTGACCTCGTGCACGTCGAGGTCGATCATGTCGCCTCGCTGCGCGTGGAGGCTCTGGAGCGGCTGCTGCACGTCGAGCAAGAAGCCCGTGAAGTTCTCGAGCAGACGCATGTCGCGCTTGATGACGAAGACCTGCTGGGTCAGCGTCGTGTTTCCCGACGTCGATTCGACGTCGGCCGCCACCGAGAACCGCGACGCATCTCCGCCCTCGGGCACGGCCTCGTGCGCGAACGACGAGACGTCGTAGCTGCCGTAGAAGCCGATCTTGCCCGCCTGGTAGTCGTCTTGCCGGACGAGCCCCGCGGAGTGGTAGTGCGTCGAATACGCCTGCGCCGTCAGCCGGTACGAGCCGCGCGCGCCGAGCTCCCCCTCGTACTGCCCCATCGCCGTCGCGCGCTGCGCGTCACGGTTCTGCCCGAACCCGGCGGTCGAGTAGAGCTCGACGCCCCCGAGGGTGTGGGCGCTCCCGCCCGGCGGCCCCCAGAGGAGGAGCGCCCGCTGCGTACCGAAGCTGCCGCCGGTGTACCTGGCGGTGAGCCCCCGCTGCGCGAGGCCGAGCTGGTAGTCGGCGCTGCCGGCCACGGCATAGTTGCCCTGGCGAGGATCGAACGGGCCTTCGACGACGCGAAGGCGCTCGACGAGCTCGGGGATGATGAAGTGCGCGTCGGCGTAGCCGTTGCCATGCAGGTTCCCGCTCTCGTTGATGGGCACGCCGCCCACCGTGAACTCGATGTCCTGCCCCTCGCGGGCGTCGAAGCCACGGAGGAAGACCTGCTCCGCGTGCCCCTCGCCTCCCTCGTTGCTCAGCATGATGCCGGGGGCGAGCTTCAGCAGCTCGCTGGCGTTCTGGCGCGGCACGTTCGCCAGCGCGCCCACGACGAGGTTGAAGTCCGAAGCGCCAACGTTCGGTGGCGCGGCGCGACCGCGTACGTTCACTTCTTCGGGCACGGGCACGGGCACGGGCACGGGCACGGGCACAGACGCAGGCGCGGGCGCAGGCGCGACCGCGGGCGCAGGCGCAGGCGCGACCACGACTGTGAGCCGCCCAAAGTGAAATGGGATCGTGATGCGGCTGGCGACGGGTGTTCCGTCGCGGGTCGCAGGCACGAAGGTCCACCGGCGCGCGGCCGCAGCCGCCGCCTCGTCGAGATCCGCGCCCCCCGAGTCGGCGACCGCCGTGTCCGAGACATGCCCATCCGCACCGACGGTGACGATGAGAACGACATCGGCCTGCGCGCGGTCGCCGAGGGCCGAGGCTGCGAACACCGCGTCGGCGCGCTCGACGACGACTGGCGGTGTGACCCGCGGCGAGGGCTGCGCGAGCGCCGTCGCCGTCGCGGCGAAGAGGGACGCCACGAGCCCGAAGGTGAAGGCGAGCCGGCATTGCATCGCCGGCGTTAAGTATAACGACGTAACAACCAATGCAAACGGATCGCACATCGCTGCGGATTATTTAGGTTCCGGATGCCAAATACGTCTTACGACGTTCGCACGTTCCCCGCTGCGGACGTGGACGCCGCGTCCACGTCCAATTCCACGCTCGGTCCGCCAATCGAACGGCAGCGGGCCCAGAGCGAGCGGCGGCTAAGTCGAACGGGGCCGGCTCGGCGGTCGCCGCGCGGAAACGCACTTCCTGTGCGTTGAGCACGGCGAGCGCCGAGACGGGCCCGTTCCACGACGCCGCCGCCCGCTCTGGTCAGAGCGTGGCGGAAAGCGAGAGGAAGAGCATGCGCGGGGCCCCCGCCGTGAAGGACCGCTCCGGAGTGAGCGTGGGCGGCGCCTGCGGATTGAAGTCGGAGACGAAAGTGAACTCGCTCAGTCGGTACTTCGTGTCGAACAGGTTCGTGCCGGTGAGACCGAGCTCGAACGCGCGCCAGGTGAGCTTCAGCGCCGCGTCGACGAGCACGTAGGGCACGCTCGATTCGCCGAGCGGAAGCGAGCGCGCGCCCACGTAGGTGACCGACGGGCCGATCGACGCCCGGATGGTATGGCGAGCGAGCCGCCACGGCAGATCGCCGAAGAACGCCGTATCGGAGCGCGCGAGGACGTGCGGCACGTACGGAATGCCTTCGTGGCTGGCGTCGAGGATGCCCCGGACGACGGCCACGTTCGCCGCTTCATCGAAGAACCGACCCGTGAGGCGACCGGCACCGACCCAGCCGGTGCGCTCCGTCGCGCCCGTCTCGACGGTGCGGCCCAGAACGGGGTCGACGACCTCGTCGCGGTCGATCTCCGTGTCGTAGAAGACCGAGCGCAAGGTCAGCTGGCCGGCGCCGGTGGCGCGAGCGTAGGACACGCCCCCTTCGTACGACGAGATCGTCGCCAGCGGCGTGGTGGGGTTCGCGGCGACCTCGTCGATCGCGAGGGAGCGGACCCCGCGACCGTAGCTGCCGACCAGCGTGACGCCGTCGAAGGCGCCCAGGAGGAGCGATACGCGCGGGAGCATCTCGCTGGCGGCGGCGCTCGTGCGAGGGTTGGCGCCGGGCTTCGCGTCGTCGGTGCAGCCGGGCGCGGCGGCGGCGCAGCCGTTCTCGACCGAATACGTGAACAGCTCTTCGCGCACGCCGCCGCGCACGGTGACGAACGACACGGGCTTGAGGCTCGCGTCGGCGTAGAGCGCGAGGTCGCCGAGGAACCCGCCGAGGCTGGCGTTGGTCGCGTAGGGAACCTGCGTCGCGCGATCGACGAGGTGCTGCACGTTGTCGACGGAGTCGCCGCGCGCGAAATACCCGATCTCGAGCTCCTGGGGCTGGCCGAGCGCCTCGACGTGGGTTCGCGCCGCTCCGCGCGCGCCGAAGGAGCGCTCGGTCATCGCCAGATCGAGCATCGTGCCCAGGGGTTCTCGGACCCCTTGGTCGTTCACGTAGCCCGTGAAGTCTTCGCGGATGCGGAGCGACCGGTCGATCGCGAAGAGCTGCTGCGTCAGCGTGGTGTAGCGCGTGGCGCTGCCCGTCCGCGTCTCGAGGTCGGCGGCGAGCGAGAAGCGCGACGAGTCTTGCCCCTGGTTGGGGTCGTACGTGCCGTAGAACCCGATGCGACCCGCGTCGTAGTCGTCTTCGCGAACGACTCCAGCCGCCTGCGACACGACGGAATAGGCCTGGCCGGTGACGCGCCAGGTGCCGCGGTCGCCGAGCTTGCCTTCGTATTGCGCGAGCGCCGAGCCTCGCTGGTACGCGCGGTTCTGGCCGTACCCGTTCGACTCGGCGTACTCGGCCGCGGCGAACGTGTGAGCGCTCTCGCCCTCCGGCCCCCACGCGAGGAGCATCTTCTCGGTGCCGTAGCTGCCCGCGGTCCACTTCGCGGTGAGCCCGCGGCGGGCGAGCCCGAGCTCGTAGTCGGCGCTCCCGGCGACGGCGAAGTTGCCCTGATGCGGATCGAAGGGCCCCTCGAGCACCCGGACCGACTGGACGGCCTCGGGCAGAACGAAGTGGGAGTCGGCGTAGCCGTTACCGTGGAAGTTCCCCGGATCGTTGACCGGTACGCCGCCGACGGTGATCTCCATCGACTCGCCTTCTCCGGCGTCGAAGCCGCGGAGAGTGATGGAGTCGGCGTGCCCTTCGCCGCCCTCGTTGGTCACCAGAACGCCGGGCGCGAGCTTCAAGAAGTCAGCGGCGCTCGCGCGCGGGACCACGGCGAGCTCGCCGACCGGGAGCTCGAAGTCGGCGCCGCCCCGGGCCGGCGCTCGCGCGCGTCCGGTCACGCTCACCTCGCTCACGTCAGCCGGTGCGGCAGTGGACGGCGGCGCGGGCGGGCTCGGGACCGCCTCGTGGACCGGGACTTCACCCGGGGCGGGCGGCGTCTCGACGAGCTCCGGCGGAAGCGCGGGCGGCGCGAAGTGGAACGGCATCTTGATGCGGCTCGCCACCGGCTTGCCGTCGCGAAGGGCGGGCACGAACGTCCACTCGCGGGCGGCGACGATCGCGGCCTCGTCGAGGTCGGCACCGCCGGACTCGACGAGATCGACCTTCGAGACGTGGCCGTCGGCGTCGACCGTCACGGCGAGGACGACGTCGGCGTGTTCGCGCGCGGCCAGGGCCGACGGCGGGTACACGGCGTCGACGTGGTGAATGACGACCGGCGGAACGACCACGGGGGGAACGACGTCGTGACGTGCGTTCGCGACCTGACCCATCACCGGGTTCGCGACGCCGAGGCCGGTAGCCGCGGCTCCGAGCGCGGTCATGAGGGCGAGGCGGCGGCTGGTCTCCCTCATGCGCGGGCGGACGTTACAGCGACTGAGCGCGCGTGTCAGTCGGGCGCGCTCATTCGGCGCGCGCAAGCTCCCTCAGCGTGCTCGAAGAGACCCACGCGTCGGTCGCCCCGAAGCGAACCCGCGTCGCCCCTCCGCGCAGCTCGACGATCTCGACCCTCGCTCCTTCGGGGAGGGGCGTCGCGCCCGGGAGCGCGATGCCTCGCGCGTCGTTCGGTCTCGCACTGGTGGCCACGACCACGGCCTCGCGCAGGGTCAACCGGTCGTGGCGCGCGGCGAGGGTCATCCCGACGGCGACCGCGAGCGCGGGGGCGGCGACCGACGCGACCACCCCGCCCGCGATGCGGACGCGAGGGCGACCGCCCAGCCATCGGGCGAAGAGCCCCGCGGCCAGGGCCATGGAGAACCCGATGGCGAGCGCCGACCAGACCGACTCCGGAAGCAGCCCCGCGAGCGTGCGCGCCAGCGTGCGGCCCGGATCGACCTCGACGGGATCGCCCGCGCTGAGACGCCGCCGCGCAATCTCGCCCCGGACGATGCCGAGCGCGCTCGACGCGTCGTCCGTCAGCTTGGGATCGGTGGAGAGATCGCGCGCTTCTTCGAACCCGTGCGCCGCGCGGCCGAGATCGCCCGGCACCTCGGCTCCGATGCGGACGCGCATCGCGTACGCCAGGCCGCGGTCGTAGCTGGCGGCGGCGTCGACGACGCCCTCGTCGGCGAGCGTCTCGAACGACGCGACGGCGTCCCCGGCGCGCCCCTCGCGAAGCGCCCGGATGGCGCCGTCGAAGAGGGCGCTCGTACCGCTTGCATCGCCGGGGTCATGGTCGGCGTCGGCCCGCGCGACGCCCGCGGGCAGCACGAGCCCCGCAAAGGCCAGCATGACCCCGAGGGCCCACGGGACGACGAACGCCGCGCGGCTCATCCCCTCTTCTCCAGTCCGCGAATCACGCCTTGCGCCCGCGCCCAGCGATCGCGAGCGGCGAGCACGTCGACGTCGTCGGGCGAGAAGCGCGCCGCTTCGCACTCGCGCAGGAGATCGGCCACCGTGAGGGCCGCGTCGTGCTTGACGCCGGCGCGCTCCAGGCGCTCGACGACCTCGCCGCCGACGGCCGCGCGGACGCTCACCCCGGCGTGCACCACCGTGGCCGCCTCGAGGGCCCGCGCGATGGCGGCATCCGCCCGCCGCGCGTCCTTGCCGCCGCAGGCGGTGTGGGACCTGATCATGGACCCCCACAGACTCGGCGAGT
>CALFNG010000195.1 GCA_937902985.1 uncultured Myxococcales bacterium
CCGATCTCCTCGACACTCGAGCGCTACGCCTCCGGCTGGGGGACGCTTTGAGCAACGCCGGGCGGGGGGCGGAGGCGGCGCAGGCCTACCTTGAGGCGGCCAGGGGCGCGGGGCCGGCGGAGGCGCTCGAGCTGAACCGGCGCGCGGCCGAGCAGTTCTTGAGAGGCGGTTACGTGGACGAGGGGCTTTCGGTGCTGCGCATCGTCCTCGACGCGGTCGGGATGAAGCTGCCGAGAACACCCCTGACCGCGCTCCTCACGCTCCTCCTCCTGAGGCTCCGGATCCGTCTCAGAGGCCTCGGCTTCGAAGAGCGCTCGGAGTCCCGGATCCCCGCCGCCGACCTGATCCGCATCGACACCTGCTGGGCCGTGGCCAGCGGGCTGGGCTTCGTGGACACGGTGCGCGGTGGGGTGTTCCAGAGGCGGGGGCTCCTGCTGGCGCTCGAGGCGGGCGAACCCTTTCGAGTAGCTCGCGCCCTCGCGGTCGAGGCTGCCTATAGCTCCATCTCCGGAGGGAAGAGCCGCCCGCGCACCGACGCGCTCAACCAGAAGGCGATGGAGATGGCTGAGCGGCTCAAGCATCCGCGCGCGCTCGGTCTGGCGACGGTGACGGCCGGGATCGCGGCCTTCTTCGAGGGCCGCTGGAGCGACTGCCGCAACCTCCTGGAGCGGGCCGAGACCCTGCTGAAGGAGCAGGCCGCGGGGGTCGCCTTCGAGCTCGACAACGTCGTCTACTGCACGCTCTTCTCGCTCTTCCAGATGGGCGAGGTGAAGGAGCTCTGTGACCGCGTGCCCCGCTATCTGGAGGACGCGCGGGAACGGGGCGACCGCTACATGACCACGAACCTCAGGGTCCGGGTCTCCTACCTCGCCCACCTCGCCGGCGACGACGCGGCGGGCGCTCGGGAGGAACTCGCGAGGGCCATGGAAGAGTGGTCCAACCCCCGCGGCTTCCAGAACCAGCACTGGTGGAACCTGCTCGGACAGGCGCAGATCGATCTTTACGCGAGGCGAGGCGAGGCGGCCTGGGAGCTGGTGATGCAGAGCTGGCCCGCTCTGACCCGGTCCTTTGCCCTGCGCATTCAGCTCATCGCGATCCTGGCCCACGCGCTGAGAGGACGCGCCGCCCTCGCGGCCGCCGCCGACGGCCGCGAGGTGGAGCCGCTCATCAGGATCGCAGAAGGCGACGCCGGCTGGATCGAGAGCGAGAGGATGCCGTGGGCCGGTCCCCTGGCCAGCCTGCTGCGTGCGGGGATCGCCACTTTCAGGGGAGACGCGCAGGAGATCCTCGGGAAGCTCGAGGAGGCGGAGATGGGATACGAGGCGGCCGACATGCGGCTTCTCGCCTCGGTCTGCCGGTTCAGGCGCGGCCAACTTCTAGGGGGACAGAAAGGGGGCGCCTTGATCGTCGCAGGCACCACTTTCATCGCCGGGCAGGGCATCAGGAGCCACGAGCGGATGGCGGACATGCTGGCGCCGGGAAGATGGCCGGGATGATCGAGATTCGGGCAGCTTCCAGCGCCCGGGGTTGTTGATCACATGCGTCCTCCGCCGCCGGATGCGCGCGCTATTTCGCCGGAACGAATTTCCTGGCGACGATCGCCTGCGCTTCGGATGCGAGCATGAAGGCGAGAAATGCTTTGGTGTCCCCGGTCGGAACATCTTTGGTCACGAGGATCAGAGGCCGCTTGAGAGGATAGGCGCCGCGCTGGACCGCGCCTCGCGTCGGCGCCGAGCCGTCGACGGGCAGCGCTCTGATCCCGGGGATCGCAAACGACATGGACGAAGCCGTGATGCCCCCATTGTCGGTGGCAACGTCCCGCAGGCAATCGGTGGCGTCCTCCCGTTCCTTGACGGGTCCGTATTGCTCGCCGCCGAGCACCATGTCCTTGAAAGCCTTCACCGTGGCCCGCCCGCCGGACAGTCTCTCGCTGTAAACGGTGATCGTCCGGTCCGGACCCTTGAATTCCTTCCAGCTGGTCGCGCGGCCGGTGAAGATCTCCTTCAGCTCGGCCCGGGTGAGGCCCTCGACCGGGTTCTCGACGTTTACGAAGACGCCCATCACGTCGAAACCGATTACTTCATAGCCACCGACTCGCGCTTTTTCCTCGTCTGTCAGCTCGCGAGCAACGCCGCCAAATGTGGCGCGTCCCTCCACGGCCGCCTTGAAGCCTGCATCCGCGCCAGCGCCTCCAATGCAGCTGAACGTCACGCCCGTCCGGGCTCTGAACAGGGCGGCGGCTTCCGGCATGACGTTCGTCCCAATTGTCGTGGCGCCTTCGTAGGAAAGCGTGCGGGCGGCCGATTTCCGATCGCCAGTCTTCACGGCGCCGTCCTTCGCTGTCGCCGGTACCGTCGTTCCCTCGTCAGCAACTCCTAGCCGGCGATGGCCGGAGCGGGCCCGACTTCAGCGTCCGCAAGCGGTCGTTCGGGATGCATGGTGAACGACAGCGCCGACCCGACCAGGATGACGCCCATGGAAACGATGAAGGGCAGCATCCAGTTGCCCGTCTTCTGGATCAGGTAGCCGCCGATCACCGGCGAGATGATCGCGGCCAGCGCCGAACCGGTATTCATGAGGCCGCTCGCCGTACCGGAAAACTTCGGCGCGATGTCCATCGGGATCGCCCACATTGGTCCAATCGTCATTTCCGCGAAAAAGAAACCGCTGCTCAGCGCCAGCGCGACCAGGTTCACGTCGCGGGTGAAGATGATGGGCACGAGCGAAAACGCGCACAAGAGCATCATGACCGCGACCAGATTGCAGCGGGCGATCTTCGGATTGCGCGTCTTGGCGTAAAGCCTGTCGCTGACGATGCCGCCCAGGGTGTCTCCGACCACGCCCGAAATGAAGACACCGGACGCGAACAGCGCCGACTTCTTCAGGTCAAGGTGAAACTCCCCCTTGAAGAACGACGGAATCCAACTGAGGAACAGCCACAAGATCCAGCCATAACAGAAGTACACCACCGTCACGGGCGCCATGCGTCCGATCAGGCGGCGCCAAGGCACGTCTACTCCAGACGTCTTCCTGGACCCGTATGGAGGCAGCGACGCGATCTCCTCGGCCGTGACACCGCTGTGCTTGCTCGGATCGTCACGGAAATAGAGTCCCCAGGCTAGAGCCCAGACAATGCTGACAATCCCGACGATGATGAACGAAGCGCGCCAGGAGAAGCTGAGGATGAGGAACGCGACCAGCCATGGAGTCAGCGAGTTGCCGAGACGCGAGAAGGCGTGCGTGATGCCTTGTGCAAATCCGCGCCTTTCTTTTGGCGTCCAGTACGACATGGCTCGAGTGGCCGTCGGGAAGGTCGCGCCCTCGCCGAAGCCGAGGACGACACGCGCCACGAACAGGCTGACCATGCCGTGTACCAGGCCGGTGGCGATGGTCGCGCCCGCCCAGATAATGCCGCACACCGTGAGCGCCTTGCGTGGCCCGAACTTGTCAGCTACCCATCCGCCGATCACCTGGAACAGAAGGTACGGGTACGCGAACGCGGAAAACACGAACCCCATCTGCACCTTGGTCAGCGGAATCTCGTGCAGAAAGTCGTTGGAGGCAACTATCGTGCTCACATTGACGCGGTCAATGTAAGTGAGGAAGTACATCAGGCAGAGCAGCCCAAGCACGATGTTCGTGGCCCTCAGAACGCGAGGACGCATGAGTCACCCTCCGCAACCGAAACGAAAAAACCGGACTGCGATCGGCATCTTTTGATATGTTTTGAATGCAATCAAGGAGAATCTCGCTATGATGCGCTAGGCCGCCCGACATGCGCACGGAGCGCCGCGAGCCGCGACCGTATACTCTTGCAGTCGAAGGGGTTCACGCCTTTCGAGGCGCGCTGGCTCAGTAGGTCGGGATAAATTTCCGGGAGGACATCGTGACACATCGCCCTGGCCGCCATTTCCTGCAAATCCCAGGTCCCACCAATGTTCCGGACCGCATCCTGCGTGCCATGGATCGCCCCATCATCGATCATCGCGGTCCTGAGTTTGCCCGGCTCGGAAAGGAAGTCCTGAACGGCTGTCGCGAGGTCTTTCAGACCTCCGAGCCCGTGGTGGTGTTTCCCGCCTCCGGGACCGGAGCCTGGGAAGCGTGCATCGTCAATACGCTCTCGCCGGGGGACCGAGTCCTCGCGTTTGAAACCGGGCACTTTTCCACTCTGTGGCAAGCCATGGCACGGCGTTGGGGTTTGAATGTGGAGTTCGTGCCCGGCGACTGGCGTCACGGCGTCAATCCGGAACAACTCGAGGCGCGCCTTGCCGAAGACAACACACACGCAATCCGCGCGGTCATGGTCGTTCACAACGAAACGTCCACGGGAGTGACCAGCCGGATTCCAGAGATCCGCAGGGCCATGAACAGCGCCCGGCATCCTGCGCTTCTCCTCGTTGACGCCGTTTCTTCCCTTGGCTCTCTCGAGTACAAGCACACTGAATGGGGCGTCGACGTTACCGTGACGGGCTCGCAAAAGGGGTTGATGCTGCCGCCCGGCCTCGCCTTCAACGCCGTTTCCAGGAAAGCCATCGCCGCCAGCAAGGCCAACCGCACTCCCCGGTCCTACTGGGATTGGGACGAGATGCTGAAGGCGAACGACCGCTTCTTCTTCCCTTACACTCCGGCCACGAATCTCCTCTACGGCCTCCGCGAAGCCATCGCGATGTTGCTGGAGGAAGGCCTGCAGACCGTGTTTGCCAGACACCGTCGTTTTGGCGACGCGACGCGAGCCGCCGTCCGGCATTGGGGCCTTGAGCTTCTCCCTCTCGACTCGCGCGAGTACTCGAATTCCCTGACGGCGGTCGTCATGCCGCAAGGTCATGATGCCGACCATTTCCGCGCAATCGCGCTCGAACGCTACGACATTTCGCTCGGCTCTGGCCTGGGGAAGGTGACGGGCGTCGTGTTTCGCATCGGCCATCTCGGCGATTTCAACGATCTCATGCTGGCCGGCTCACTGGCGGGCGTGGAAATGGGACTGCGTGCAGCCGGCGTGCCTCATCGTGCGGGCGGCGTGCAGGCGGCGATGGACTCCCTGAGCAATGAAACGGCGCCGGCGACCGCCGCCCATGCTGTCGGTTCGATCTCGGCGGTAACTGCCATTCCGCTAGCCAAGGAAGCTCCGTGAAGACTGGTGATAGAACCGCGTTCCCGTTCAACGCATACTCGAAAACACGCGCTCTCAGGAAGCCGCGGTTTCGAATCAAGGAGTCAGCATGTATTCAAGACTCGCACTCTCAGTCCTGGCTGTCTGTATCTTCGCGACGCTGATTGCTCGTCCGGTTCTTGCTCAAGAAGGAGTGAAGCGAACGATCCTAAATCAGGCCGATCTAAGCGGCGCCCCCGGCATGGAAGTGATTAGCAGCATCCTGGAGGTCCAGCCCGGCACCACCGTTCCACGACACTTTCACAACGGAATTGAGTGTGGACGAGTTCTGGAGGGCACGATGGTCCAGTACCCCGGCAAGGAGCCGCAGATGATGGCGACTGGCGCAGCCATCTTCAATCTGCGCGGCGCTTTTCATTCGGGCTATACAGTCGTGGGCGACAAGCCACTGAAGCTTTACACGGTGCACGTGGTCGACAAGGGGAAGCCTCTCTTCGACGGAGTAACTACGAAGCCGGAATGAGCGCTCGCTCGCGTCCATGAGGACCAGCGCTCAGCGGCGAGCGCAAGCGAGGCTCCCCGCTCTCCTTTGCGAACTTCCCGAGGCTGTCCTACGTAGAATGAGATCAGAGGTGTTCCGATGCAGCCGAAGCTTGCTGTAGCCGTGGTCGCGAGTTTGTTTCTTGCGAGTACTGCCCGCGCCGGCAATCCCAACGAGATCCTTGCAAAGGCCAAAGCCGCGGCCGGCGGCCCGGCCTGCGATGCGATCCACACTATTCGACTCAAGGCGAAGCTCAGCGCCGGAGGCCTTACCGGCACAGCCATGTTGCTCCAGGACGTGTTGACGGGGCGCTACGTAGAGCGCTTCCAGCTCGGGCCAGCGAGCGGTGCAGAGGGGTTTGACGGTGCCACAGCCTGGTCGCAGGACGCCTCAGGCCAGTCGCGAGCCGAGGAGGGCGGCGACGGGCGGCTCGGCGCGATCGACCAAGCGTATCGGAGTGCGCTCGCCTACTGGTACCCTCAGCGCTGGGCGGCGCAGATCGAAGACGCGGGCGAGCGCGAGGAGAACGGGCGGCGCTTCATGACCCTGCGTATCACGCCCAAAGGCGGCCGACCGTTCGAGCTGTGGATCGACGCGGCGACGATGCTGATCGACCGCACCGTCGAAAAGGCCGCGATCGAGACCCGCACCACGTTCGTGTCCGACTACCGGACGGTCGACGGCGTCAAGATGCCGTTCGCGTCACGGTCGACCAACGGCGATCCGCGTTACGACCAGCTCGTGACCATCGACACCGCGGTGCTGAACGTGCCGGCCGAGGAGGCCGCGTTCAAGGTGCCGGCGCCGCCGCCGCCCGACTTTTCGATCGCCGGCGGCAAGACCTCGACCGCTGTGCCGTTCGAGCTGCTCAACAATCACATTTATCTCGACGTCAAGCTCAACGGCAAGGGCCCGTATCGCTTCATGTGCGACACCGGCGGCGTCAACATCATCACGCCCGAGCTGGCCAGGGAGCTGGGGGTCACCAGCGAGGGCGCATTCGAAGGCCGCGGCGTAGGCGAGAGGTCGGAGGACATCGGCGTCACGAAGGTCGCGAAGGTCGAGATCGGTGATGCGACGATCGCCAACCAGGTGTTCGCGGTGTACCCGCTCGGATCGTTCAGCACCGTCGAGGGCGTGCCGCAGTTCGGCCTGGTCGGCTACGAGGTCTTCAAGCGCTTCGTGGCCAAGGTGGACTACGGAAATGGACGCCTGACCCTGTGGCTTCCTGCGGCGTTCACGTACAAGGGGACCGGCACCGTGGTGCCCTTCGCCTTCAACGAGCACATTCCGCAAGTCGAGGGCTCGATCGACGGCTTCCCAGGAAAGTTCGACATCGACACCGGCTCGCGCGAGTCGGTAACGATTCTCGCGCCGTTCGCCGAGAAGAACCATCTCGAGGACCACTTCGGGACGGTCGTGTCGGCGATGACGGGCTGGGGCGTGGGCGGTCCCGCCCGCGGCCTGTTGGCGCGCGCGAAGGTCTTGAAGTTAGGCGGCGTGGAAGTAGACGCTCCGTTGGTGGACCTCTCGCAGCAGAAGAAGGGCTCCTTCACGGACCCCTACGTGGCCGGCAACGTGGGTGCCGGCGTACTCAAGCGCTTCGACGTGACCTTCGACTACGGGCATCAGCGGATCATTTTCGAGCCCAACGCGAACGCCGCTCGCTCCGACACCTACGACCGCGCTGGCATGTGGCTCAACCGCGCTTCGGACGGCTTCGAGGTGGCGGACGTGGTGGCGGGGGGCCCGGCGGAAGCGGCCGACGTCAAGGTCGGGTACCGAATCACCGCGATCGACGACACGCCCGCGGAGAAGTTGTCTCTCCCCGCGGTGCGCGAGCGCTTCCGTACTGAGCGAGTCGGTACGGCGGTGAGGCTCACGGTGCTTGCAGGAGGGGAGCGACGGGAAGCCACGCTCGTCCTGCGCGACCTCGTGCCACGCTCATAGGGAGACCCGGCCGACCTGCGCTTCCTCGGGGGTCCGGCGTCTTCGTTCTCCACTTCGCCGGGCAGCTGGCGCGCTTGACGGTAGGCGATTAGACGAGGACTTCCTGCAGCGCCCGTCGCGGGCTGGCTCTGCCCGGCCGCGCCGGATAACCCACATAGAAGATGAACGTTGGCTGCCAAGCTGCATCACCTGTGAGCTCCGCAAGCAAGCTAAGCCGTCGGGGCTCGTTGCCTCGCATCCGCTCGTGATCCACCATCTCCACCGCCTCGTTGCAGGGCCGGCCCGCCAGGCCACGAGTGGTGACCAGCAGGTGCGCTCGCTGCCAGATTCGTCCCGTGCGCAGAGTCTGTTCCCGATCGTAGCGATCGTGTACTGCGATCATCCCGATTAGCGGCGCGCTCATCATCAGAGTCGAATAGCCGTCCTTCTGCGCGCGGGATGCCGCCCATCGCAGCATTCCGGCAGACATGAGTTTCGCAGCAGCGGTTGCAGCCGGCGGTAATCCGAACGTGTCAATCGTCAGGCCATCCCGAAATGTCTGGACCGAACTCCAGCGTGTCCGGATCCATCGCTCGCTGGCACCCTTCACGTCTGGGTCCGAATAGAGTTCGTCATTCGCCGCGGAACTGATTTCGACGATCCTCTTTCGTTCCGCGGCCTCCGCAAAGAGAAACACCTTGACGGCCGTTTCATCGCTCGTGATTCGCATCAATGTCTCGAGGCACTCGGGTGGGACAGGTCTCAGTGGATCATAGGGACTGCGGTTGGTGTGACGCAGGGGGATGGCCTTGTAGAGCTCGTTTTCCTGACCTTTGCCCCGCACGAGATCGACGCGCGCCACGAGTCGTGGGCCTGATTCAGCAGAACTTGTATCGAGCTTTCCTGGGAGGAGCGTCGCAACGGCTCCATAGCCGTTGGCAGCAGCGGCAAGCATGAGGTTTTCCAGAGCGCAGCCAATCCCAATGTGTTCTTCCCGAAGGTAGGGGTCGAGCGCTCCAACATTCCGCTTCGTATCGAGATATAACGCAATCGCCGAAGTCGAGACCTTGAACAGCCAGGGTTGCGTGTTATGCGGGCTTGCCGCGAGAATCGCGGCTCGAACGAGGGTTAGAGGGTCACCGTCGGAGCCGCTTCGCCAGTCTTTCCAGGGTTCGTACGCCGGTCCTTCCCCCGCGCTAAATACACCCTGGTCGTAGGCTCGCCAGACTCCGCCGCCCGCCACAAGCACGCTGACAACGCCCCCACTCCTGAGAAAGGATCGGCGGTTCATCGACGTCGCCGGCGAGAGTATATGTCTCGAGGAGGAGCCGCAGAACCCGCAGCCTGCATGCTGCGCTACCTCTTTGGCGCGAACCTGCCGAAGAGCCCCTGCTGACAAACGCTCGGGATAGGGCCACTCTAGGCTCACGTCGCGAGGCGCGGCCGCAGAGGACGACAATGGAAAGTGCACGGACGTATCGCGCCGTGATGCTCATGAGGAAGGGCGGACCGGAGATGCTGGAGGTGGTGGATTTGCCGGTCCGCGAGCCGGCTCGAGGCGAGCTGCGGGTGCGCGTACGCGCGGCGGGCGTCGGCTCCACCGACGTCTCTATGCTCAGCGGTCGTCCTGATTCGCTACGGCCTCGTGGCGTTCGCGATCGGGAACTTCGCATGGCGGATTCTCAACGTCTTTCCGATCACTCGGCATCTGTCCGCCTCGTATGCGCCTTCTGGAATCTTCGTGATTGCCGTCGTCGCGACTCTCGTAATTTACGGCTTCCGGACGACGCTCGAAGGCCGACCGGTCTTCAAGGGCCTGCTCGATAGCTAGGACCCGCTATCCTTGACAAGGAGCCCGGTCAAGTGCAAGCAGGCAGCCACCTCGTGGACGCAGTTCGCTCACGGACCTCGTCACTGAGACTCCGGCTCTTGGCGCCGGCGGCCGCCATCATGTGCCTGCTCGTGCCCGCGGTGGCGCGCGCCGGGCCGCCGTACTCGACTGACGATCCCGAGCCGGTCGGATACCTCCACTGGGAGTTCTACCTCGCGATGCAGAACGAACACACGTCTAACGGGTCGACCGGAACGGCACCGCACTTCGAGGTCAATTTCGGAGCGGCACCGAATCTTCAACTCCATCTCATCGCTCCGCTCGCTTACTCGCGCCCGAGCGGCGGCCCGACTTCGTATGGCCCGGGCGACGCCGAGATTGGCGCAAAACTGCGGTTCGTCGAGGAGAGCGAGTGGATGCCGATGGTGGGAACGTTTCCACTGGTCGAGCTGCCGACCGGGAGCGAGCCCCAGGGCCTCGGTGCCGGGCACGTGCGCGTCTTCATCCCCCTCTGGCTCCAGAAGAGCTTCGGGCCGTGGATGACTTACGGCGGCGGAGGTTATTGGGTCAATCCGGGCGAAGGGAATCAGAACTACTGGTACGTCGGCTGGCAGGCACAACGACAGGTTTCGAAGGTTGCGACGGTCGGCGGTGAGGTCTTCTACACGACGGCGGACCGCGTCGGCGGCGATGGCAACCTACGCTTTAATGTCGGCCTCGTGCTCGACTTCACCGACCACCATCACCTTCTGCTCTCGGCCGGTCGGAGCATTGCCGGCGAAACGCTGTTCCAGAGCTACCTCTCCTACCAACTGACGTTCTGAGGAGTACGGACGGCGCGCTGCAGGAAACCTCCCGGTGAACGCGATATCCTTAGCCGCGGCGGCGACCATGGCAGGCATGAAGTCGTTTCTCGTCGGCATCGTGGGGCAGCCGTAGCCGAAGCCCCAGATGACCGCCAATCAGAGGAGGAAGAGATGCAACGCCATGCGGGAATCGTCGTCGGCGCATTGTCGCTCGTCCTTGCCCTGCCGGTGCTCGCCGCGGAGCGGCCCCTCGCCAGCGCCGCAGACATCTCATACGTCCTGCCGTCGACCGCGAACGCCTCGGGCCTGTTCGGGGCCTATTACAAAACCCGCCTGACCCTGCTCAACCCGAACGGCGGTGCGCTGGCGCTGCTTTTCTATCTCCTTTCCCCATCCGGCCTCGTGGGACCCGTGCCGCACACGGTGCCCGCGAACTCGAGCGTCACCTTCGACAATGCGCTGCAGGATCTCTTCAGCTACACCGGTGGCGGTGGACTCGTGATCTACACGGACCCTTCCGCGCCGAATCACGGCGACCAGTTTGTCGTCTCGGCGCAGGTCTACGTCGAGGGTCCGAACGGGTTGTACACGACGCCGATTCCCGCGATGA
>CALFNG010000196.1 GCA_937902985.1 uncultured Myxococcales bacterium
TTCCGATCTGGGAGGAGGCGACGCCGATGTCATTCTCGGCCGCGTACTCATAGACGGCAACGTTTCCCTTGTCATCGAACGTACGCGAAATGAGGTACGAAAAAATGTGACGCGGGTCATCGGGCGACGCGATGCGACTGCTCGCGTCGACTCCGTAGAGCGTGGTCACGTTGTCGCGCGAGATCGATCGCCAATGTCCAAGGCCCGTATCGTGCGCGACCCACAGTTCGATTCGAGAAAATAGTCCTTCGATACGAGGTCGGTATTGGCGAACGCTATAGGTTGTTCCGTGCACAGTGCGCGAAGCTCGCACCGGACGGAGCGATTCGTCGAGCACGGGGACCAGGTCCTCCGCGCCGGCGAGAATGAACACGTCGCTCTCGTCTTCGTCCCTGTAGCGAGGCAGGCCCTTGTCGGTCTTTCGCGTGATCGCAGGTAGCCCGAGGCTCCATCCAAAGCCGAACGGACCGTTTCCGCTTCCTGAGTCGTAGTCGAGAGAGAGCTGAGGGCCGAAGCCCGAGCGACCAGGGCTGACGGCGATAGGAACGCTGAGCTTGCCGGTTCCCGTCGCGGGATTGACCGCGAACTTTTCTCCGATTCCGCGGATCGCCCCTCCTCCTTTTGGAAGTGACAGCGTCGGCAACGCGGGCGCGGGCGACGCCCCTTGCTTGGCCTCACCGGAAGTGGACTCCGCGGCCGGTCGAGCGGTATGGTCCGGACCTCCCGGTACCTGTTCAGCGTTTCTCTTCGGTTCGTCCGGGTTCACGGCATCACGCTCCGAGGGACATGTGGTACCGAACCACGAGATACGCGTGCGCCGCTTGCGAGCGCGTCAGCACCTTGCCGTCCGCATGCAAAACTAACGTCGATGTCTCGGTGACGCTGCTGGACAGATCATCTGGCACAGTAACCGTAAGCTGAGTAAGCGCGCCCTTTCGCGGCGCAAAGAGCGTCAGTCCGTCGATGGTCACGGGTCCCCCCTGCGCCACGTACGGGAAATAGGTCTTGCGGATCGGAAGAGACAGGTCCCCCGTCCCGCTCACGAACGCAGCCCACTCCGTGGGAAAGTCGTGCCGGAGACTGAAGAGGAGCGTGAGCGTCGACGAGCTCGCGTCGGTCAGTGCCTGCGCGAGCTCCTTCGTCGCCAGCGAGCCGAGATGCGCTCCACCATCGCGCGCCGTGTAGCGGATGTGCAGGATGACGTCCGAGATCGTCATGTAATCGAACGCGCGGAGCTGTGACGGCAGCGCGAGATGCCAGGTGCCGACGGCGCCTGCTCCCTCGAAGGGCAAGAAGCGCTCGTCGTGGAGGTTCGTTTCGAACATTCCGCCGTCGTTCGTGCCGCTGCTCGTCACGATGGAGTCGGTCGATCCGACATAGTCGACAAAACGCTCGTCCTGAGTATCCATATCTCGTGCATACGCACTGGCGGCGAGCGGGGAGACGCGGACGGTGCTCTTCTGCAGGGTCAGCGCGCAGTTGACGCTCGCGTACGGTCCGACGACGCAGGGGATCGACAGGGCGACGTTCTTGATCCGCCGCATGTAGTGGCCGGGGCAGTCGCGGTCGTAGAGCCACTCAGGCACCGACACGATGCAAGCGCCGGTTGTCCTGAGCAGGAGGAGCGCGCGCGGATCGAGTTGCCGGAGAGAGACGTGGCGCGTGAGCTCGAGCTCCCGCTTGTTGTTGTCGTGGTATGCGAGCTCCATGCGCCTGAGGTCGAGGAATAGCGCGTCGCCCGAGAGCAGACCTTTTCGCCCCGTGTCCCAGTAGTTGAACTGGACGAAGTCGGTCGAGTCGACCTCGGGGCGCATCAGCTCCCGCTTCATCGTGCGCTCCGCCCTGCGGGCGGTCTCGAACGTGAAGCGATACGTCTGGTAAAAGATGCGTGAGAGCTCGCCTTGCATCCAGCCGTACAGGTCGGCGCTGGTAAACTTCGCGTGCAGACGCTCGTCGACCTCCCGGGAGGCCGCGACTTGCGCCTTGGCGTTCTCGTACTCGTGCTCCGCAACTTGCTCGGCGATGAGCGAGGCGATGATCTGGCGGCCCGTCTGCATCAGCTCGTGCGCGGCCTGGTTCGCCTGCAGGCGCCATTCGTCGGCTCGGCGCTCGTACGACGCCGTCTTCGAGACGATGCCGGCCGAGTTCTGCGCCAGGGTGGCGGCGCCCTGCGCGATCGTTGCGGCGATCCCGATGACGTCGCTGAGCATCTGCCCACTGATGACTTCGACGTCGGCGCCTAGGCCCCAGTAGTGCAGGTCCGCGGTCACCGGGGGGATCGGACGGACCGCCGACGCCGTGGCCTGCAGAGCTGTCGCTGCAACGCTCGCGAGCGCGGCTGCGGGGAGGAGCCCGTTGAGCTCGATGTCCTCGAGGATATTGAGATAGAGATTCCCGTTCCCGATGGCTCCGGAAATGAGTAGCGGAGACGTGCTGTTTGCCCCTCGGAGGGGGGGGAAGGCCTGTAGGCCAATCGACTTGTCGTACTCGTCGACCAGCGCGCCGTGGACTTCATCGAAGTTCTCCTCGGTGAGTTTGCGGCGATCGAGCTTGAGATTGTCCGGGACGGCGCTGGAGTCGGGCGTCTGCCCGAGCACCCGCAGGTAATACTTGTAGCGCTCGAGCGTGCTCTCGCGCGTCTTGCGTAACGCTTCGGTGGCCGCCTGGGCCTGTTTCCATTGTAGGAATCGGATCTCGTGCGTGCGCTGCTGGAGCTTGATCTCGTGACCTTGCCGGAGGAACGCGAGCTGCTCGCCGTCGCCCTTCTCGCACGCCGCGAGGAGCGCTCCCCCGAGCGCCTTGAGCTCGCCGCACAGCTCGAGGGCTTTCTGGATCAGCACCTGCGAACGCAGGGGCCCGACCGGCTGGTTCAAGCCGCTCACGATGCTGGCGATGTCGAGGCCCGCCGCCCGGGCCTTGATCAACATGCCTGGATCAATAGGCGGGTCCCAGAGCGCCAGCGGCCGGACGACGCCGGTGAGGTCCATGCAGTGGCGGATCTTGAACAGACGATCGGCGACCGTGTCCCAGTAGCGTAGGAGCTTGTCGTTCCTGGGCACGCAGAAGTAGAGCGACTCGCCAATCCCGAAGAGCGCGCTGTTCTGGCCGTCTTTGCCGCTCTTGTGCGGTGGCGGCGGCAGAGTGCTGTTGAAGGGGAGCTGCGACTCGAGTTCGACGAGCGTGCTGCCCATCACGTCGCGCGTAGCCTTCTTGAGCTGCGCGAAGCTTTTGGGCGTGGCGGCCGTGCGCGACGGCACCTTCTCGGGCTGCGGCCCGAGGATGTTGGCCGCGAGCACGTAGTGCATCGCGGCTTCGTTGATCGTCTCGATCGTGTACTGCAGAAACAAACTGTCGCCCCACGCGGTCAGGTTCGACAGATACTGCATCACCACGTAGTACTGGTATGCGAGGGGGCGTGCCCGAGCGACGGCGTGGGGGTCGAAGGGCTTCGAGAGGATGGCCTCGTAGCTGTTGTGGACCCACTGCTTGCGCGCGACTTGCTGCGGGGGCAGCTCGTCTTCGGGCGTGCCCAGGAGTTCGATGAGCGCTTCGACGTTCGTCATGTCGCCGTGACGGAACGCGATGAACTTCCACCATCGCTGGGGCGCCGGGCCGCCATCCGTAGACGTCGGGTCAAACACGTAGTGAAACCACTTCTGAGCCTCGGCGAATCGCTGGCTTTTGCTCAGGTGCACGGCGATGGCGACGGGGACGTGATAAAAGAGTTCCCAGTTGTAACTCGAGTAGGCGCCCCCCGGCGCGACGTCGATCTCGTGCGGACGGCTATGGACCTGAGCCATGCTGTTCGGATGCGTCGGGTACTGGCGCTGGAAGAAAAGTCGATCCTCGAGCGTCTGCAAGAACTTTGGGTCGAGCATGCCCGCGACGGACTTCCGATTGAGCTGCGTGATCAGCGCCTCGACGAACGGATGCGAAAAGTTCTCGAACGTGTAGGTGAACCGGTCGGGGTTGCCCCCGTGCACGTTGCGCGTCGCTGCATCGGCGCTGTGGTGAAATCCCGCGGCGTGCTTCAGTCTCGAAGCGTTCATCGTCTCGCTCCCGCATGGCTCGAGGTGTTCGTTACGCGGCCCATGGGGCCGATCATGAGACCGTCGTAGTGGACGATGCTCGTCGTCGACGCGACGAGGTGGGCGAGTGGCGACTGGTGGGGTGCGACGAGAGGCGGGAAGTGGTGCGGCGTTCCCCCATGCCCCACTCCGGTCGGATGGGCGAAGCCGAAGTGCGGCGAGGTCGCGAGCGGTTGATGGATCTCCTCGCTCGTCACGAAGAACACGTTCCGGCTGTCCTCGTACAGGAACGGCGCCTCCCATGCGTTCTTAGCTCCGGGCTGCGATTCAACGACGTGTCCCGGTATTTGGGTGTGGAGGACGTCCCGCGTGAAGGTCGACGGGCCGCGATAAGTGATCCGCAGCGCGGATGACGCGTATGCGGCAATGCGATGGCTCGATCCAGCGTGCAACAGCCCGGCAGGGATTCCGGCGAGCTCGATCGGCAAGCTGTGCGTGTTGTAGATGAGGAAGCCGGACCCAGGATGGTCGAGCTCGGAGTCGAGGGCGAGGTGAACGAGCAGCGGGCCTTCAGGAAGCACGGCGGCGCGGAGGCGCAACTTGGAGCGGTCGAACGCGTGCGGGCCGTGCGGCGCGAACGTTCCTAGAACCGCGGGCGTGTTGACGTCGGACGTATTGGGCGCGAGCCACTTGCCGTCGTGGTACTCGCTCCAGCACAGCACGGCCTGGACGGTCACCGCAGGGTCGCCGGCGCTCGACTTGGCAGACTGGTGCAAGTCGCTCATGTTGGCGTCGGTGAGCTTCGTCTGCGCTTTCTCGCCCTTGTGCTTCTTCTCGTACGCATTGTACCGCTCGACCGACGCCCACCAATCCGCCCAGTCGGCCTTGCTCCAGTAGCGGATCTCGTCGAACTCGAGCTCTTTTGGCCTGGGCGGGGGTGAGTGCGAGCCGTCGTCGTCCGCGCTCGAATCGGGCGGCGACGGTGCTTGCTTGAGGATCTGCAGCCACAGGAGGATGAGGCGGTCGTTCCAGAGAATGGGCACGACAGGGTTGTCTTCGATGCCGAGCTTCATCTCGTCCCACGGCGTCCAGCTCCCGTGCTCCTGGCGTCGGTAGAAGTACTTGCGCTTGGACCCCGCGGTGCGCCCGAGGACGTGGGTGACGGCGCCGGCGGTAGCGGGATCGCCTGGCACGTAGTAGAGGCCGCACGGCTCGAGTTTCGCGACCTCGTGGAGCTTCGCCAGGTAGTTGAGGAGCGCGCTCGTCGCTGCGTCGTCGGTGATGTCTCCCTGAAGGAGTTCGCCCATCGTGTCCTTGAAGATGGGCGACGGATCGTCGCGCAGCTCCGGATCGAGCCAGTTCTCCGGCCAGAGGAACACCTCGCGGTTCGCTTGCCAAACTCGGTAGCGCTTCATCCACTCCCACTGGTCCGCCGAGATGTGGGTCGGATCGATCTCTGGCTCGAGGCTGCGCAGCGCACGCTCGATGAAGAGCTGAATCGACGACAGCGCGAGGCGAACGCGCGATGTCTGTCCACACGGCGCCATCTCGACATCCATGAGCATGTACTCGAAGAGTCGATCGGGCGTGTCGATGCTCCGCGTGGCGGGTCGCTCGGCCAGGTGATGAAGGGCGAAGGCGACGAGCGCGTCGCGCTGACGCGCGCGCATCGTGTCGTTGATAGGCTTGACGAGCGTGAGCCAGTCGGCGTCCGCATACCGCGCGCGGAGCGCCGAGCGCAGGTTGCTTGCGTCGGCCGGTGTCGGGTTGTTCGTAGTCCTGACGAGGGCGGAGGCGGAAATGCCGCAGGTCGTGACCATGGCATACGCGTCGTAAACGCGACAGAAAGCCTCGAGGCGGCCGAGCGGCGCCGTCTTGGTGTCGCCGAAGTAGTGCATGAGCAGAGCGGAGAGCGAGGACTGGTCCCATTGCGTGAGCGCGAGGAGCGCGCTGCCCCCGCCGCCGAGCGTCACGTCGGGGTTCCGGAGGACGGCGAGGAAGCTCTCGTCGGCGGGCGACAGGGCGGCCTTGATGCGCGCGAACTCGAGAAGGGCCGAAAGCACGCCGCTTAGCGCGCTGCCCGTGACTACATCGGGTAAGCCCGCCGCGGAGAGCTGATTGAGCCATCCTTGCCCGGCCACTCTCAGATCCACGTTGGAAGCCAGGTATGCGACCTCGTTCGCCGTGATCGAGAGGCCGGCTCCGAGGGACGCGGCCTTGAGGAAGCGGACGTAGCTCGTGCGCGCACGGTCCAGGGCCGTCCTCGAGTAAAGAGAAGGTCCGGAGATCACTTGCCAAGGAACGCCAGCGGTCATCCACCGAACAGAGAGCGTGCCGCTGAGGCCAGCGACCTTCAGCCCGATGGGTACGAGCGTGCCCGCCCGGAGGTCGACCGGCGTCAGGTTGGTCCACCCTTCGTGACCATGGCCCATTGCGACCGCGGTGCCATTCACTTCGAGGGTGACGGTCGCGCCGGAGTCGGCCGTGACCATGACGTCGTAGAGCCCGCTCTTCGGCGCGTCGACGAAGCCGCTCCAGTCGCCGCTGATCGGGGCTTCGGGCTCTCCGAGCGCGGTGAAGTCGGTGAGCGCCGGTATCGTCGGATCGGCGGCAGACGCGAGCACGACGATGTTGCGCAGGAGCGCCGAAGCGAAGGTCGGATCAGTTCCTGCGGCCGCGGTCACCGTGGCGAGCGCTTGCTCTTCGCGCTTGTGCCGCTTGAGATCAGGGAGAATCGCCGAGAGCAACGCCTTGCGCTTGACGGGAGCGGGCTCGCTCGATGCGACGTACGCGGCGTAGGGCGCCTGGAGGCTCTTGTTGCTCGCGAAGAAGGGATCGATCGCGCGCCGATTCGCCTTCGACAGCGCCGCGAGCGCCGAGAGAAGCGGGGCGTTGCCGACGGCAGCAACGTTCAGGGCGAGCAGCGTGGTGGCTTCGTCGAGGAAGCCAGCGTACGTGAGGACCTTGCGCAGGTCGTCGTATGTGAGGCGACCCTGGCTCGCGGTCACCACGGCCTCGGGAAGGTCCGGGTCGGGCTGCGCGTACGACGTGGAGACGTTGAAGGTCCCTTCTAGGAGCGCGAAGAAGAAGTCGGTCGTGTCGGCGCCGTAGGCGAGTGCCACTAGCCCCTTGGCGATGTCGCCCTTCGGGTCGTCGGCGAGCGCGAACTGACTCTCGATGGCGGCAGCGTCCGCGCGGAGCGAGCGCACGAGACCACTCACGGCAGCGTCGGTCGGCGCTGACTTGCCACTGATGTCGCGGTTCCAAACGAGGTAAAGCGCTTGCCCCGGCTTGACGTTGGCGTCGCGAAGTGCCTGCAGGAGCCGGATGAACTGGATCATCGGCGGCGGGCGGCGAGGGGTGGTCGAGGGCGTCGCGCCCGCGGGCGGCACCTCGAGGTCGAGCGGCGCGAAGGGATCGATGCCCGTGCACTGGATGAGCGCGAGGAGCTCGACGACGCTGGTTCGTAGCGTTCGCGCGAGCCAGCCTCGCCGGTAGATCGCGCTCACGTTGTCGAGGGTCATCGGCGTCGTCGCGCCGTACCCGAGGGCGTCGGTGATGACTGTGAACTCCGTCCCGGTGATGTGAAGCGCGGAGCGCAACGCAGGTTCGTGATCCAAAAGCTTCGCAGCGCCCTGGAGCACGTTGCCGCCCGGGTCTTCGGCGAAGACCTGATCTTGGCGAAGGACCGACGGGCTCAGGAACATCTTCGCGTAGAGCGATTTCCGCCCGTCGGTCCCGATCGGCGCCCAGCATGCGAGCAGCGCCGGTAGATCGTGCTCGGTCGAGAGCGAGAGGAGTTCGAGCACCTGATAGAGGAAGCCGATTCGCGACAGGAGCGTCGTGAAGCCAGCGTCGAGGCGCTTCAGGTCCGCAGCCTCGTTCGCGCCGTCGAGGGCCATGATGGCCGGGTAAAGCGCGGTAATGATGGCGTCGGTCTGGGGGATCGACAGGCCGAGCTTTCGCCAGAGCCGGATGAACCGGAGCAGGCGGAGGAAATCGACGACTCGAAGATCGTGGCGTGCAGGGTCGGGATTTGCGTAGCAGAGGCGAAGCGTCGCCGCGGAGCACACGTCGTCGGCGTCGGGCGCCTTGGCGGTCGTGACGAGTCCCATGATCTGCGCGTAGTTCGCGTCGTCCTTCACCCACGCGACGATGGGCCCGTAATCGCGCTTGTGCGCAGCAGGGTGCGCGCCGTAGGCGACCGGATCGAGCCCCGCGGGGAGCTGCTCCACGAAGTCGGCGTCAGTGAGCGCTCCTGCCTTGAAGACCTGAAGGACCTCGAAAGGCACTCCGAGCGCTTCGACGCGTGCGAGGACGCCGGTCGCCGGATTGATGAAGCGTGTCCGGACGATGGCGGCAAGCTTCTCGTAGGAAACGCCGACACGGCGGCAATAGGCCTGGAAGTTCGACAGCTCAGCGAGGACGGCAGCATCCTGCGAGTTCGAATGCGCGCGGCGCGTAGGTTCGCGCGAGGCCTCGCGTGCGACCGCCGTGGGAGCCCCGACGCGCGACGGCGGGGCCTGGACTGGCGCGGCTTGCCCAAGCGCATCGGCAGGATGCGCGATGTTCGCGGGTGGACCGTTCGAATGAGTGGCCTGCACGTACGCGACGGTCGGGGCCGCCGTCGCCACGGGCATGGTGGACAGGTGCGCGGCGCTTGCGGGGGAGCTGATGGGGCCTGCAGGATGCGCAGGCGTTTCCGTGTGTGGCAGCGCGTGAGGAGCCGGTGCCGCGCGCGGCGGCGGAGGAGCTACTTCGGTCGACGAGAAGCCGTAGACCTCTCGCAGTGTGAGGCTCCCGTCCGTCAGCAGGCGGTATTCGGCGCGCGATAGGCCGACGCGCTCCATCAGGATGTCGCTCCAGCCGTAGCCGCCTCCCGCGCTCGCGTCGCGCACGTGCAGCGCGGCCATCACGGCGTGGAGCGGAGCGCCCATCGCCTCGAAGTGGAGCCGCAGGAGCTCGAGAGACCGATCGAACGGGAGCGGCCAAGGGAAGATGGCGCTCTTGAGCATCCCGTACGCCGATTCCTGAACGAACTGTGGGCTCGCGAGGAGCTCTTCGGACGCGATCGCTCCGTTGGTCGTGTGACCGCGAAAATCGGCGAGCGTCAGACGGTTCGCAACGAAGTACTCGAGGGTCTCGTTGACGAGGTCAATGTAGGGCAGCGCGACGTTCGTGTTCTCGCACGTGAGCGGCAAGTGCTGCAAGTCCGGGCGTCGCTCGAGGAGCACCGTCTGCGGGTTCTTCTTTCCAGCCGGCGGGTAGTCGATGAAATTGAGCAGATCAGCGAGGTAGGCGGCTGGGCTGAGGATCGAACGGCACTCCGAGCAGTCGCAGAAGTCCATCGAGCCGAAGATCTGCTCCATCGTAGGCGAGACGATGAGCGGTCCGTGCGGATCACTGGGCGACGGGGCGAGTGCGGCCACTCTCGCGTGGGCGCCGCGCGCCGCGAGTCGGGCCGTGACGATCTGGAGGGCCGCGCCGGCCACCACCCTTGCCTTGGCGTGCACTTGATGGGCGACCGCGACACTGCCTAGATCGTGACCGAAGGCGCGCGCGAAGCCCACAGGGTCGTAGCGGGTGACCGCGTATGCAGAGTCCAGACCGTGGCGGAGCAGCGCCGCGAAGGCCTGGTCGTTCGGCGTGATCTGGTAGACGCGCTGCAAGCGCTTGATCTCGGCGATGACGCCTGGCCCATACGTCGCGCTCAGATTGTGAGAGAGGTAGCGCTCGACGGGCTCGCCTCCAAGCGAAAAGCGGCCGTTGTGCTCCTGGAAGAACGAATGGAGCACGGCCTTGTCCGTTGACGTTGCGTGCGGGGAGAGAGGCAACGTGCCGGTCGCCACCATGTCCGCGACCACCGCGAGCGGTGAGGCGAGCCTGACCTGCGCCGCGAGGTACTCGGCGTACTTCGACCGCCGGTGGTCGATCGTGTCGCCCGCAATCTCCTTCGGGATGGCTCCGCCGATCAGGGGCACCCACTTCGCGACGTGGTAGAACCCGCGCCACGCCAGATCGTCGACCGTCGCGAGCGCACTCTTGTCGAGCGCCTTGTGGAGTGCGGCCATGAGCGGCGCGTTGTTGAGGGTGAGATGCGCGAGTTGCCCGTCGAGACGGAGGCGCTTGGTCAAGTCAGGACCGAAGGACTTCTCGACGTTGCTCCAGAACGCCGTGAGGTCGTCCTTGAAGTGGACGTGCAGGTCGGCGAATGTCTGGAGGCGATGAGGGTCGTTGCCGAGGGTGACCTGGAGGACGTCCTTCAGACTGGACAGGCCAATCAATGGTTTCGCCTCGAGGGCATGCATCGCGCTCAGCGACTGGAACGATTTCGTCGCTGCGTCGATCGAGCCCCCGAGCGAATGAGAAATGACGCCGTGCTGAATCGCTTGCTTCCAGGTCTCGGCGACCGCGGTTCCTGTAGAGCCGTAGAGCGCGTCGGGCTCCATGGAGAAGCCCGCGCGAAAGAGCGCATAGTAAAACGGTGGCTGAAGCCCTCCGCCGGCGTTGTCGTGCGCGAGCCGGTCGGAAATCGCGGCGAACACGATTGCCCTCGCGTCCCACCCCGTCTTTCTCGCGAGATAGGTGATGTCCTCCCGGTCGCCTGACTCCTTGAGGTCAGCCAGCCTACCCGTGTGGGCCTTCGCGAGCGACGCGGTCAGCGCTTCGTATTCGCTGGGCAAACCCGCGGTACCCGCGGGGATCGCGACGCCCAGCGTTTCGCGTGCGCGGGCGTTGTAGCGCACTGCCGAGACGCCGAGCAGCGTCTGCCCTATGAAGGCGCGCGCGCAGATGT
>CALFNG010000197.1 GCA_937902985.1 uncultured Myxococcales bacterium
GATGCGCTCTACCGAGAGCACGCGCCCGCGATCACGGCGTCGCTCGCGCGATCGTTTGGCGCGCGTCGCCTCGATCTGATCGAGGCCGCCGTCCAGGAGGCTTTCGTCTCCGCGATCGAGAGCTGGGGTACGGACGTCCCCGCGCGCCCCGGCGCGTGGCTGCAGGTCGCGGCGCGGCGTCGCGTGATCGATGCGCTCCGGCGCGCGACGTGGATCGCACCGAGTGAAGCGCTCGATCAACTCGAGGCGCCCGTCGCCATGCCCGATCGCGACGAAGATCTGTTGAAGATGATGTTCGTCTGCTGTCATCCGGCGATTCCACTCGAGAGCGCGCTCGCGCTCGCGTTGCGCACGCTATGCGGCTTTCCGGTGCCGGCCCTGAGTCGCGCGTTACGGCTCGACGAAGCCGCCGTAGAGAAGCGCCTGATGCGCGCGCGTCAGGTGTTGCGGGACGAGCACGTCGAGCTCGAGCTCGCCGGCGCGCCCGATGGCGAGCTCGCCGTGCGCCTCGATGGCGTCCTGCGCACGCTCTACGTGTTGTTCCTCGAGGGCTACAGCGCTCATGCCGGTGACATGCAGATCGACGAGGACCTGTGCCGCACCGCGATCCGCCTGAGCGCGATGTTGCTCGCGACCCGGTTCGCCGCGCCGCGCGGCCACGCGCTGCACGCGCTGTTCTTGCTGCAGACTGCCCGCCTGGCCTCGCGGGTCGACGCGGCAGGCGATCTGATCCCGCTCGATCGGCAGGACCGCGCGCGCTGGGACCGCGCGATGATCGCCGAAGGGCTCGAACATCTCGGGCGCGCCTCGACGGGAGACGTCGTGTCACCGTTTCATCTCGAGGCCGCGATCGCGGCGTGCCACGCGCTCGCGGCGACCTACGCGGCGACCGATTGGCCGCACATCGTCGCGCTCTACGATCAGCTGCTCGCGCTCACGCCATCACCGGTCATCGCGCTGCAACGCGCGATCGCGGTCGGGCGAGCCAACGGAGCGCGCGCCGGGTTGCGCGCGCTCGGGGGCCTCGTCGGAAATGACCGTCTCGATGACGATCCGGTTCTCGGCGCCGCGATCGGCGAGCTCGAAGCACAACGCGGCGATGTCCGCGCCGCGCGCGCTGCGTATCGCCGCGCCCTCGAGCTCGCTGGCACGGCTCCCGAGCGCCGCTTTCTCGAGGAGCGGCTCGCGGCGCTGTGACGTTGCCGACTCCGGCGACGGGAGCTCGACTACGGCTTCGGAAACGCCGCGACCATCCGCACCTCCATGGCGCCGCCGACCTCCGCGTGCGGCGATTCGCCGGCGATCGCGCACGCCTCGTCGATGTTGTTGACGCGCACCAAGACGAAGCCGAGCACCGCTTCGCGCCCTTCCGCGAACGGACTGTCGACGACGAGCCCCGCGCCTTTACGGCGCACCGTCTTGCCGCTCTGCTGGAGCCCTTCGACGCCCGCATACACCCCGCGGCGCTTGAGGTCCGCGACCCATTCGACGAACTTTTGGAACACCGCCTTCGATCGACCTTCGACCTCGAGCTGCGCCCAATCAACACCGTCGTTACGGAGGATCAACATCGCCGTCTGTCGCGTGTCGGTGTCGTTGCTGTTGTCGGTGGTCATTGGGCGCTCCTCAAGCTGCCTTCGGGTACGGCTCGCCCGTACCGGTCATCATGTAGCTCGAGAGGCTACGCAGGAAGTACTGCCACCCCTCGATGGATCGTTCGTAGACTTCATTCTTGGTCCGGTAGCCCGAGTGGGCCAAGTGGACCCGCGTCCCGGTCGGCGTCTCGCCGAGCTCGATCGCGAGCGTGGTGCCAAGCCAGCTGACGTTGTTCTCGTGCGCGATGCACGTCATCGCGATGCCGCTTCCGTCGCAACGCTCGACCTGGAACGTGACCGAGCGCGGATCGCTCGGCACGGCAAACCGAAACGTCGCTTGCTCGCCGTCGAAGTCGGCGTCCTGCGCCAACCACGCGTGGTAGCCGGCCTCCGTGGTGATGGCGGTGCGAACGCGGGCGAGCGGGGCGGTGATGTCGATCGTCTTGTCGATGGTGAACATGGTTGTTGTCCTTTCATGGGGTCGTCGAATGAGCCGTTCGGTTCCGGACAACGACTTGCAAGAGGTTGAAATTCCACGACTTCGACTCGCGACCAATCGACGTTGCTAGCGCCTCTTCATGCGCCCGCGCCCGCGCCCGCGTCAGTCCCTGTCTTCCCGCCCGACCCAGATCGCCCACGCGATGAGAGCGACCTGCAGCGGCAACCTAGCCAACAGCATCCACTCGGGGATCCCGCGCCCGAGCTCCGGGTGAACGATCATGTTGATGTTCGCCGGAAAGACGGCCACGTAGAGCGCGACGAGGCCGTAGCTCGCCGCGCGGCGCACGCGCGGCACGAGGAGGCCGGCGCCCCCGAGGACCTCGAAGAAGCCGCTCACGATGACGAGCGCGTACGGGGCCGGGAGGAACGCGGGGACGATGCTGACGAAGGGGCCCGGCACGAAGAAGTGCAGGAGCCCGATCCCGATCATGATCGCGGCGAGGACCACGCGGTACCTGCGGCGCGACCCTTGCGGCTGCATCACGTGCCCGTTATCACGCACGAGCGGCACCGGCGACCGGCGGCGCACCGATTCGCGAGCCGTCCGGTCGGCCGCGAACCACCACAAGGGCATGACGAGAGCCCTCGATGGCACGCGTATCCTCATCACGGGCGTGTCTCGGGGCGTGGGTCTCGAGACCGCGAAGCGCTTCTTGAAGGAGGGCGCGAGCGTCTTCGGAGTCGCGCGGAACGAGAGCCGCCTGGCGGCCGCGTACGAGACGCTGCGCCCCCTGGGCGATGTGCACGTCGCGCGGGCCGACCTTGACGACCCCGGGGCGCCCGCGCTCGTGCGGGACGCGGTGGCAAAGCGCTGGGGCGCGCTCGACGTCCTCGTCAACAACGCCGCGATCCTCGAGCACGGTGGCACGTTCGAGGGCGAGGCCGGCCAGGCGCTGGAGCGTTCCCTTCGGACGAACGTGCTCGCGCCGTTCCGCTTGACGATGGAGCTCTTGCCGCTCCTTCGCGCGGGTCGCGAGCCGCGCATCGTCAACGTCGGGTCGGGCGCGGGCACCTTCGAGGGGATCCGGCTGGACGGCATCGCGAGCTATCGCCTGAGCAAGTGGGCGCTCCACGGCCTCACGATTCTCTGGGCCACCCACTTCGCCGGCGAGATCGCGGTGAACGGGTTCGATCCGGGCTGGGTGAAGACGGACCTCGGCGGCGCGAACGCGCCCGGAAGCCCCGTCGAGTCGGCCGAGGGAGCGCTCGCCGTGGTGACGATGCCTTTCTCG
>CALFNG010000198.1 GCA_937902985.1 uncultured Myxococcales bacterium
GTCGACTACGCACTGCCGATCCGGGGCCTCGCGAAGGAGCTCGTTCGCATCAGTCAGCATCCCTACGTCACCGCACCGGCGTGGGAGTCGACGCCGGCGATGCACGACGCCGCCGCGATGCAGAAGATCTTCGCCCTCGTGCGGGGCGCGGCGGGCGTCGACTTCAGCGAATACAAGTCCCCGACGTTCGAGCGGCGCCTCGCCCGGCGGATGGCCCTCCGGACGGTGGAGTCGATCCGCGCCTACCTGACCCTCCTCGAGGAGTCCCCCGAAGAGGTCCTTGCCCTCTACGAAGACACGCTAATTCACGTGACTTCGTTCTTCCGCGACCCGCTCGTCTTCGAGGGCCTGAAGGCCAGCATCTTTCCGGCCGTGGTGAAGGCCAAGTCGGAGGGGGCGGCCCTCCGGATGTGGGTCGCCGGATGCGCCACGGGCGAAGAGGTCTACAGCCTCGGCATCGCTCTCCTCGAATACCTCGGCGGGTCTTCCCGGCCGATCCAGATCTTCGGCTCGGACTTGAGCGGCAAGGCGATCGAGACCGCCCGCGCGGGGTTCTACCCGGACATCGCGCTTCGGGACGTCAGCGACGAGAGGCGGAAGCGGTACTTCACCAAGGTCGATCGCGGCTACCGCATCAACAAGAGCATTCGCGAGCTGTGCGTCTTCGTGCAGCACGACCTCGCCCGGGACCCGCCGTTCTCGAAGCTCGATCTCGTCAGCTGTCGCAACGTCCTCATCTACTTCGATCAAGGCCTCAAGAAGCGCGTCGTCCCGACGTTTCACTATGCACTGGCGCAGCCGGGCTTTCTCGTGCTCGGCCACGCCGAGAACATCTCCGGGTTCAAGCAGCTCTTCGAGGCCGTCGACAAGACGAACAAGATCTTCGCGCGGACCGCTGTGCCGAGCACCCTGCGATTCGCGCGACGCATGGAAGAGCGGGCCGACCCGCGGCCGGGCCCGCGGATGCCGGATCGCAACGAGCGCGGGACGCGGCCCGAAGCCGATCTCACCAAGCGCCTCGATCGGCTGCTCCTGGCGCGGTACGCGCCGCCGGGCGTCGTGGTCAACGGCAAGATGGAGATCCTCGAGTTCCGTGGGCAGACGGGGGCCTACCTCCAGCCCGCCCCCGGCGAGGCTCGCTACAACGTGATGCAGATGGCGCGCGACGGGCTCGCCGTGACGCTCCGCCCCACGATCGCGAAAGCCAGGGACGGGGCCGTTCCGATCCGGGCGACGGGGGTCGAGTTCCAGGATAACGGGGCCCCGAGAACCTGCGACGTCGTCGTGATTCCTCTCGCGGGGGCGACGAGCGAGCGCGACGCGATGTACGTCATCTTATTCGAAGAGCGCCTCACTCAGAAGGCGAACGCCAAGCCCGGAAGGGCGCAGTCCGCGGCCGAGGTGGCCCGCGACAAGCGGCGCATGCCGAAGCTCGAACGAGAGCTCGCCGCGACCAAGGAGTACCTCCAGACGATCCTGGCCGAGCACGGCCGCACCAACGATGACCTGGGTACGGCCAACGAGGAGCTCGTGTCGGGCAACGAAGAGCTCCAGAGCATGAACGAGGAGCTCGAGACGGCGAAAGAGGAGCTGCAGTCGATCAACGAAGAGCTCACGACCGTGAACGACGAGCTCCAGAATCGAAACCACGAGGCTTCCCAGATCAACGGCGATCTCGTCAATCTGCTCACGACGGTCGACATTCCGATCCTGATCCTCGACAGCGCGCGCCGTATCCGGCGCTTCACGCCGAAGGCGCGGCGCATCTTGAACGTCCTCGCGTCCGACGTCGGGCGCCCCTTCGAGGACCTTCAGACGAACGTCGACGTCCCCGATCTGGACCATCAGATCGCCGAGGTCATCGAGACGATGGAGCTCCGGGAGTCCGAGATCCAGGATCGCGACGGCCGCTGGTACCGGTTGCAGATCCGTCCCTACAAGACGACCGACGGCCGGATCGACGGCGCGATCGTGTCGCTCCTCGACATCGACGGCCTGAAGCACCTCATCAAGGAGGCGCAGCGGGCGAACGCCGACGCCGAGCGCGCGAACCGCACCAAAGACGAGTTCTTGGCAACGCTCTCCCACGAGCTTCGCACGCCCCTGTCGAGCATGTTGATGCGCGCGCAGCTGCTCGCCCGCGGCGGCATGGACGCCGACAAAGTGAAACGCGCGGGCGAGTCCATCGAGGCTGGCGTCCGCATGCAGGTGCAGCTCATCGACGATCTGCTCGACGTGTCGCGGATCGTGACCGGCAAGCTCAACACGCAGTTCGAACCGGTCGATCTCGCGAGAATCCTCACAGCTGCGGTCGAGGGTTTGACGCTCGCGTTCGAGCGAAGGTCTCTGACGGTCGAACTGGAAATCACGAACGACGATGCCGCGGGCCACGTCTACGGCGACGAGGGGCGGCTCGAGCAGATCGTGACGAACCTCTTGACGAACGCCATCAAATTCACGCCCAGGCTCGGCCATGTCATGGTCTCGCTCGCCGCGGTCGACGGCAACGCCGTGATCCGCGTGAAAGACACCGGCATGGGCATCGAGCCAAGCTTCTTACCCTATGTGTTCAACCGCTTCACCCAGGAGAACGCCACGAGCACCCGCGCCTACGGCGGGCTCGGGCTGGGCCTGGCGATCGTGCGCCATCTGGTCGAGCTCCACCACGGGACGGTGACGGCCGAGAGCCCGGGCGTCGGCCTGGGCGCGACGTTCACGGTCACGTTCCCGCGTGTCACGACCCTCGTTCCTTCCCTGCCTCCACCGAAGGGTTCGCTCGAGCGCGCCCCGCTCGATTTCGCTTCGCTGAAGGGGCGGCGCATCCTGGTCGTCGACGACGACGGGGCGTCGCGCGAAGCCATCGCCGACGTGCTCGAGCAGACGGGCGCCGAGGTACGGCTGGCCCAGTCGTCGGCCGAGGCGATCGCGCTGGTCGATGAGTTTCGCCCGGAGCTCTTGCTGTGCGACCTCGCGATGCCCTCCGAGGACGGTTACACGTTCATCCGCAAGCTCCGGGCGCGGGGTGCTACGCGCTCGGGCAACATCCCCGCGCTGGCGCTCACGGCGCTGGCCCACGACGAGGACCGCGAGCGCGCCCTCGCCGCGGGCTTCCAGATGCATGTCGCGAAGCCCGTGGACATCGACCGCTTCAAGAGCGCGGTGCTCGCGCTCTCTTCGGCGCGCGGCCTGGTCAGCTAGCCCGGGCCAGACCCGGATCCACACGGTCGCGCTGCTCGGAGAGTCGGCGCTGCTTTCGTCGTGCGCCTCCGGCACGCGACCATGCTCCTGGCGAGCGCGGCCGTCTTCGCATGCGCGGCGTACTCGATCTTGAACGGCCGTCGAGGCGCGCCCGAGCCGTCCGGCGCCCCGAACTCGCGGCGGTAGGCGCCCAGACCGAAACCCCAATCTCGTCCTCTGCGGCCAATCTTCTCTCCTGGGGGCCAAGACGGAGCGAAATCGCCGCGCGCTTCGAGAGAGCGCTCGCGGGACCGTGGCGAGATTCCCCGACGCGGCGCGCGCGATCCGTTGCCCATTCGACGGCCACACTGTGGCACGAAGCGCGCATTCAAAGAAGGCCGTGACCTCAGCCGCCGAAGCCATCGTTCTCCGCGTGACCGACCAGGGCCGTACGCCCTGGCCCGACGCCGTGGCCGTCGAGGAGCCCCTCGAAATTCGCCTCGGGTGGGGGCCGGTGCTCGGCCCGGGGAGGCCGGTCTCGATCACGATGCGAACGCCCGGCGACGACCTCGCGCTGGCCGTCGGGTTCCTTCACGCCGAGGGCATCCTCCGGAGCCTCGACGACGTCGATGGCGTACGTCACTGCGGTCGCCCGGTGCGCGACGACGGGACCAGCAACATCGTCAAGATCCAGCTCCGCGCCGGGGCTCGCGTCGATCTCTCGCGCCTCGAACGCAACACGTACTCGTCCTCGAGCTGCGGCGTCTCCGGCACCAGATCGCTCGAAGACGTGCGTACCCAATACCCGCCGGTGCTCGGCCCGGGGCCCTTCCTCAGTGCGACGCTCATCAACACGTTGCCGCGGCGACTGAAGAGGCACGAGGGCGTCGCCGACCAGACCGGCGGCCTGCACGCGGCCGCCCTGTTCGACGGCGAGGGGCGCCTCGTCCGCGTGCGCGAAGACGTGGGCCGCCACAACGCGGTCGACAAGGTCATCGGCGCCGAGTTCATGATCGACGCCCTCCCCCGCGCGAACTCGACGCTCTTCGTGAGCGGCCGCGCGAGCTTCGAGCTCGTGCAGAAGGCCCTCATGGCCGGCATCCCGGTCCTCGCGGCCGTCGGCGCGCCGTCGTCGCTGGCCATCGAGCTGGCGGCGGAGCACGGCATGACGCTCCTCGGCTTCGTGCGCGACGGCCGGTTCAACATCTACTGCGGGTCGTCCCGCGTCGACGCCCCCTGAGCTCGACGGTCGGGCGATGATGGGCGCCGCGCTCCCCAGCGTTTGCTAGGCCGCGGAGCGCTCGCGCTCCTCGTGGTCCTGCTGACGCTTGGCGAGAACGTTCGCGGCTCGTAGGCACGCCGACGAAACCGAGCGACGCGACGAGCTCTCGTGGGCGCGCGAAACGAACGCGTCGATGAGAGGGCGCGCCGCTTCGCGCTCGACATCGACAGGACGCATACGGTGCGCGGGCTGCGCAAAGGACCTCGCTCCAACGCGAGACTCCGTTCCGAGATCGAGCCACCGAAACACGTGCCGATCGCCGAAACTTCGTGGAAGGGAAACACGCGACGCCCTTCAAAATCGGATCGGTCGGCGATTTTCACGATGGGCAAACCACAATGAAACATTCGGCCGATTATCTAGAACTCACGAATCGGCACACGAAGGCACTCTCACGGAGGTCTCGATGCACAGTCCTTTATCCACAAAGACGCTTTCCGCCGGCCTCGCCGTCGTCTTGGCTGCAACGGGCGCGCTGCTCGGCTGTAGCAAGGACAGTTCCAAGGGGGTTGGAGAGACGCAGGCAGCTACCACGGCGTCGGCCGCGGGGGGTCTCGCGGTCTCCGAGAAAGAGGTCGTGGTCGGACAGCTCCACAGTGCCACGGGGACGATGGCCATCAGCGAGACTGGCTCGATCGAGGCCGAGCGTCTGGCGATCGACCAGATCAACCAAGCGGGCGGCTTGCTCGGGAAGCAGATCAAGATCATCCAGCAAGACGGCGCCAGCGATTGGCCGACTTTCGCGGAAAAAGCGAAGCTCTTGCTCGAAGAGGACCACGTCGCGTGCGTCTTCGGCTGCTGGACATCGGCCTCGCGAAAGGCGGTTTTGCCCGTCTTCGAAAAAGACAACGGCCTCCTTTATTATCCGACGTTCTACGAGGGACTCGAACAGTCGAAGAACGTCTTTTACACAGGGCAAGAGGCGACTCAGCAGATCCTCGCCGGGCTGGACTGGATCCACAAAGAGAAGAACGCGAACACGTTTTTTCTCATCGGTTCCGATTACATCTGGCCGCGCACGTCGAACAAGATTGCGCGAAAACACATCGAAAACGTGCTCAAAGGCAGCGTCGTCGGGGAGGAGTATTACCCGCTCGGGTACACCGAATTCGGCTCGCTCATCAACAAGATCAAGGCGGTGAAGCCCGACGTGGTCTACGCCATCGTCGTCGGCGGGAGCAACGTCTCCTTCTACAAGCAGCTCAAGGCCGCCGGCGTGACCGCGCAGAACCAGACGCTCCTCACCATCTCGGTCACCGAAGACGAGCTCCTCGGGATCGGCGGCGAAAACATGGTCGGCTACTACGCCGCCATGAAATACTTCCAGAGCCTCGACAACGACAACAACAAGAAGTTCGTGGCCGCCTTCAAGGCCAAATATGGCCCGAACTCCGTCATCGGAGACGTGACGCAGGCGGCCTACCTGGGTCCCTGGCTCTACAAGGCCGCGGTCGAGAAGGCCCAGAGCTTCGACGTCGACAAGGTGGTTGCCGCGTCGCCGGGCATCGAGCTCACGACGGCGCCCGAAGGGTACGTGAAGATTCACCCGAACCACCACCTCTGGAGCAAGCTGCGCGTCGGGCAAGCGCAGCTCGATGGCCAGTACAAGGTGGTCTACGAGTCGGAGCTCATCGAGCCCAATCCATTCCCGAAAGGGTACCAGTGAGAGGCCTGAGCGCCCATGAACGCCGCCATCTGGGCAATGCAGGCCTTCACCGGCCTTAGCACCTTCTGCGTTCTCCTCCTCATGGCCCTGGGCCTGGCCATCATCTTCGGTCAGATGGGCGTCATCAACATGGCGCACGGGGAGTTCATGACCGTGGGCGCGTACACGACGTACCTGCTCTCCGAGGTGAGCCAGCGCTGGCTGCCCGGGCTGACCAACTGGTACTTCTTTCTGTCCATCGCGGTCTCGTTCCTCCTCGCCGGGGCGTTCGGCCTGTTGGTCGAACACCTGATGATCCGAAAGCTCTACCGGCGACCCCTCGACACCCTGTTGGCGACCTGGGGCCTCAGCTTGATCATGCAGCAAGGCTTCCGGTCGGTCTTCGGGGCCCGCGAGGTGAGCGCCAAGCTGCCGGACTGGCTCATGGGGTCGGTGAAGCCCAGCGCCGCAATCGACATTCCGATCAACGGACTCGTGGTGATCGGGCTGACGGCGGCGCTCACGGCCCTCGTGTTCTTCGCGCTCTTCTCGACGCGGTTCGGCATTGACGTCCGGGCGACGATGCAGAACCGCCCGATGGCCAGTGCCGCGGGGATCAACACGGCGCGGGTCGATCGACTCACGTTCGGCCTGGGTTGCGGGCTCGCCGGGGTCGCCGGTGCCGCCTTCACCACCATCGGCTCGACCGGCCCGACGAGCGGCTCGGCGTACATCGTCGACACGTTCCTCGTGGTCGTATTCGGGGGCGCGCAGAGCCTCTTCGGAACCATCGCCTCGGCGTTCAGCATCGCGCAGACGCAAGCGACGACCGAGTTCTTCATGACCGGATCGATGGCCAAGGTCGTCACGCTCTCGGCGATCATCCTCATCCTGATGGTCCGGCCTCAGGGTCTATTCGCTCTCAAAGTCAGGAGATGACGGCGCATGCCCGTTGCTGAATCATCCAGGCGCCCCGCCGCGTCGGTCGCGTTACGCCACGTCACGACGGTGCTGTTCAACGACGCGAGAAGGAGAGAGAACATCTACTTCGGCGTGCTGGCGGTGCTGCTCCTCGTGGGCTTTCCGCTGCTGCTCGACACCTTCCACCTGAACCTCGTCGGCAAGTACCTGACCTACGCCTTCGTCGCGCTCGGGCTGGTCCTCTGCTGGGGGTACGGCGGGATCTTGAGCCTGGGGCAAGGCGTCTTCTTCGGGCTCGGCGGCTACTGCATGGCCATGTTCCTGAAGCTCGAGGCGTCCGACATCGCGAGCACGTCGATCCAGTCGACGCCGGGAATCCCCGATTTCATGGACTGGAATCAGCTGACGAAGCTGCCCGCCTTCTGGGTGCCCTTCAAGAGCCTCTTCTTGACGGTCGTCGCGATTCCGCTCGTTCCGAGCGTCCTCGCGCTCGCGCTCAGCGCCGCGATGTTCAAGCGCCGGGTGGGCGGCGTCTACTTCGCCATCATCACGCAGGCCGTGGCGGCCATTCTCTCCATCCTCATCATCGGCCAGCAGGGCTACACCGGCGGGGTCAACGGGATCACGGACCTGAAGACCCTGCACGGCTGGGACATCCGGAGCGACTCGGCGAAGATGATCCTCTACTTCGTGAACGCGGCGCTGCTCCTCGGGGCCATTGCGCTGTCGTTCTCGATCATTCGCAGCAAGCTGGGGCGCCTGTTGCTCGCGGTACGGGACCGGGAAGAGCGGGTGCTCTTCACCGGGTACGACGTCGCCAACATCAAGACCGTCGTCTTCGTCTTGGCCGCCGCGTTCTCGGCCGTCGGCGGCGCGATGTTCACCTTGCAGGTCGGCTTCATGTCGCCATCGTTCGTGGGAATCGTCCCTTCGATCGAGATGGTGATCTGCGCGGCGGTGGGCGGCCGGACCTCTCTGCTCGGCGCCGTCTACGGGACGCTCATCGTCAACTACGGCAAGACCTACTTCTCGGAGGCGTTCCCCGAGCTATGGCTGTTCGTCATCGGCGCCCTCTTCATCGCCGTGGTCATGATCTTCCCCGACGGCCTCGCGGGCCTCGACCTGCGAAAGGCCCTCCATGGGCTGCTCACACGCGCGAGCGGCTTCGCGCGCAAGCGCAAGAAGCCCGCGGCCCTTGTCCCACCTGCCGCACCGAGCGCGCCGCAGACCAACGCGGGTAGCCAATGAGCCCCCCGCTCGGCCAGTCTTCGGTGGCCGCCGCGCCGAACCGGCACTTGCTCGAAACCACCGGGCTGAGCGTCTCGTTCGACGGGTTCAAGGCGGTCGACGACCTCTCGTTCTACGTCAACAAGGGCGAAGTGAGGGCGATCATCGGCCCGAACGGCGCCGGAAAGACCACGCTCCTCGATCTCATCACGGGCAAGACGCAGCCGACGAAGGGCCACGTGCGCTTCAAGGATCTCCAGCTTACGGGGATGCGCGAATACCAGATTGTCCGAGCCGGTGTGGGGCGCAAGTTCCAGACGCCGTCGGTCTACGAGTCGCTCACGGTGTTCGAGAACCTGGAGATGGCGTTCCCCGACAACCGGACGTCGTGGTCCGCGTGGCGGTTTCGAAGGACCCCGGACGTGATCGCCAAGGTCGAGGAGATCGCCGAGCTCATTTACCTGAGAGATCGGTTGCGCGACCGCGCCGAGATCCTCGGCCACGGCCAGAAGCAGTGGCTCGAGATCGGCGCGCTGCTCATCCAGAATCCGGAGCTCCTCTTGCTCGACGAACCCGTGGCCGGGATGAGCGCCCGCGAGCGCGAGAGCACGGGAAAGCTATTGCTCGAGATCGCGCTGAACCGCGCCGTGGTCGTGGTCGAGCACGACATGGACTTCGTCAAGCAGATCGCTCACCGGGTGACGGTGTTGCACCAGGGCAAGCTCTTGGCCGAGGGCTCGATGGACGACGTCCAGAAGAACCCCAAGGTCATCGAAGTATATCTCGGGCACTGAGGAAGACGCCAATGGTCGAAGAGCTCTTGAACGTCCAGTCGGTCCGCGTCTGCTACGGGGAGAGCGAGGCCATCGCCTCGATTTCGATGTCCGTCAACAAGGGCGAAATCGTGGCGGTCATGGGCCTCAACGGCATGGGCAAGACCACGCTCATGAAGGCGCTCATCGGGCTCTTGATGCCGCGCTCCGGCACCGTGACGCTGTCCGGACGCGAGATCACGCGCGCGGAGCCCTTCGAGCGGGTCGCGCTCGGCCTCGCGTACGTGCCGCAGGGGCGGATGGTGTTCCCGACGCTGACGGTCGAGGAAAACGTCCAGACGGGGCTCCCGCCCGGTACGCGCGAGGTCCCGGCGCAGATCTACAGATTCTTTCCCGTCTTGCTCGAGATGAAGAAGCGGCGCGCGGGCAACCTGTCGGGCGGACAGCAGCAGCAGCTCGCCATCGCGCGCGCGCTCGCCAGCGGGCCGCGCGTTCTCTTGCTCGACGAGCCCACCGAGGGGATCCAGCCCTCCATCATCAAGGAGCTCGCCGTGCAGCTCAAGCAGATCCGAGACGAGGTCGGCCTGACCATCGTGGTCTCGGAGCAGGTGCTGAGCTTCGCGCTGTCGGTCGCCGACCGCATCATCGTGCTCAATCGCGGGGCCATCGTCCACCAGAGTCCGCGCGAGGGGGTCGACGAGGAATCCGTAGGCAAGCTGCTGTCCATTTGACCGAAACGAGAAGCGTAGGAGAATAAACGATGGATACGCTCATCAGCGTCGACGTATCGACCGCCCCCAGCAAGCTCGATGTCATCCACAACCGGTGGCATCCCGACGTGCCCATCGTCTCGTGGGTCAAACCCGGCGACGAGTTTCGCGTCGAGTGCATCGACTGGACGGGGGGTCAGATCGCGAACGACGACGACGCGAAGGACGTGAAAATCGTCGACCTGACGAAGGTCCATTACCTCAGCGGTCCCATTGGAGTGCACGGGGCCGAGCCCGGCGATCTGCTCGTGGTCGAGATCCTCGACGTCGGCGTCCTGCCCAAGTCGCAGTGGGGCTTCACCGGGATCTTCGCGAAAGAGAACGGCGGCGGCTTCTTGACCGAACACTACCCCGACGCCAGGAAGGCGTGCTGGAACTTCAGCGGGATCTACGCCAACTCGCGGCACATCCCGGGGGTCGAGTTCGCGGGAATCATGCACCCGGGCCTCATCGGGTGCCTCCCGTCGAAGGAGCTCCTCGACACCTGGAACAAGCGCGAGAAGGCGCTCTTCGACACGAACCCCGAGCGGGTCCCCGCCCTTTGCGCGCTCCCTCACGCGGAGACCGCACACATGGGCCGCATGAAGCCGGACGCGGCCAAGGCCGCCGCGATGGAAGGCGCGCGCACCGTTCCGCCGCGCGAACACGGCGGAAACTGCGACATCAAAAACCTCACGAAGGGCTCGAAGGTCTATTTCCCCGTTTACGTGAAGGGCGGCGGGCTCTCGATGGGCGACATTCATTTCTCGCAGGGCGACGGCGAAATCACGTTCTGCGGCGCAATCGAGATGGCGGGCTATCTGGACCTCCGCGTCAGCATCATCAAGGAAGGCGTCGCCAAATACGGAATCAAGAACCCCCTATTCCAGTCGAGCCCCCTCGAGCCCAAGTACTCGTCGTACCTGATCTTCGAGGGCATCTCCGTCGACGAGGCGGGCAAGCAATACTACCTCGACGTTCACGTCGCGTACCGCATGGCGTGCCTCAACGCGATCGAATACCTGGAGAAGTTCGGGTTCACTGGCGCCCAGGCCTACGCCATTCTCGGGACCGCCCCGGTCGAGGGACGCATCAGCGGGATCGTCGACATTCCCAACGCCTGCGCCACGCTCGCGATCCCCACCGAGATCTTCAACTTCGACATCAAGCCGTCGGCGGCGGGCCCGAAGCGCGGGTTTCCCGCGGGCGCCGACCTCGCCGTCGTGAAGTGAGGGCCGACGTGCCGCTCTACGAATACGAGTGCCGCGAACACGGCGTCTTCGAGCAATCGCGGAGCATCGCCGAGTCCACGGAAGACGCGACGTGCCCCGATTGCCGGTGCGGAGCGCCGCGCATCGTCAGCCTGCCGAGCCTCGGACGCATGGAGCGCTCCCAGGTGAGAGCCATGGCCGTCAACGAACGAAGCCGTCACGAGCCCCGCGTCGTCCACAAGACGCCCGGCGTCCCCGTCGAGCGTAGCCCGCTACGCTCGGCGGGCGGCGGCTATCCCTGGGCGCTCGGACACTAGGCGCTCTCGTACCGCTCGGCTCTCAGCCGGGCGTCGCCGGGGGCCGCCGAGCAGCGGGTCGCCGTTACGGTATGCTGGCCGCGTGCCGCGCTCGCGATTCGGGGAGCCTCAGTGATCCAGCGATTGGTCGCGTTCGCGATCGAGATGCCGTTCATCGTGCTGGTCACGGCGCTCTTGCTTCTGACGGGCGGCGCCTACTCGTACAAGCAGCTCAACGTCGAGGCGTACCCCAACCCGGTGCCGCCGATGATCGACGTCATCACGCAGCCGGAGGGGTGGAGCGCCGAGGAGGTCGAGCGCTATCTGACGATTCCGCTCGAGATCGGCTTCGCTGGCATGCGAGGCGTCGATCACCTGCGCTCCCAGTCGCTCTTCGGCCTCAGCGACGTGAAGTGCTACTTCACCTGGGCGGTCAGCTACGACGACGCGCGGCAGGAGGTCATCAACCGCCTGCAGTTCATCCACCTGCCTGGGGGCGCGGAGCCCGAGCTCTCTCCCTGGAACGCCATCGGCGAGCTCGTCCGCTACCGGGTCGTCGGCACGGGCTACTCGTCGATGGACCTCAAGACGGCCGAGGACTGGATCCTCGAGCGGCAGTTCAAGCAGGTGCCGGGCGTCATCGACGTGACGGGCTTCGGTGGCGAGACCAAGCAATACCAGGTGGGCGTCGACCCGGTCCGGATGCGCGCGTACAGCGTGTCCCTCGACGATCTGCTCCGCGCCATCCGCAGCGGCAACGAGAACGTCGGCGGGCAGCGCCTCGTCATGGGCGAGCAGGCCTACGCCGTCCGCGCGGTGGGGCTCTTCCGGGACGTTCGTGACATCGAGGACGTCGTCATCAGCGAGATGAAAGGCGTCCCGGTCCGCGTGAAGGACCTCGCCGAGACCACGGTCGGCCACGCGCCGCGCCTCGGCATCGTCGGGCAGGACGAGGTGCCCGACATCGTGCAGGGCGTGGTCCTCAATCGCTACGGCTCGCAGACGGGGTCGACGCTCGCCGGCATCCACCAGCGCATCGACTACATCCGCGAGAACAACGTCCTGCCGCCGGGAATGCGCCTCGAGGCGTACTACGACCGCGACGATCTGGTGAAGCTGACGACGCACACGGTGCTCGAGAACCTGGTCGTCGGCATGACCCTCGTCTCGGTCGTCCTCTTTCTCTTCCTGGGGCACGCGCGCGCGGCCCTCATCACGGCCATCAACATCCCGATCGCGCTGCTCGTCGCCTTCTCCGGGATGGTCGCGACCGGAACGAGCGCCAACCTCATCTCGCTCGGCGCCATCGACTTCGGGATCGTCGTCGACTCGACCGTCATCATGATGGAGAACATCTTCCGGCACCTCGGCGCGCAAGGCCGGGGCACGATGCAGGAGCGCATCCTGTCGGCGGCGCACGAGGTCGCGACGCCGATGGCGTTCTCGGCGACGATCATCGCCGCCGCGTTCGTCCCGCTCTTCACGATGACCGGCGTCGCCGGCGTCATCTTCGCACCGCTGGCGACGACGTACGCCTTCGCCATCGGCGGCGCGATGCTCATGGCCCTCACGCTCACGCCGGTGCTGGCCTCCAAGCTCATCCCGGCGCATGGCGCGGAGAAGGAGAACGCGGTGATGCGCGGGCTCTTCGGTCTGTACGTGCCGCTCTTCAACTGGACCCTCGCGAACCCGTGGAAGGCGATCGCGATCGGCGTGGTGCCGGTGCTCCTGGGCCTCGGGTCGTTCCACTTCCTGGGCACCGAGTTCATGCCCAAGCTCGAGGAGGGCAACTTCTGGATCCGCGCGACGTTGCCGACGTCGATCTCGCTGGAGCAGTCGTCCAAGTACGTGGGAGGCATGCGGCGCATCGTGCGCGGGTGCCCGGTCGACGAGGCGCAGCCGTGCACCGACGCCACGCGCAAGTGGCCGGAGGTGCTGACCGTCGTCTCGCAGCTGGGGCGACCGGACGACGGGACTGACGTGGCGGGCTTCCAGAACCTCGAGCTCTTCGCGCCGCTCAAGCCGTTCGGCGAGTGGCGCAAGGGGCTTACGAAGGAGACGCTCACCGAGAAGCTGAGCGACGAACTGAAGGGCGCCTTCCCCGGGGTCGTCTTCAACTTCTCGCAGATGATCAGCGACAACGTCGAAGAGGCCGTCAGCGGCGTGAAGGGCGAGAACTCGATCAAGGTCTTCGGGCCCGAGATCAAGGCCAACGAGGAGCACGCCAGCCAGGTCGTCGACGTCCTGTCGAAGGTGCCGGGGATCCAGGATCTGGGGATGCTCTCGTCGATGGGGCAGCCGATGGTGCGAATCACGCCGCAGCGCCCGGCGTGCGCGCGCTACGGCCTCAATACCGGCGACGTCGAGGCGGTCGTGCGGGCGGCGATCGGCGGCGAGGCCGCCACCCAGGTCTACGAGGGCGAGAAGCGCTTCGACCTGATGGTGCGCTGGCTGGAACCGTTCCGGTCGAGCATCGAGGCGATCCGCGAGATCACCGTGACCACGAAGAGCGGGGTGGCGATCCCGCTGGGTCAGATCGCCGAGATCCGGCTCGAGGACGGCCCGAGCGTGGTCTACCGCGAGGACGGACAGCGCTACGCGCCGGTGAAATTCAGCGTGCGCGGGCGCGATCTGGGCAGCACCATCGCGGAGGCTCAGGCCAAGATCGCCGAGAGCGTTCACCTGCCCTACGACTCGCACGTCGAATGGGCCGGCGAGATGAACCAGCTACGCGAGGCGCTCGTGCGCCTGAAGGTGGTCGTGCCCCTCACGCTGCTGCTCGTCGCCTGCCTCGTGTACGCCGCGACCAAGCACTGGCTCGACACGCTCATCGTGTTCACCAACATCCCGATCGCGTGCGCCGGCGGCATCCTGTCGCTCTTCGTCAACGGCGTGAATTTCTCGGTTTCGGCCGCAATGGGCTTCATCTCGATCTTCGGCATCGCCACGCAGGACGCGATCCTCGTCGTCACGTATTTCAAGCGCCTGCGTCACGTCGAGGGGCTCAGCGTCGAGGCGGCCGCGCGCGAGGCGGCGGTCAAGCGGCTGCGTCCCGTGCTGATGACGACCTTCGTCTCCACGGGTCTCTTGCCGGCGGCGCTGTCGACCGGCATCGGCTCGCAGACGCAGAGGCCTCTCGCGATGGTGGTCATCGGCGGGTGCCTGATCCTCGCGGTCGTGGCGCGGGTGCTGCAGCCGCCGATCCTGCTCCTGGCACACCGGTGGCTCGAGCGGCGAGTGAATCGGTCGGCGCCGGCGGAGGAGCCGGTCACGGACGTCTATTGAATCCGGCGCGGAACGCTCCTGCCGAAGTACGGCCGTGACGCGAGGCTCCCGAACCGCTTCAGGAGCGCGAGCACCCTGGCGTCGACCTCGGCGCTCTCGGTCACCCGCTCGCCGTGGCCGGGTCGCGTCCCGCCGTGGCGGCCCGATAGAGCTGCGTGATCTCCGCCTCGTCGAGGAACCCGACGACCCGCTGCTCGTCGTCGACAACGACGATCTCGCGCGCGCCGCGCACGAGGAGAACGTCGAGCGCGGCGCCCACGTCCTCCCCTTCCCCCACGACGAACGGCGGCAGCATGAGGTCGTCGGCGATCGCGATCCGCGCGATCTCCGGCTCCTGGGCGGCCATTCGCAGGACGTCGGTCGTGATCACGCCGACGACCTTCCGGTCCTCGGAGAGCACGGGGAACACGTCTTGCCACCCGCCCTCGGCCACGCGCCGGATCACTTCGTCGGCCCTCGTCGAGCGCTCGAAGTAGACGTACGGCCGGTCCTTCACGACGCACGCGCCGACGCGCATATCGCGCAGGACGTCGCGAATGAGCTCGTCGTGGTGGGCCGGTGAGTCGCGCCACGAGCCTCGCTGCGCGTGATAGAGGGTGCGCGTGCGGAGCGCGATGAAGCTGATGCCCGAGGCGAGCATGAGCGGCACGAGCAGGTCGTAGCTGCCAGCGAGCTCGCACACCATGACGAGCGACGCGATCGGCACATGGGCCAGGCCGCCGTAAAAAGTGCCCATGCCCACGAGGGCGAACGCGCCGGGGTCGATGCGGGGGTCGTGCAAGAGGAGCTGAGCGGCGCGGCCGAACGCTCCGCCGAAGATGCCGCCGATGACGAGCGACGGTCCGAAGTCGCCCGCGCTGCCGCCGGAGCCGACCGTGAGCGAAGTCGCGATGATCTTGGCGCTCCCGAGGAGCGCCAGCAGCTCGACGCCTCGCCACCCGGTGGGAAACCACGACGAGCCCGTGATCGCGATCTGGGCGGCGCCGTAGCCGCCGCCGAGCAGGCCGAGGCCCATGCCCTCGCGCCCCACCTGCTTGCCGACGAAGACGACCACCGGCACCGCGCCGATCCCGAGGAGGAGACCCCCGATGGCGGGCTTGCACCAGTCGGGGCCCGGCAGGCGAGCCGCCGCGCGTTGAACGGACTGGAGCGACGAGAGGAAGATCGACGCGACCAGGGAGATCATGACGGCGAGCAGGGCATAGAGCGGCAAATGCGTCGGAATGAACGGGTACTTGGCCGCATGGGCGAAGAGCGTGGACTCGCCGAAGATCGAGATGAACACGGAGTACGCGACGACGCTCGCGAGGACCGAGGGGACCAGGGCTTCGCTCTCGAAGTCGTCGCGATGGAGCACTTCGACGGCGAAGAGCGCCGCGCCGAGCGGCGTGCGGAAGACGGCGGCCATGCCCGCGGCCGTGCCCGCGACGAGCAGGATGCGGCGCTCGCGATCGGAGAGCCGCAGGTACTGCGCGACGATGGAGCCGATGGCGCCGCTGATCTGCATCGTCGGTCCCTCGCGACCGCCGGACCCGCCGAAGCCGAGCGTGAGGATCGACGCCAGCGCCTTGATGGCGGGGACGCGCCGCCGCACGTATCCGCGCCGCGTGTGGAACGCCTCGATGATGGCGTCGGCGCCCCCACCGCGCGTCTCCGGCGCGTACCGCGACAGGAGGCCGCCGCCGAGGGCGCCCACGGCGGGCATGAACGCGATGAGCCAGGGCCGAAAGACGGTGTCGCCGACGGTGCCGGTGAGACGCTCGCCCGCCGCGGGCAGCGCGGCCGAGGGTCACGTGGTGGTTGAGTGGCATCGGGGTCTCCTTTGAAGGGGTGGCGTGCGTAATGCCGCGGGGCGGCGCGAGATCGCGGGCCGGCCCCGGTCAACGCGGCACGTTCCCCACGAAAGGACCGATGAGCTCGGCGACGCGGTCGGGCTCGTCGAAGGCCATATGGTGCGTGCCGCCCGTGACCACCTCGAGGCGGGACGACGGGACCCGATCGCGCAAGAACTCCCCGACCGTCACGGGGCTGAGCGGATCGGCGTCGCCCGAGAGAACGAGAGTCGGACCCAGAGACGCGAGGCGCGCCGTGAAGTCGCTCGCGTCATCGAGGAACCAGCTCGGAACGAGCGGTTGCTCCGCGCGAAACGTGGGCCGCCACTCGGCGCCGCCGAGAGCCCGCACGTCAATGCCGCCGGAGACCGCGCAGCAGACCAGGCTCGCGACGCGCTCGGGGTGCTCGATCGCGATGCGCAGCGCGAGGACGTTCCCCATCGATTGGGCGACGAGATGGAAACGCTCCGGCAACGTCGCCAGCAGCGCGTCGTAGAGGTCCGACAGCGAGCGGAGCGACGAGTCGGCGGGCGCGTCGCCGAAACCCGGATAGCCGAAGACCATGGGCGCGCCG
>CALFNG010000199.1 GCA_937902985.1 uncultured Myxococcales bacterium
TTCGTCACCCCACCAGATACGTGCGCCCGCGCGTGGACGGGATCCGGCTGAGTAGTGTTAGATGTGACCGACCTCGACGCGGGGGACCCCGACTCCGCCAATCGTCCCCTGCGACACCAGCGTTCCGTCGCGTAGCGAAAGCTCCAGTCTCGACTTGAGCTTGCGCTTGCGCCAGAAGACCTTCTCGGCAGTCACCCGGACCGTCTCACCCGGCAGCACCATCCGCAGGAACTCGAAGCTCAACTCGGTGCCGACCATGACGAGTTTGTGGGTGTCCTCGTCGGGGGCCTCCAGGCTGAGGAGATAGAGACCCAGCGCGCATGCCGTCTGGCCCATCGTTTCGATCAGGATCACCCCGGGCGTAATCGGACAGCCGGGGAAGTGCCCCGCATAGAAGAACTCATCGTTGCGGTACGTGTACTCGCCGATCGCGTGCCGATCGTCGACCTCGAGCAGCCGATCGATGAAGCGGAACGGAGGTCTCTGGGGAATGAGGTCTAGCACCTCGCCTGCGGTGAGCATCAGGATTCGCCAATCGACGTCATGTCGGCCGCGTCTCCGATGGCCGGAGCGTTGATCTCCTGCGCGTTACCGGTATTACCCGTGCTATCGCCCGGGATCGATTCGATTAGCGAGTTCACGATTTGCGTAATCGTGAGGCGGTACGGATCGCGGTCAGCTCGATAGTTCTGCGCCACGCGCGAGTCCGTCGGATCTTTGGATTTCTGCGTATACGTGTTGACGTCGTAGAAGTCTGGCAGCGGTTTGTCGTCTTGAAGACAGTGCAAGAACAACGCCCGCAGATTCTTCTCTCCATTGAACGTGCGGATCGGCGGGTCTCCAAAGAGGAGTGGCCACCCATCGCCGCAATTGGCGCCGCAATTGGCGCCGCAATTGGCGCCGCAATTGGCGCCGCAATTGGCAAGCGTCCGCGTCTTGTAGACGTCTCGATGCGGGCACGCGGCCCCCGTCGCGAAGGGGAGGCCGTCGGGCTCGTTCCCGACCTCGAAATATTTGGTGCCATCAAAACCTCCGCCATCCCATCCCCGCTCATATTACATGCACGGAGGGTTGCGCGCTCTGGGCGTGCTTGGCACCACAAGGTGGTCGTGTTTTCTGACTCGTTCCCGAGAGGTTGCCGCGGACCGCGCAGCTCTCTCGACATCGCCGCGAGCCCCGTCGCCAGCGCTCGGTGAACCATCACAGGTGCCGGGATTGCACCACGTCGCAGACGCGGGTGAGGGAACACGGTCCCGAGTGCAGCGCCCGACCACTCGGCCCACCCTCCTATCCCTGACCCTACATGTGGTCGGGCGAACCAAAGGAGATCACGAAAGCTGATCTTATTTCGACGACCCGGCTGCACGGCGAACGTTTCTGCTTCGGTATCGGTCTCGTATCTTCGCGGGCCAAATACTTAGCATTTGGCGCCAGGCCTCCGACCCGGCGTGGCGGCCGAGTGGAAGCAAGCGCGATACCACGAAATGTGCCGTGAACCACCCGGCGATGGGAAGCGAACCCTCTCAGGGCAGGTTGAACTCTCCGCGCGCAACGATGACGGCGCAGCCGCCCACTTCGATCCGCTCGAGGCGTTCGGCGCTCCCGACAGCCACCGCGTGTAGCGTCGACGGTCTTCCGATCTATGTCCCTTGTGGCGGGCTCTACGCCTCCGCCGCGCGGGCTCGAGGCCGAGCGCGTCCCGCGCGTCACTCGCGCGGCGGCGCACTCTTCGCTCCGTTGAAGTATTTCGACGCGAGCGCCACGGCGTCGAGCCCGACGCGATGGCCGACCTTGCGACCGGCGAAGTCGTCGGGAGCGATGTGAATGCTCCCCCACAGACGCGACTGCCCTGCTTCGTCGGAGGCGTCGAAGTAGGAGGCCCACTGCAATCGCACGTCGGTGCTCGGCCCCTCTTCGAACACGAGGAAGGCCCCCTTGTGGGCCACGAACTCGCCGAGTCCACCGGGAAAATACGGGCTGCCCGTCAGGCTCGCGAGCACCTCGGCCCCGGCGCGGCTGAAGGTGCTGTGGCCGGAAATAAAAGCGGGGAAGGCAGGCGTCACGAAGGTACGCCGCTGGTAGGTGATCCATTCGACCGCGCGAACCCATCCGACGCCGGAGACCTGATGAATCCGATCGCCAGGCTCCCCCAGCCAGTCTCTCACGGCGACTTGACCCACGAAGGGCGCCAGGCGCGCGTGCCGCTCTCCCGGCGCGCTGCTCTCCTTCGTGATCACCTCGATGACCCCAGGCACGAGGGGCAAGCCTTGGGGATCGTACGCGGGGCCCTTCGGATCGGACGACTGACCCTTCCCGCCCATCCACCGAACGAGCGAGATCGCGCGGACCGTGGCGGTGCGTCGCTTGATATCCCAGGCGGCGATCGCGGCGTCGTGCTCGGCGCCGTTGAGCGCCAGATACATGTGCACGTCCCACGCGAGGGGATCCAGCGGGTCCCCCTTGCCGAATAGCCGCCGCTCGAACGCCGGCGAGTCGCTCACCGAATTGGCGAGCGTGTTCCAGTGGCCCGGGGGGGTCTCGGATTTCGGCCCATCGGCCCAGAACTCCGCCATGACGCGCGCGAAGTCCGCCCTCCGGATGACCTGGGGGGGATAAGGGTCACCGGTCACCGGGTTCTTCGCCCACCCCTTGCCGTCGTTCGCGCCGAGCGTGTTGTGCCCGTAGGCGCCCGGGGAGATGTCGATCGTCGTGGGGTCCGAGGGGTCGAGGGCTGCTGTCTTCTCGATCACCTCGGCCACCCACGCCTTCATGGCCGCGCCGAGCTGGGGAACCGGACCGGGGTCATGCCACGGGACCGACGCCGACGCGCGCTTCATTGCGAAGGGGGGGACGTCTCCCCATTGCGCGCAGACGTAAGCCTGGATGCCCGCGGGCAAGATGATGCCGTTCTGCGTCGCGGCGACGGAGAGATTGATCGGCTGCCACCGCTCGGGGTCCTTGAGCGGTGCGCCCGGTGCGTCGTAAACCAGCGGAGGATTGGAGGACGCATACCCGGACGTGTCCGCGTAGTTTTCGGCCTCGTTCGAGCCGTCGTTCGCGGTCTTGGCGAGCACGGCATGGGCGACGCGGTTGCCGAAGGCGATCGGATCGTCGCCGGTGTCGCGGGCATCGTCGGGGTCGTAACCGAGGTCTTGCATCACCGCCCGCAGGCAGGCCATCGTTCTCGCGCCGCCGGCGGCCGAACGGTAGCGGCGCGAGAGAACGCCGTACGCGGCGTAGCTGATCGCAGTCCGTCGTGCCCGCGCGACGTCTTCGGCAGTTTGTTCGACAGCTTGTTCGACAGCTTGTTCGACCGTGTGGCGTTCCCTCACGAAGACCCCGCTCGCCTTGGCGTCGTAGCCGGCCCAGACGTCCCACATGGCCGCCGACAGATGAAAGAGATTGCGAGCGTGGATCGGCGGTCGCGGCAGGTCGACGCGAATCGCGGCGAGTGCCTGCTCGTTCCAGCGGCGCGCGATCGAGCCGGTCTTTCCCGCGGCCGCCACGGCGGCCGGGCAAACAGCCGGGGCTCCCGCGTCCGGGGTCGCCTCGTCTTCTTCGATGACGACGGCAGGCACTCGCGCCCCGAAGTGCACGAGCATCCCGTTGTCGAGCGCCGGGCTGAGCACGTTGCCGCCGGCCGACCAGACGCCGCCCGTGTCGTCGACGAAGATCGAATGAAGGGACGACACCGCCGGGAGGGCCAACCCGTGATCGACGGCCGTGAAAGAGCCTCCGCCGGGCTGCGCCCGGGTGTAGATGACGCCTCGCTCCCCGCTGGCCCAGTCGCCTCGATCGGTCGTGAAGATTCCCTGAATGAGCCCGGACGCGGGCGGCGATGCATCGTGGAAGCCCCCGCCCGTCCCCTCGAGGAGCACTCCGTTGCCCGCCCCACCGACCGCAACGAGGCGGTCGCCCACGCCGTGCACGGTGAAGAGCGTGTCTCGCGTCGTCGTCGGCACGACAGCAAACGGAGCCGACCCCTTCCGATGCAGGATCGCGCCTGCCGCGCCGACGACCCACACCTCGTCGGCCAGGCCGAAGACCTTGAAGAAGCCAGGAAGCTCCCCGCCGGAGATCCGTGGGAGATCGAGCGGAAGCGTCTCTTCCTCGAACCCGCCTGCATGGTAGTGCCAGACGAATCCGTTTCTGCCGCCCGCGCTCCCGACCGCGTAGAAGTCTTCGGCGTTCTTGCCCCAGACACCATAGACCGTCTGTCGACCGAGCCCGGGCGTGGTCATTCGCTCGAAGCGTTGACCGTCGAAACGGAGCACCGTCGCGCTCGCCCCCGCCATCAAGACGGGACCGTTCGGAAAGGCCTGCACCCACCAGAGATCGCCGCTCCGGCCGGTGTGCAGCTCTTTCCACGCCTTCCCGTCGAAATGGAGAACGAGAGGCCCCTGCCCCTTGTCGGCTCCCACCGCATAGATATCGGTCGACGAGCGACCGCTCACCGAGAGCAGGGCCGACGGGAGCTCGCTCGCGAGGAGTTGCCATTCGCGATCGCGGGGAGCCGCGGGCGCCGGCGCCTTTTCGCAGGCGCTCAGCACGACGGCCGCGACGACCGCCAGGAGAGCGACATGGACGATAGACGGAGCTCTCACGGTCCCACCGCGCTCGGCGGGGGACCCGGATTGAGCAGGGTGGGCGCGACCTGAATCTGGATCGTCGCCGTCATGGTCGACCCCGACGGATCGGTCGCCGTCACGGTGAGGTCGAGCGGCTTGCCGAGAAATTGGGTGTAGTCGATTCCCTCGTTGTCGAGCTGGTACCGAATTCCGTAGAGCTTGCAATAGCCCCCCTCGTCGGGCGAATACGCAAATGCGAGCGTCGTCGGCGGAATCCGCGCTCCGGTCTGCGGTTGAACCCCCACGATCTTGGTCGTCGTCCCCATTTGCTTCATGTTCTTCATTCGCGTGGCGATCCAGACGTGGTGGCCGCCTTGCGCGCCGGCCTCGGCCTGGAGCGTCTGCCCGCGGGTAAGGGGGAGATAATACGACTGCCCGGTGCCGATCTGCAGGTCGGGGGGACCGCCATCGCGCAGCTTGCAGCGGTCGGGCGCGTTGCTGGGCCAGTTCGGGGCATAGGGCTCGAGACGGGCCGGAGGGACGCTCGACGACTGACAGACCCCGGAGATGCAGGTGGCCGGGGCCGTGCACGTGGGTCCGCTGAGCGGCCCGGGGACCTTGCTCGCCCCGCGCGGGATCGCCGGATACACGATGCACCGGGACTCGAGGGGAATCCGCAGGAGAGCCATCTTGCCGGGCGCGAAGTGTGTCGACGAGAGCCGCTTGATGAGCGGCGCGGCGGCCGCAGGATCGCCGACGGCGTCGACTTCGACGTCGACCTCGGCACCGGCTGTCGTCCCTGTGCCCGTCCCCGCGAGCGTCTTCTCCCAGGGCTGGGGGAATCCCACCTTCGAACCGCGCGGAGGCTTGATCACCTCGTCGGTCACGAGGGCGCCGGCCTGATGGATCACCACGTGGAGCGCCGAGACGACGCCTCCCATGGGATCGCTCTGGATCCCGACGACGAGCTGGCTGGGGTCCGGGCGGCGACAGGCCGCGCCTGCGAGGAGCAAGGCGGGCGCCCACGCGATCCGTGGCCAGGACCACGCGGGCCGTGGCGTATTCAGCCTGGAAACTGCGCGCATCTGGCTCTGGCCGATAGCAAGCTCCACTCCACCGTACGCCAGATCGCGCGGTCGCTGAAAAGGAGCTGCCGTCTCGCGTTTTCCGCTGTGCCAGGCTGCGCCAGCCAAGTCCGCCGTGTCAGGGAGGAGCCCGGGTGGGCGGTTGCCATACCCCTTTCGGGTGAAGAGCTTCGGTGTCGCGCCTGCCCGGCGCGTTCGGTGCAGTGCAAAGCGAGACGGCCTGCGGGTACGCTGGGGAGAAGCACCATGAATCGAACGACCCTTCTGATCGGGATCTCGCTGACGGCGTCGGCGCTGGCCGTCTGCGCCGAGCGTGATGCTGCTGCTTGCGGGGGATGCTTCCACCCGCCGACGCAGACGGCCACGGACATCACCGACGAGCGCATGCTGCTGGCGGTGTCGACGACCCAGTCCACCCTCTACGACCAGATCGAGTACGCCGGGACGCCGACGTCGTTCGCGTGGGTGCTGCCGATTCACGGCACGGTCGACGTGGGACTGAGCGCGGACGTCCTCTTCGATTCGATCGACGTCCTGACGGCGACGCAGATCGTACCGCCCGAAACCAACTGCGCTCCGCCGGCCAATTGCCGCGGGACCTTTCCGGGCGCGAGCCAGGCAAGCAACAATGCAGGCGCGACCGCTTCGCCCCCGACCGTCACGGTGACGAAGGCCGAGAACGTCGGACCGTACGCGACGGTGCAGCTGCATTCGACCGATTCGAGCGCGCTGGACAGCTGGCTGGCGCAGAACGGCTTCAACATCCCCGCCGACGTCGTGCCGGTCCTGAACCAGTACGTCGCCGAGGGTTTCGACTTCCTGGCGATGAAGCTGCTGCCCAATCAGGGCGTGCAATCGATGCGGCCGGTGCGGGTGACGACGCAAGGCGGTTCGCTGTCGCTGCCGCTGCGCATGGCGGCCGTGGGCACGGGAGCGACGGTCGGGATCACGATCTGGGTCGTGAGCGACGGGCGGTACGAGCCGCAGAACTTTCCGTTCTTTCATATCGAGGACAGCGCGCTCGTTTGGGACTTCAAGACCAACCTGAGCAACTACACGACGCTGCGCGCGAAGAACGAGACCGCGCTCGGGGGCAAGGGGTGGGAGGTCGAGAGCTCGCTCAACTTGAATCAGCAGGTCATCACGAGCGTCATCCTCAGCGGCGGGCAGTACTACGGCTCCGGTCTCGGAGGCGGAGGCTCGATTCAACCGGCCCCCGCGGACGCGACCCAGGACTATCTGCCCGTCGGGAACGCGGACGCCGGCGCCGATGCGGGTGGTTACCAGAGCGCCGAAGACGTGCGCACGGCCGACATCGCGGCGCTCTTCGCGGGCATTCCGGGCTCGAACGTGCGCGTCACCCGGATGCGCAGCGACATCTCGCATGCCGCGATGACCAAGGACTTCGTGTTGCAAGCGTCGGCCGATCAATCGGAGATCTCGAACGTCCGCAACGTGACCCAGAGCGTGAACCTGGTGTGCCCCGTCTACAACGGCTGTTCACCCACGAGCGGCGGCGCGGCGTCGAGCGGAGGCGCCGCGAGCGGCGCGTCGAACGCAAACGGCGCTGGGGGCTCGGCCGGCGGCGGCGCGGGATGCGTCGCCTCCGCGCAGTCGGGCGGGGGACTCGCTGGGAGCTTCGGCGCCATCGCCACCGTGGTCGGGCTTGCCTTCATCCGGATCCGAAGCCGGCGTCGCCCCTCGACCTTCAAGGGGTGAGCGCGCGCTACCTGCGCACCGCCGTGCCGACGGCGACGCCGATGGAGAACAGAACCATCGCGACGATCGCCAGCGTTCCAGCCCCGGGCCGCAGCCGACGCGGCACGGCTTCGCCGAAGAGATCGAGCTCGACGTGCGTGATCGTGTCGAGGTCCCCGTCCACGAGCACGACGCCGTGGACGTCGAACGCCGCGCCGTACTCGAGGAGCTGTCGTCGCGTGGGACCGTGCGATAGGCGCGGCGCCAGTCGCCCGGTCTTCACCTCCGCGATGTAGCGCCGGCCGTCGCGCGCCACGAGGTAGTCGGCGCGCAGGCCGAACGTGACGGGCTCGCCGTCGGCCCTCACCGTCCACGAGCCCGCAACCTGACGCTCGAGGACCACATAGCCGTCGCGCTCGAGGAGCGTGACGGCTTCCCTCTCGCCGTGCACGGCGCGAAGGCTGCGCGCGTGCGCGGCAAGCTCTCGATCTTGTTCGCGCGCGGCCGCGGCCCGGTGGGCTCGCCCGAGCGCGCGCTGGCGGGCGAGGCGCCACGATTGAACGATGACCGCGACGGTGGCCGCGAGAAGGAGCAGCAGCATCGACCGGTCCGTCACGCGGGGAGCCTACCGCGAAGGTCGGCCTCGTTCCCAAATCGCGGCCTGGCCGGCGCTCGACGCGGGTCAGTTGATCGCGAGCGTCCCGCTCCCTCGGGCCCCGGCTCGTCTGCGGCCGTTGCCGTGCCAAGTCGGCTCTGCCAGCATGGCGTCCCCAATCGAGGAGACACCCATGTCGATCACCTTCCAGTACCGATCCATGACCTTGCTTATGCCCGCGGCGGCCATATCGGTCGCGAACTGCGGGGACGTGCCGAACACGAACGAGAGCTCCGAGCCGTGCGAGGCCCCGAGATAGAGCTCGCCGGGAGCGGTACCGACGACGCCCGGGATCACGACGGGAATGTCGAAGTTGTACATCGAGACCGCGACGCCTTGGTTCGCGGCGAGGAGGGCCGAGTCGTAGGTCGAGCACACGAGGGTCGAGTCGCCAACGATGCGCGTGAGCGCGGCCTGGAACGGGTTGGGCGCCCCGCCGTCGAACGACGAGGGGGGATAGAGCAGCGCGATCGCCACGCCGGCGTCCCCGTATTGCGTCGTGATGGCCGCGGTGAGCCCGGCCTGGTCGTTACCGGCGTGGTCCCCAGCTCGAAGAGAGTGCCTTCGTCGTTGTTGCTGCCCAGGATGTACGGCGTCTTGGCGATCTTGCCGGTCTCGTAAAGCGTCCGGGGCTGAATCGGCGAAGAAGTCGTTGTCGACCACGGGGGAGAACGTCTGGAACGGTGCACGCGTACCTTCACCACCTCGAGACGCCGCGAACGCGCCGTACTGGTGCCGCTCCGCACAATAGGCCTCGCCCGCATGCGAGCGCGACGGAGCAAATAGTCATTTCTCTATGAGCGCGGCAGCGCGGGCGCGGGGTGCGGGGTGCGGGGT
>CALFNG010000200.1 GCA_937902985.1 uncultured Myxococcales bacterium
CGCCTTCTGATTCTTTGACGACGTGGGGATCGGACGGCACGGCGATCCCGCTCCTCGCTATCGCATAGGAAACCGCTTCGGCGACAAGGGGTCGCCGCGCGAATAGCGGCCTGTCCGAAAAGGCGGCCTTTTTGGGATCCGTCCATACTGGAACCGCCGACCCATTCGGCGGGCGACGAGCCGTCGTCGTGATTTCACGTCGCGACGAAATGAAGTTGCTTTACACCGCGCCACGAGCGCTTAGACTGCCGACTCTGGGTGACGACTGCGCGTGCGCTCGTGCGCCGTGCTGTTGGACGTTCGCTCGGTCCCGGGGTCGTGGAAACGGCGGGAAGTGCCGATTTTGGACGTTCGCATATTCGAACTGACTTCAGATCGACTGCCGCTTCGAGGGAAATGGCGCCGCCGGGCGTCCGAGTTGCTTCGGGCAGAGGGGTTTTTGAGACGATCCCGGTCGGGGCGACCGACTGGGACGAAAAGGCCTGTAACGTTGGGGAGGTAAGCGATGCGTGTCACGAGAGGATTGCAGATTGCGGCCGTCGCGCTCGTCGGGCTTGCGGTGACCATGGTCGCCGCGTCATGCGGTAGCAGCCGGAGCCCCGATGCCTCCGGAGACCATACGGCGAAGACGACGCAGGCGGTGACGTTGCTGCCGGCGATCAACAACGCACCGGCGATCAATACGTTCGTCGTCTACGCGTCGCAGAGCGTCACTCTCGGAACCGGCGACCACTCCCTCGGAGGCGACATCGGCGTCGCCACGACCACGTCGTCGACCAGCCAGCTCACGGTCGGCACGCTGGACGGGCTCGATCTGCTGCACAACCTGTTTTCGCCGTCGGTCACCCTGAATGGCGGCGCGATTGTCGGCGACATCGAGACCAATTCGCTGACGAACAACGGTGGCGTGCACAACACAGTCGCCGCTTATCCGTCGGCCATGCCCCCGCCGCCGCAGTTCTTCGCAGCCAGTCCGGGCGCGACGAACGTGACGGTGGCGGCGCTACAGGCGACGACGCTCAACCCCGGCAACTACGGGACGCTGACCGACAACGGCACCGTCTTTCTCAATCCGGGGACCTACTCGTTCTCGAGCATCACGCTCGGAAACCTCGCGCAACTCGTGGCCCAGCCGGGCGGCTCGACGGCCGTGCGCGTCGCCCGCACGTTCGCGACAGGCACGTTCGCCCACGTCTTCCCCGTCGGGCAACCGGCCAACACACTCACGATCTCCGTGGCCGGAGCCGACGGGGCGGGCGGGACGCCGCCGGCGGTGTCGCTCGGGGCGAACACGCAGATCACGGCGCTCCTCGCGGCCACCAGCGGCTCGCTGTCGTTCGGCAACAACGTGCAGGCCACCGGAGCCTTTGCTGGGCTGAGCTTCACCGCGGGCACGAACGTCCTTCTGACGTTCCAGAGCGGATTCCCCGTCGAGACCCCGAACCTGACCACCTTCGTCGCTTACTCCGAGCTGAACATCACGCTCGGGACGGGGGATCAGGCCCTCGGAGGGGACGTCGGGGTCGCCACGAGCGGGGCGCAGGTGACGGTGGGGAGCCAGAGCGTGCTCGATCCTCAGCACACCCTCTACGCGGCGACCGCCACGCTCGGCAGCCAAGCGCACGCCGGGGATCTGGCGGTCAACACGTTGACCAACAACGGTGGGTTCTTCGGGACGCAGGTGCCCTACCCCTCGGGCATGCCGCTCTTGCCCCTGGGCCCTCCGGGCGGCGCTGGCGGCACCGCCGTTACGGTCGCGCAGGGTCAACAGCAGACGCTGAGTCCAGGCAGCTTCGGCGCGCTGACCGACAACGGCATCCTCCATCTCAAACCCGGGGCGTACACCTTTTCCAGCGTGACCCTGGGGAACGGCGCGCAGCTCGTGGCGCAATCGGGCGGGGCGACCACCATCGTCGTCACCGGCACGCTCTCGACCGGTACGTTCGCACAAATCCTCCCTGCGGGTCAGACGGCGAGCGCGCTGATGATCACGGTCGGCGGAAGCGACGGGCCCGGCGGTCCCGCGGCGTCGGTCGGCGCCAATACGCAAGTCGTCGCTCTCCTTGCGGCGCCTCGGGGCACCTTGTCTTTCGCCGACAACTCGGAGGGCACGGGAGCGTACCTGGGCTTCAGCATCACGGCGGGCAAGAACGTCGAATTCGAGTTCCAGGACGGCTTCCCGGCCACTTCGGTGGGCACGTCGGGGCAGCCCGTCTCGGGCTACACGCTGCCCCCGGCGACCACGATCGTCGGTCCCGTTCCGCCCAATACGCCCATCGGGTTGGCCATCGTTCTGCCCGTGCAGAACGAGGCCGGGTTGAAGACCTTCATCTCGCAGGTGAGCAATCCGATGAGCACCAAGTACCGCCAGTACATTGACATTCCGACGTTCGCGGCGAACTACGGCGTGGCGCCGAGCGAGTACGGCAAGCTGACAACCTGGGCCGCCGGCTTCGGCCTGACCATCAAGACCTTTCCGAACAACCTGATCGCCGATGTGGTCGGTCCCGCGTCGCAGATCGAGCAGGCTCTCAACGCCAACCTGATCCTGGCGCTGCGGCCCGACGGCACTCAG
>CALFNG010000201.1 GCA_937902985.1 uncultured Myxococcales bacterium
CGCGGCGCCCGCCGAGCCACACCCGTTCCACATAGCCGACGCTCGCTCTAGCTCTCCTCGCGCACGCCGTGTCAGGCAGCGCGGAGGACGAGGATGGTGACCTCGGGCGGGACGCCGAGGCGCATCGGGGGGCCGGTGGTGCCGAGGCCGGGGTGCACGTAGAGGACGGACGGCCCGCGGCGATAGAAGCCGACGTTGTACGGGTAACTGAAGCTCGCGAGGTTCGCGAACCGGTAGAGGAACGGGACGCCGATCTGGCCGCCATGGGTGTGGCCGCTCAAGACGACGTTCGCGCCCGCCGCCGCGGCCTGGTCGAACCGGTTCGGATCGTGCGCGAGCAGGACCGTGGTCGCTCCGTCGGGCCGGGCTTGCATGGCCCTGGCCAGGTCGTCGCGCCGGGTCCACGTGTCGTCAATGGCCGCGAGCCAGAGCTTCGCCCCGTTGCGCTCGATGGCGACCCCTTCGTTGCGCAAGACCGCGACGCCGCGGGCCCTCAGGAGCGAGACCAGCGGCTCGCCTTCGCCGAAGTAGTCGTGGTTGCCCATCGAGACGAAGACGCCGTCCCTGGCCCGCAGCGCGCCGACCACGTCGGCCACGTCTTCGTGAAAATCGGTCCCGCTCGTGACCAGGTCGCCCGTCACGACGGCGAGGTCGGGCGCGCGCTCGTTGGCCGATCGCGACCACCGGAGACCCCACGACTTGGGCGTGAGCGTACCGATGTGGAGATCGGAGAGCTGCGCGATCCGCAGGCCCTCGAACCGTGCGTCGAGCCCCGGCACGGGCACGTCGCGCTCGACCACCCGGTACCAGCGCCGGCGGACGAGGACTCCGTAGCCCGCCACCGCGAGGCCCGAGAGGTACGCGTACATGAAGACGCCCGCCGGCACGTGAGGCGGTGAGCCGCGGAGCAGATCGACGATCGGAGCGAAGACGGCCGCCAGCACCGACGGGACGAGCGTCCACAGGCACGCGCACCAGTGGATGAAGTAGGGGATGTCGACGAGGCGAACGAGGGCGGGGTGCCGGCCCTTCCGGTCGGGCATTCCCGCGCGCGCGCGCCCGACGAAGAGCGTTACGCCGGCGACCGCCCAGGCGAAGCCGATGAGCGCTGGAAGGGGCCAGCCCAGGCGACGCGCCAGCTCGGCCACGCCGAGGGCCACCGGCAGGTGCGTCAGCGCCGTGACGATGACGAGAAAGCGGAGGATCCGCGACATGCGAGCCGGCCCCCGGCGATTGGCGAACCGCTTCGCTTCCGCCGACCCGGCGGTCGAGACGGTCAAACGCCGAGGAGCTTGACCAGGGTCTCTTTGTTCGTCACGCCGACGTGGCGGCCGGCCTCTTCGCCGCCCTTGAAGATGAGCACCGTGGGGACGCCCCGGATGCTGAACTTGGTCGCGACGCCGGGCGACTCGTCGATGTCGAGCTTGCCCACGCGAACCTTGCCCGTGAACTCGTCGGCCAGCTTGTCGACGATGGGCGAGAGAACCTTGCACGGCCCACACCAGGTCGCGCTGAAATCGAGGAGGAAAGGAACCGAGGACTTGAGAACTTCGGTCTCGAAGTTCAGGTCGTTGATCTCGAGCACATTTGCGCCGCCCATGACATTTCTCCGTTTCGAATATCTTCTTCTTATAGTGCTCCGATGCACGCCTGTCGATCAGGGTCGCGGGGCCGGCCCGTCGCCGGCGTCGCCGGCGTCGCCGACCGCCGCTTCGGCGGGTGGCTTCTGCCCGCGCTCACGCCCCCCCCGCCGCGGCCGCCGGCGCGTCTGACACGCGCTCGAAGAGGCGCCCGACAGCCGGCCCCCAGGTCCGCCAGGTCCGCCAGGTCCGCCGGACCCGAACAGGGGCTCGAGCAGAGGCCACGCGGCCGGGACGTCGAGGGTGAGGATGAGCCACGCATCGCTCGGGGCCGCGGCCAGCACGCGCTCGGCTCCGTCGCTCGCTCGCTTGGCACGGACCCACAGCGCGACGGCCACGGCGATCACCACTGCGGCCGCGACGACCAGGAGCGCGCGCGAGTGAAGCCGGCCGACCTTCAGGCGCATGCGGCAGGCCCGACGATAGCACCCGGGCCGTGCAGACCCGCTCGGGAGGTCGGGCGAGAAACTTGGCCAGCCGGCGGCACCGGCGGCATCGTCGCGCGGTAGGAGGCCGACGATGAAGAACGAGTCGAACGCCGCGCGAACGCCATCATCCCCAAAAGAGCCGTCGCAGCTGTCGAGTTACGGGGGGCCCGAGCGCCGTCGCCACCGTGTCTTCGTGACGCGGAACACCGAGTACCACTTCCGCGACGGGTTCTGCATCGCCGTGCGTGACCGCCGGACGGGCGACTTTCTCGAGGGCCATCTGGCGCTGAGGCGCCGGGTGAACGGTGGCCTGCGCTTCTTCTCGAACGGCGGCATCGCGCCCAACGGGGGCGACCCGCAGCCCGGCGAATCCCTGTACTTCTCGAGCGACGAGCGCGCCGCTCACGAGGGCGCCGATCGCTCGCGCGAGCTCGTCACGAGCCCCCTCGAGAGCGTCGAGCGGCCGCCGCGCGCGCTCGTCGACGCCTACCCGAGCCGGCGGAAGAGCTGACGGCACACGTTCGCGTTCGAGCTTCGCGTTCGAGTTTCGCGTTCGCGCGCCAACGCCGTTCGTCGTACGTTCTTCCTGGAAAACATGCTGGTCGTTCCGCCTCGCGCCGAACTTCGCCACCGTCCGATCGATACGCCGCGATTGCTCCTCGTTCCGGTCGAACCGGCCGATGCTCCCGACTTGTGGAACGCGGTCGACGCGTCGCGTGCGCACCTCGAGAAGTGGTTGCCCTGGGTGCCGTTCAACACGGACCTCGACGCGAGCTGGCGCTACTGCGAAGCCAGCGCCAGCGACTGGGACCACGCGCGGGCGCTGCGGTTCGCCATCCGCGATCGGTCGACCCGGCGCTTCCTGGGCGTCGTGGGCCTCGAGTCCCTCGCTCACCTGCACAAGAGTGCAGAGCTCGGGTACTGGCTCCGGGCCGACGGGGCCCGCCACGGCTACATGACCGAGGCGGCCCGGGCGACCGTGCTCTGGGCGTTCAAGAGGCTCAGCGCGCATCGCATCCGCGTCGCCGCCGCCACCGACAACGTGGCCTCGCTCGGCGTCATCCGGCGACTCGGCTTCCGCTACGAAGGGAGCGCGCGGGAAGCGGAGCGTTGCCAGGGCCGGTGGCTGGATCACGCCCTGTTCGCGCTGCTCGCGAGCGACTCGATGCCCCCGACATGAAGTAGAGTGCGTCGCATGCTGAAGGCATTTCGCGACTTCATCGCGCGCGGGAACGTCCTCGACCTCGCGGTCGGCGTCATCATCGGCGCCGCGTTCGGCAAGATCGTGAGCTCGCTCGTGAGCGACGTGCTCATGCCTCCACTGGGGCTGATCCTCGGCAAGATCGACTTCTCGAATCTGTTCGTGAACCTCGGCGACAAGCCGGCGGCGACCATCGACGAAGCCAAGAAGCTCAACGTCCCGACGCTGAACTACGGCCAGTTCATCGACAACATCATCCAGTTTCTGATCCTGGCGTTCTGCGTGTTCCTGATCGTGCAGCTCGTCTCGAAGTTCCAGAAGAAGGCGGCTCCCCCGACGACCACCAAGCCGTGCCCCTTCTGCGCCGAGGCGATCCCGCTCGCCGCCAAGAAGTGCGGGCATTGCACGTCGGACCTCCCAGCCACACCCGCGGTCTAGAGCAAGCGCCGGCGTCGTGGAACGAGCCCGTCTCGGCGCTCGCCGTGCTCGCCGGACGGAAGTCCGGCTGCGAGCGGCGCCCGCCGATCCGGACCCGTTCCACATAGCCGACGCTTGCTCTAGGTAGGGCCTTTCAAGCCCGACGCGACGCAAAGCGCTCAACGATCGCGCGGACGCGCGCGATGCCCTCGACGCTTCGCGCGCCGTACCAGCACAGATCTTTGCCGCTCATCGTGACGACGGCGCCGTTCGCCGCCGCGGGGATGGCCAGCGACCTGAAGACCTCGGCGTCCGCATCGGTGAAGGGGTGCGGCTCGTCGGGCAAGAGCACGAGCTCCGGAGCGCGCGCCACCACCTCCTCGAGCGTGACCCGCGGGTAGCGCACGTCGCGACCTTCGACCTTCTCGGGAGGGAGCGCGGCCGCCTTGCCGAGGTCCGCCGCGAGGGGGTAGCGGCGCGTCCGGTCGCCGAAGACGTTCACTGCGCCCGAGAGGGAGAGCATATCGCTGATGAACGTGTCGCCGTGGATCGTCATGAGAGGCTGCATCCAGATCGGGCAGAAGACCCGCACCGGCGGACCGGCGGCGTTCGCCCGGGCCTGCTGCGCGTCGTTCACGGCCGCGTACGCGCGCCTCACGAGGTCGCGAGCTCCCAGCTCCCTCTCGACGCCGAAGAGCCGCGCCAGGCGCGCGAGGTGGGCCACGCCCTCGGCCACGCGCTTCGGGAAGGCGACGTAGACGCGCACCCCGCGCTGAGCGAGCGTCTCGAGATCGCCGCGGGTGTTCTCTTCCTGGTTGGCGAGCACGAGATCTGGCTCGAGCCGCAGCACGTCGTCGATTCGCGGATTCTTCGTGCCGCCGACGCTGGGGAGAGCGGCGATCTCGGCCGGCAGCTCGCAGTAGTCGGTCCGCCCGACCAGCGCGTGGGCGCACCCGAGCGCCGCCACGTTGAGCGTGTCGCTCGGCACGAGCGACACGACGCGCCGGGGCGGGCCGGAGAACTCGAACACGCGATTCCGGTCGTCGGCGATGCTCCGCGAGACGTTCATTGGATCACTCCTCGTCTTCGAAGTCCCGGGGAGGCGAGGGCGCGGGGGGGCCGCCGTCGGCGTGCGCACCGACGCGCACCGCGCACCGGGCCCAGACGCGATCGTCGCACGGGGCCGCCGCCTTAGCTGCGCTCGCCGCGCTCGCCGCGGTCGCGACGCACGCGAGCACGTGGTCGCCC
>CALFNG010000202.1 GCA_937902985.1 uncultured Myxococcales bacterium
TTCCGATCTGCCCGGGCGGCTCGGGAGCCAGCGAACCCGCAGTCGCGTCCCTCTTCACTCTTTCCCGCGTATCTTCCCGAAGACCTCCGTGGCCGAGTCGAAGGTGAAGTCCGTCACGAAGCCAGCAGCGAAGAGCGCCATGAGCTCGCGGATTCCGCCGACGAACGTCGGGCTGTAGAGGTACCAGGCGGATGCCGGAAGGGCGGTATAGGCGAAGGCAAAGCGGAGCACGTTGGCGATCTTGTCGCGCCAGCGGTCGCCTTTCGTCGCGACCGAACGGACCGGAAGTTCCTTGGCGTCGGCCGCTTCCGCGACGGCGACTTCGGCTCGGGGTTCGCTGGCCGCCGGGGCGGCCGGCAACATCACCACGGGCTGCTCGCCACCGAACACGGTGGGGACGGCGGCGTCGAGCGACGCGAACGCGCCGTCAAAGTCCCCGGTGTCGAGCTTGGCGCGGATGTCTTTGTTTGCCTCGGGCGGCGTCGGCGCCTCGCGCACGGTCTTCGCGATCGCGTTCATGGCGCCCAGGGTTGCAGCGATGTCGGCGATCGGATCGCTCGACGTCGGCAGCGTGGCCAGGTCGGCGACGATCTTGGCCATTGGCCGACATAGCTTGAACCGCACATCCGCGGCTTGCGCCAGCTGGACCAGACCTCCCTGCGCCTGGTCGCGCATACGCTTCACATCGTCGAAGAGCAGGTCCACCTTAGCGAGCTGTCGGACCCCGGTTGCCTCGCTCTCCAGCTTTGCTACGCGTGCCCTGAACCCCTTCATTCGCTCGAGCGGCGGGCGGAGCTCCGCCGCCACGCCCTTCTGGTCTGCCGGGATCTTGGTGGCGGCGTCTTCGAGGGACCCCAGCCACGCCTTCGTGGGACCGCTGCAGGCCCGCATCTTCTCATCGAGCTGCGCCAGGAGGTCGGCGACGGCCTTCACTTGCTCGCCCGCGACCGCCGCTCGAGCCGAGTCGAGGAGTTTCTTGAGGTCCGCGGGATCTCCCAGGACGCTCTGGATCGAAGCCGGCAGGACAAGCTTCTCGAGCGCATCGTCCGCCTCGATCCGCTTGCGATATTGGGCGAGCAGCTCCTCGTTCTTCTTCTGGACCTGGTCGCAGCTCTTCTCCGCGTTCTTCTTCGCGTTCTCGAGAGCGTTGACCTCTTCGCTCTTCGCCGCCTCTTCCATCGCGGTCCGGCGCATCCCGAGTAGCACGGCGTCTTCGATGAGCGATCGGCTCGCCAGCTCCGTGAGCTTCTTCCTGAGCTCGTCCACCTCGTTCACCAAGGTCGTTCGCGCGAGGACTCGCTGCGCCCACCTTCGCACCACCGCGCCCACGGCGCCTCCCACGCAGAATAGGACGGCGATCCATCCGCTCCAGAGCCGCCGCCGAACCTCGATCGTCATCGCCTGCGGGGCTGTGAGTTGATCGGCGACCACCTCGACGGTGCCAATCGAGCGACCGAGCTCCGCTCGGGTTACCGGCGCCTTCGGGTTCGTGAAGACGACCGTCTCGCCCTCGCCGGCGTCGAGGTCGTGCAGCGCGCTGAACGAAATCGTCCCGGGCGCCGGCTTTCCCTCAGCCATTAGCGAACCCACCTGGCGGATCGCGAGCCCCGTCAGGCGCGCGCGACGCGAGATCTCGTCGACGTCGATAGGGGGAGCGACGATCTCGTCCTCTCGAGGATAGACGACGATGTCTATCAAACCGCTCGGCGGGACACGGAGGGTGGGAGCAACCTTCGTGAACGGCACCACAATTTCGCCCGTCCACCGGTCGCCCCCGCCGTCGCGCGCATTCGAGCGCGAGGCCCCCATCGTCAGGGTCAAGAAGTACGCGCCCGGCTTCACCAGGAGCTTGCGCGTCACCGTGACCCGGAGAACGGCCCCCGGCGCCTGTCCGTCGACCTCGACCGTGGGGAAGGCGTCGAGGAGGCCTGCGCCGTGGTCATCGCCGAGCGTGACCGCGACGCGCTTCACCTCCTTGTCCACCCCCCATCCATCGTCGACGGTGAGTGGGACGAGGAGCCCGTCCTCGCGCGTGTCGTCGATCGACGTGGAACCGGCGGGTAAGGCCACCGGAATGCTCGCTAACGCGAACGCCTCGCGCACGCCCGAACAAAGCGAGAACGTCAAGACAGAGCACGCCACGAACCGCGATGCGATCACGGCGCCACCTTGAGATCGGCGCTCCCGAAGGCCGTGAGCGTGAACGCCAACGGGTTGTACTCCTGGAGCAGACGAGCGCGGATGCCCTGGAGGGCGTGCCCGAGCCCTGCGCCGCTAGGCCCGGAGAGGCCGGCTACCAGCTCCTTCCCTATGGTCTCGCAGAAGTCGCTGAAGACGCGCTCCTCGGTCCCCACGACGGCCCCTGCGCCGGCGCTCGCGAAGGCGGTCGCCATCCCGATGAGCGCGTCTTCGGGGACGACCGCCGACTCGCACGCGAGCAGGAGCACGATGGAGTGCGGGTCCTTCCATTCGGAGGCCATGGCCTGCTGGGTGACCAGGAAGTGGCTGAGGACCTTGGGCTCGAGGTCGACGATGCGCTCCCGGATTCCCGACTGCACGCGAACCGAGAGGTGCCCTTGGATCAGCAGCAGGCGCGCGCGCGTCTGGTCGGGCCAGAGTTGCGTGTAAACGTCCACCTTCGTCGGTTTGCCCGTCTTGGCCCCCCAGAGCTCAATGACGAGAGGATTCGTCGACTGTCCCGAAACGACCTCCGCGAGGTCTTCCTCCTCGCGGTGGGCGATGAGCTGCTCGAGGACGTGACGGATTCCCCAGAAGCCGCGCACGCAGACAACGTCATCGCTCTTCGGGCCGTGCGCGCAGGCGTTGGTTCCGGTGAAGCCGTTGCAAACGGGGAGGCCGGCGAGCTGCGCCGGATCGACGTCGAAGTCGTAGAGGATCGTCCACGGCACGAGCAGCGTCTCGCTTACCTGGACGACTTGGATCGTCTTTCCCGCCGTCTCCCTAATCTCGCGCAGTAGCGGGAACTGCGCCTTGCGAGTCCGGGTGAAGACGCCTTGGCGGAGCTCGGCCCCTTGGGCCGCGAGCGCGCGCACGACCCCGGCGAAGTCTTCCTTTCGCTTGACGAGCTCCGGCGTGCTGGCCGCCGGAACGCTCATCGGGAATCGAGGGAAGGGGTCTCCCGCGGCCTCCCGCAGGTTCTCCCGGAACTTGCGCATGACCGCCTGGATCCGGGACTCGTCGAGGTTCACGCTGGCTGCCGATGCCCCACTTTTCAGCGACAGCGTGTGGGTGCCCGCGGGGTCATCGTTCACGACGAACGCGGCGGCGCGGGGTTGCTTCGACGACAGGTTGCCGAAGCGCCGTGTTGACGCGTGCTCGAGGGTCGCCGTGATGACCCGCTGGCGGAGCTCCACCTCGTCGCCCCTGACGATCGCGGTCACGATGAAGGACTGGAGAACGTTGTCGAGGTGCGAGATGGTTACGCGAAGGCGGCGAATCGCCTCCGACGCCCCCGGAGCGCGCACCCGGAACGTGGCGGCCTGCATGGGCCCCCGCTTCGGCAGCCAGCGCTTCTCGACCGCGGACGATTCGCATTCGAAGTCGAGGCCGAAGACGCACACGTCGATCCAGTGACCGTCGCCCTGGGTCTCCGGGAGGATCGCGTCGATCGCTGGAGGTCGACTCTTGAAGAGACTGCCGACCAAGACGCGGCCGATCTCGACGCGGACGAGGTAGAGCTCTCCCGCTCGTAGGGATGTGGTGACGGAAACCGTGGAAGGGTCGTCGCGCGCGACTTGAGCTCCAGCGCGGCCCCCGAGGCGATCGAGCGCGATGTCGACCGCACGTGGCGCGTTCAGGACGTCGATGGCGCCGCTGCGCAGGATGCCGTAGATGTCGACCTCGTCTTTCGCGAGCGCGTCGGTCATCTCGGTCAACGGCACGAACGCGTCGCTTTCTTGATCGAAGCGGGCCGGAGGGACTATCCGCTGCAGATGCGCGCCGACCGACCGGCGGAACCGCCCTTCGATGGTGCCCATGCGACTCCCATAGAGATCGTTCGCGCGCTGGCGGACGTGTCGATACGCGTCTCCCATCGACAGCGACCAGTTGGTCGCCGGGTCGGCCCGGATACGGGGTGCGCGCAGCTCGGTCAGCTTCGCTTCTTGCGCGGCGGTGGCGACAGCCGCGTGCAGAGGCAGATTGTGCACGAGAGACGCCGCCAGGCCCTCGATGAATTTCGCCGTCTGCTCCGGCCTGTCGGCGGACGGAGCGACGACCATGCCCACGCCCGGCGGCAGCGCGACGTGCAGATCGCGCCGCACGTCTTTGGGCAGGTTCAGGACGACGTGGACCCGCGGATGCCTTTCCGGGTTCGCTCGCCGGCTCTCGACGCGCATGAGGTCCCTCGCGGACCTGGAATCTGAGACGACGATGTCCATGCCGCCACGGGCTCGGCTCGACGCGTACTCTGGCCAGCTCATCGT
>CALFNG010000203.1 GCA_937902985.1 uncultured Myxococcales bacterium
GACCGCGAGGCTCGCCGCGCTGGCGGCGACGCCCGGCGAAGGGTCGCCCGCGTCGAGGCCCCTGCCCTCTTCGAGGAGCCGGTCGGCGTCGCGCGTCAGCGACTCGATGCGGCGCTGCGCCTCGATCGCCTCGTCGATCTCGACGGCGAGGGCGTCGGCCTGGGCGCGCAGATCCTCCGAGCGCCGCTCGCGCGCGCGCCGGCCAAGCGTTGGCGAGCCCGGGAGCCGCGTCACGCGCATGGCCCTCGCTTCCTTCACGATGAGGTCTCGCCCTTCGAGCGGAACGCCGCCAAGATGCTCGGTCGAGATCTCGCCCGAGGCGTCGGCGCCCACGATCCAGACGCTCGTGAGCTCGCGGTCGAGGCCTGCCAGCCTTCGAAGGGCTGCCGCAGGATCCTCGACCACCAGCGCGTCGACCAGGGGACCGAGCTCCGCCTGCATTCGTGCAGCCTCGGCGAGGTCGAGGTCTTCGAATCGCGCGGACAGGAGCTCGGCGTCGAGCTCGTCGCGCAAGCGCAAGAGGTCGGGGTGCACGGCCACGGCCGGCGACTGGAGCGAGGCCACCTGTTCGAGGCGAGCCTCTCGCCGTCGCCGCGCATCGTGGACCCGCTCGCGCGCGGCGTCGTGGTCGCGCGCGAGGCGGCTCCGCAGGATCGCGACCGCCTCTCGCGACTGGACGGCGGCGCCCGTGGACGCCTCGAGTCGCTGCGCGACCGCGTCGATCTCCCGCCACCGCGCGGCCGCGTGATCAAGCTCGCTCGCCCGCCGGCGGACGTCGTCGCGCTCGCGTCGCGCCGTGTCCGCGCGCAGCTCCCCGGCGCGTCCCTCGTCTTCGGCGGCCCGCAAGGCAGCCTCGACGTCGGCCAGGCGCTGCTCGACGTGGCGACCGGCGTCGGGGAGCGACGGCGCGATGCCCAGGGCTTCGGCGCGGGCGCGCGCGCCGGCCTGCCGGGCCGCGAGGCTCGACGCGCGATCGCGCTCAGTCGCGAGGTCTCGCAGCCGGGACTGGCGGGTCTCGAGCTCCGTCGCTCGAGCCAGGGCGTCGCGCGCTTGCTCGTGGGCGCGCGCGACGTCGACGTCTCCGGCCATGGCCTTCAATGCCTCGAGCGCCTGCCGGTGCTCCGCGCGGCGGGCGCTCGCGGACTCGAGGTCTCGATCGAGGCGCATGCGCCGGTCGTCGACGTCGCGGAGGGCGAGCCGCGAACGTTCGAGCGCGCCCGCGACCGTGGACTCGTCGAGCGTCGGCTCCGCGAGGGCGTCACGCGCCTCGTTCAAGCGCCGGACCGCGTGGCGGTGCGCCTGCACGCTCCGGTGCAGCTCCTCGAGCCCGACCTGCAGATCGGCGAGCCCGCGCGCGGCGCGGTCTCGAGCCTCTCCCGCGCCGTCGCGCTCGCGCCGCCGAGCTTCGCGCAGGCCGGCCGCCTGTTCCTGCACGGCGCGCGTGGCGCGAGCGCTCTCCCGGCAGCGGGAGCGGTCCGGTTCGAGAGCGCGCACCCTCTCGGCGAGCGCCTGCGCCCGGAGCACGCGCGCCGCGCGCAAGGTCGCCTCGTCGTAACTTGCCGTCGCGGACTCGAGCCGAGCCGCGAGGGCTGCATGATGGGCCTTCGCCTCCCCAGCGGCGGCGCCGAGCGCTCGCGCCGAACGGATCGCGTCGTCTCGCAGCGCGCTCGCCGCGTCGACTCGTGACGAGCGCTCTTCCGCCTGGGTCCGCGCGGCCAGGAGCGCGGCGGCCACCATGGCTTGCCCGGCGTCGTAGACGCCCATGAGCTCGCGCTCGAGACGCCGCGACTCGCCGACCTCGACGCGCGTTCGATGGCAAGCGTCGAGGTTGGCGCGCATGCGCGACAGCGCGTCGCCGAGGCCGCTCTCTTCTTTCAGCAAGAACGCGCGCAGATCCGACGTGAGCGCCCGCGAGATGCCCCCCGTCATGCTCGTCCGGAGCATCTCGTTGAGCTTGTTGCGCTCTTCGTCGGTCCCCATCCGCAAGGGCGTCACGCCCCGATCGAAGAGCGCCGCGAAGTAGTCCTTCGCGCTGGCGAACACTTCGATCCGAGCGCCCGCGCGCGCGACGTGGGCGCGAAGCTCGTCGAGATCCGGCACCATCTCGTCGGCGCCGTCGCCGACGAGCAAGAGGTCACGCAGCCGGCCATCGGGCGGAGCGCCGGAGACGATGAACGGGGTGAGCTCGAGGGTGGGCTCGGACTTGCGCTGCAAGTGGACGCCCGCGACGAGGCGCTCGCCGCCGGCCAGGGCGATCTCGAGGGCCGCATACGACGGGCGTCCGAGGGCTCCGAGGCGACCCCACACGCCCTTGTCGCCGCCGGTCGCGCCGCTCTCCCCGAGGTTGGTGAACCGGAGGCGCGACATGTCCGGCAAGAGGACCACGTAGGCCGCGATCATGACGGTGGTCTTGCCGGACCCGTTCGCGCCTTCGAGCGCCGTGACATGGCGATCGAGCTGGTAGCGCTCGTAGAAGACGCCCTTCCAGTTCACCAGGGCGAGCGCGGTCGCCCGCGCCCGGCTCATTCGACGGCCTCCGGATCCCCGGGCTCCAGCGGCTGGCGCTCGGAGGGAGCCTCCGGCCCGGCGAACGGGCTCCACTCTCCGGCCTCGTCGGCGCCGTCGGTCTCGTCGGTCTCGTCGGTCTCGTCGGTCTCGTCGGTCTCGTCGGTCTCGTCGGCGTCGGCGTCGGACTCCGTCAAGACGAGCTCCCCTGCGGCGACCAGGCGCTTGAGGGTCTTCTCGGGGGCGCCCGTCTCGCGCGCCGGTTCGGCGAAGCGCATGAGCGCGGGCCGGAGTCGCACCCGAGCGTCGTCGACGACCTCGACGAAGCCGAGGGTCGCGAGCCTCCGGAGCGCCTCGGTGACCTTGCTGCGGACGGCCTCCTCGGCGACGCGCTCGTCGTAGCGCCGTCGCTTCGGGTTCAGGGCCCGCACCAGCGCTTCGGCGCCCATGACGCCCGCGAGCTGCGCGAGCACCTGGTCCCGGGTGAGCACCCCGCCGTGCTCCACCGTGGCCGGATCGAGGTAGAGGAGCGTGAGCGCTTGCCCGACGAGCATCTCGCCCGACGAGAGGTGCCGTCTCCCGAGGCGATCGCCGGTGGGCAAGAGGTAGAAGTAGCCGTCCGTGCGGTGAACCAGCTCGCAGCCGAACCGCCGGTAGAAGGCCTCGAGCCAGGGCTGCGCGTCGACGAGGAACGGGTACCAGTCGCTGTCGTCGCGATCGACGTGGCGTCCGCGGCGGAGCGCCAGGTCGACGGCCGGGAACGCCTCGGCGTCGATCGCGTCCTGCAGGCTGGCGAAAGCGCCGCTCATGTCGCCTCGGCGCGCTCGGCGGCCTCGCCCGCCTCGCCGCCCGGGAGGTCGACCTGCGGGCCCCACGAAGGCAGGACCCACTCTTCGATGACGAGGCCGTCCTCGATCGGCACCCAGGGTCGTTCGGCGCGCGCGTCCGGGCGCGATACGCGCGCGATCGTCTGGGCGATCCGCCCCGTCGCGACGAAGCGCTCTCCCGCGGGAAGGCCCCCGGCGACGCGCGCCGTCACGTCGGCGAGGCCCCGGGCGCCGCCGCTCAAGGCCGCGCGCACCGCCGCCTCGAGCAAGGCCTGGGTATCGACGGCCGGCTCTTCGGCGAGGGCGGGCTCCGCTTCGGGGCGGCGTCGCTTCACGGGGGGCCGCTCGCCGTGTGGCGCCACGACGTCGCGCAGGAGGCGTATCGCGGGCGCGTCGGCGACCGTCAGCGCGAAGCGACCGCCGCTCCTGGCGGCAAGGCACTCGCGGACCCGGTGCGTGATGACCCTCGACGGGTCGAGGCGAACGACGTCGCGGAGGAAGCGATGGACGTACTGGTAGTACTCGGACCACGCGCGTTGCCGCGCGGAGCCCCATGCGGCGATCCGGTCGACCTGCTCGACGATGGCGCGGCTCGCCTCGTCGGCGTCGATCGCCGCGTCGTCTGTCGCGTCTGCCGCGATCTCCTGGATCTCTTGCAGGGCCGACTGCAGCTCGTGCGCGTCGCGGAGCAGGACCTGGTTCAGATCGCCGAGCGTGGCGCTGGTCGCGTCGAGCAGCGACTGGCAACGCTCGATGGCGCCGAACCAGTCGGCCTGGAGCAGCGCGGCGATCTCGCGCTGCAGCTGCTCCTGCTGGAGGTCGAAGCCACGCTGTCGCCTCTGAATCCCGGCGATCAGGTCGGCGATCGTGACGCGCAGCGGCCCGACGACGCCCGTCCGCCAGCCCTCGGCGGTGCTGGCCTCGCGGGCGGCGGCCGTGACCGTGGACAGACTCTCGAGGAGCGAGCGCGTCAGGACGGTGAGCGTCTCGTGGGTGAGGGTCTCGTCTTCGAGGAAGAACGCGACGATGCCCGTCGCCAGGCGCGTCAGCGCGAACTCGCCCGCACGCAGCACACCGGCGCCGTCGACCCGCGCGAGCATCCGCTGCTCGCGGAGGCGCCGGATCGCGTGGGTCGCGCGGCGAAGGGGGCCGGCGTCGGGCGCCGCGTCGTCGCGGACGCTCTCGACGACCTGCTCGAACACGTCGACGAGCTGATCCTCGGGAAACGAGGCGAGCGCGGTTCTCTCTGCGCGCAGATGAAGCGCGGCCAGGAAGCAAAGGTCGAGCGTGGGCAGGTCGACCGCGATGGAGCGCCGGGCGAGCGACTGCAGGACGTGTTGCGGGTCGGGACGCGATTCGGGCACGGTGGAAGGAGCAAGCGACGGGCGCCGACGAGAGTGGACCGGGGCGATGCGAGGGCGATGCGAGGGCGATGCGAGGGCGACGGGGCCGGCGAGCTTACTCGAAACGAACGACGAGCGCCGCGTGGTCCGAATCGGGGGTCGGGGCTTCTTCGCGGTCGGGGTCGAGCGCCCCGTGGTCGCGCAGCGCAGCGTTCAGGAACCGTGCTCGCGCCACCCGGGCGTGCAGGTTCCGCGTGGCCAGCACGTGATCGATGCGCGACGGCGCACCCTGATGAAGGACGCTGAACCGCGCCGCGCTCGCGATCTCGGACGCGCAATCGAAGAGCTGCCCGCCATCTTCGCGTTCGCCGCGTTCGCCGCGTTCGCCGCGTTCGCCCTCGCCCCGGAGGACCCGAACGACCGGCGAGTCGGGCCCGTCGTTGAAGTCTCCGACGACGGCGACCCGCGCGCGGGGATCGGCGGTGAGCGCGCCGTCGACGAGCTTGCGAACGTGAAGGGCCTCTGCCGCGCGCCACACCAGCGAGCGCAAGACCCCCTCGGCGCGAGCGTGCGCAGTGGCCGGCTCGACGGCCGCCCCCGCGGCGTCGCGAAGGCTCACCGGGAGGGGTGACTTGAAGTGAATCACGAGGATCTGCACCGGCCCGAAGGCCGACTCGATCCGCGCGCGTACGAGGCCGCGCCGAAGCGGAATGCGAGCGCCGAAGGGCTCCGGATCGCCGACCCGGAAGACCGGGAACGACAGCGCCGCGGCCGTCTCGATGGTCGCTTCGAGGACCGGAAGACGCGACACCAGGGCGCATCGGATGCCGCGCGCGTCGGGCGTGCCGACGATCGGCTCGCGGTACCCCAGAGCAGGCAAGCGATCGAGCACGGCGCGCAGGAGCTCGGGCGGCCCCACCTCCTGGAGGCCGACGACGTCGGCGTCGCAATCGCGAAGTGTCTCGGCGATGCCGTCGACCTTGCGCGACACGAGGGCGCGATCGCTCTCCCCCGCCGGCTCGAGCAGGTTCTTCACGTTGAAGGTGGCCAGCGTGAACGGCATGGTCATTCGCTTTCGGCGGGCAGGTCGGCGGGCGGCGCGGCCGCCGCCTCGACGGGCGGCCCGGCCTCGTCGGTCGGAGCCTCGTTGGCGGGAGCCTCGTTGGCCGGAGCTTCGCCCGCCGGAGAGGGGTCGGTCTGGAGCCCCGCCTCGGGTCCCGCGTCGCGATCGTGGTGAACGGCGCGGTGGAGCGACAGCGGAGGCTGCAGCGGCAGCGGCTCGCCCGCGCGAGCGAAGAACGTCAACGCCGCCTCGATGTCTTCGTCACCCAGCCCGTGCGCTCCGCCGCGAGCATAGCTGTCGTGCGCCCAGTGTGCCCGCCCGAGCTCCACGTCGAAGCGGATCATCTCGTCTTGCGCGACGTCGTCGTCGGCCGACAGCAGCAAGAGAGGGGGCGTGCCGCGAAGCGGGAGCACCGGCTCGACCGGGCCCCCATGAGCCACGACGAAGGCATCGGCGTCGAGGAGACCGCGCGCCGCGATGAGCGCCGCGAAGTAACCGCCGTTGGAGAACCCGAGCACGTACCGTCGACGGGCCGCCGTCCGCGTCTGCGCGGCGGCGAGAGCCCGCGTCCACCCGCCGACGACTTCGTGCCCTGCGTCCGCGTTGGTCTCGTTGCTCGGCCAGCAGTACCAGGTGGCCAGCTCGGCGGCAGAGCAGGCCCCGAGGCGGCCCCGGAGGGCCAGCACGGCGAGCCCCTTGGCGGTGGCATGAATCGCGAGGCGCCGCTGTCGATCGACCTCGTCGCCGGCGACGTCGCGGGCGTAGCGGCCGTGGAGGTACACGATGAGCGACGCGGCGTGGCCCGCGCGAGGCGTCGCGAGGCAGCCGCCTTCGATGGCGTCGAAGCCCGGGGCGCACCAGTCCGCGAGCGGCTCGGGCGGCGCCTCGGCCTCGGCGTGCTCGACCTCGAGGGGCGCCGCCTCCGCGTTCCCCAGGCGCGCGTGGTAGAGCG
>CALFNG010000204.1 GCA_937902985.1 uncultured Myxococcales bacterium
GAAGAAGGCAGCCTGAGTCATGTGTTGCGGCTCACGCTGCACGCGGCAGTGTGCAAGTAAACGGGGATCTGCACCCATCTCAATTCGGGACAACGGCCCGTGAATGACTGAGAGCTATCCGGAGCGGAACACCAGGTCTTGGAGACACTTTTGGAGACGGGTGGCAACCGACTTCGTCGGAGGAAGCGCACCCACCCTGCCTCGCCACCCTCGCGGCAGCATCTCGCCGGACGCGTTTGCTCCACGACAGCCCAGTGCGTCTACGCCGCGTGCCTCCTGAGGTACTCGAGACTGCCAGGCACGTCGCGGAGCAGGCGAAGCAACACATCCATTGCGGCCGTCTGAACGTTTCGACCCGCCTCCCAGCGCGACACGGTGTTCTGCCCGAGGTGGAGCAGCTTCGCGAGATCACCCTGCGTGAGGTCGAAGCGCTCACGAACCGCGCGAATCTCCGCAGCGGCGAGGAGCCCATGCTTCTTGCGGTAGAGAGCGATCGCATCCTCGCCGAGACGCCGAGCGTCCTCAAGCCGGAGCACAACCTCCTTGCACTTCGGGCAGCGCTGATGCGTTGCGTGCGCAACGGCAACCTCCTCGCCATTTACCGGGAGCCGTAGCACGCCGCGCGCTTCCTTCATGGTCGTGCCACATCGCGGGCACGCGTCGGGCCCGAGCACCTGGCTGGGCGATCGGGCTCTCTTACGCGGGGTCGTCATGGTCTTCCTCGTTCTCGTGGAACGACACCACGATGCAGTCGTCGCGGACCGCGACCTTCAAGTAGATGATCCATTGGCCGACCTTCGGCTTGAACACGTACAGCCACTCGCCCGCCCTCGCCGACCGGAGCCGACACGCAGCGTCGATTCTCGAGAGCGAACGCAGCACCTCGACGGCATCGTCGGCGTCGAGGGAAAGGACGGCAAGCTCACGGAGCGCCTTGAGGGTGAAACGGACCCGCCCGGCGGCCGCGAGACTGCGGATCCGGGGCAGAATGCGAGGAACCCATGCCTGCACGTGGAGCCCTCGTACACCTTATGGTGAATGTGGCATCTGGTGATGCTTGGCGCAACACATGGCAGCCCAGCAGATGTACAAGAGGGTGCTGCGGAACGAAGTGATGGGAAGCAAGAGGCCGGATCTGAGGCCGGATCCGAAGCTGCAAGCGTGGATTGTGGCGCGCAAACGCCACCATCTGTCGCATGCCCACGTCCAGATGGGTCGCGAGCTCGGGATGAATCCGGCGAAGCTCGGAGGGCTCGACAACCACCGGCAGGAGCCGTGGAAGCAGCCGCTGCTCGAGTTCATCGAACAGGTCTACGAGAAGCGGTTCGGGAGGGCGTGGCCGGAAGTCGTCATCACTCTCGAGGAACGCGCGCGGACCGTCGCGGCGAAGGAGGCCGCGCGGAAGGCGGACAAGAAGGCCCGAAGGGCCGCGCGCGAAGCCGTTGCCCCCTCGACTGCTTCGCTGAAGGATCCGGACGGGCAATGATCGGTCGACAAGGGGCGCACCAAACCAACCTGTTGCCTCCCGCGTTTTTTCCGCGACCGCTTTCTCATGGTCGCCCGCGAGGCGCGCGGACGGTTTTCCCGCGGTGGTCCGTCCGCGCGCGGCGCGTGAGCAGGTGGCGTAATTCGGGAGGGGGCCAAAAGGGCAGAGCGTCGTCGTCTCGCTCGAGGTCGTCGACGGCGGCGAGATAGGCGGCGACGAGGCGGTGCAAGGCATCGGCTCGTGCAGCCAGCCGCGCGGCAAGCTGGGTGGTCAGGGGCGGGTCGCGGCCGAGCTCGGGGTCGCCGAGGGTCGCGACGTCGGGGTTCTCGGCGAGCACGGCCGCGGTGGCGGTGGCGGCCGACAGAGCGGCGTCGAGCAGCGCGAGGGCGGCTCGCTCGGGGGCACAATGCAGGTCATCAGAGCGCGGAAGGACGAGCGCGGGCATCATCCCGCCTCCGGCGGGTAGCGGGTAAGAAGAGGAAGCGCCCGGGCGGGCGCTAGAGCGCCGAATAGGTTGAATCCATCATAGTCTCAGCCATTTACGCGGCCTCCCTGTGCAATCGATGAAGCGCCTCAAGATTCTGAATCGCGCTTGCGCGCCGGAGATCGAAGAGATTCTTTCGGACGCCGAGGTAGCGAGCCGTCTCTCCTTTGCGCGCTGCGATGTGAGCCAGAGAATGCTCGACGGCGACGCGTGCTCGGAGGGTGGCTCGTCCCGAGGTGGTGGTCTGGAGCTTTCGGAACTTTTTTTGCTGCGCTTCGTCGGCTGCGATGGAAACGCTGCGCCCGTTGCCGCTCGCCGCCTGGGTGCAGCCAGCGCGCAGGGTGCAGGCACCGCACACCTCGGGATCGAAGTGCACCGTGTCGCCGCCGGGTTCGAAAGACTCGACCTCTCCGGCGGGACACGTGATGGTGTTGGTTCGCAGGTCGATGCGGAAGTCTGCCTTGGAGAACAGTCCAGCTCGCGCCGGGCGCAGCGCCCAAGGCTTGGCGAACACCGAGCCGCCTCGTCCGACGACCTCCTCCATCACGGGGCTGTTCACATAGGCGCGGTCGACGTGCGCTTGTTGCAGGGTGAATCCCTGTCGCTCGATGTCATCGGCGATAGGACGCGCTCCCTCCTCTTCGGGACGATTGGCGGGGGTCACCGCGCACGCCAAGATGGCGGGCACATCGAGGTCCCGTGCGATGTGTTCCTTGTACCCATCGAACCGTTTCGAGCGGCTCTTGCGCCCGTGTCGCATCTGCTCGTCCTCGATGGAGATGCGGCGCTCGGGTGCGACGCCTTCGCGAATGCTCGTCCGTCCGTCCGCCGAGACCTCGAGGTCTTGCTCTCGCACCGTCGTAATCGCTTCGATGAAGCGGCGGAGCGGCTGCGTTTCGTAGGCGTCCAGGTTGCGCTCGACCCACTTGTGCAGCGACGACACCTGCCGCTCCACGATCTCCACCGCAGTCGCTTTCTGCTTCGCGTCGCTCCAATCGATATCGAGTCCAGCCTTCACGCTCGGCGCGAGCAGCAGCGGTATGCCCGCCTTGCGGCAGATGTCCGCGGCATCGCGGTCGAGGATCTTCGACACGAGCTGAACGATACTGCGTGCGGCGTGGCCGAGAAGGTTGATCGTGTCTTCAACCCGCCCGGCCCCTACGAGAGGGCGGCTATCGATCGCCACCCGAACGGCGTTCGTCAGCGCCTGTCCTTCGGCTTTACTCATGACGCCGCCGCGGACCAACGCGACCGTCCGCTCGAGAAGCGCCCGGTCCATCTCGTGGGCGACCATGCGCTCACGGAACGTCTGCAACGCTCCCTGCGAAAAGGGCGGCTCGGACGCGCCGAGACAATCGAGCGCCATCTGCCACCGGAGGTCCATCATCGCCAATTCGACGGCCTCGGCGTCCGACGCACCCACGTAGCCCTGAAGCAACAGGACCATGCACATCATCGCCGGCGGATGTGGCTCGTCGCCAGCCCCCGTCTGTCGGTACATGCCGTCGAGTTGCTCCTGAAAGGCGGCGTCGAAGATGACGTGGCGATTGAGGCGAAGAAACCCGAACAACGCACGCACGCGCTTGAGCCTCTTCATGATGAACGCCTCTTGCTTGGATAACTCGACTCTCGGCGACCATTGGTCCATGGCGGGGGTACCTCCTGGCCCCGACGAGATCATGCTGCGCATGCCTTGTCGATCCCCTGCACGTAAGTGATCGGAATCTTAGGTGGAACAACCTGATCGGCGCTCTAGGAGTTCACATAGCGCGCCTTTGCGGCATTCGTTCCGTGGCTCGTTCCGCTGACGGCAGAATCGCCTACCATTTCGGCTTCGAATGCCCTTGGTGCCCCTACGCACGCTTCGCGCCGCGCCGGCGGAGACGCGCCTCGTCACGCTCGAATTCAGCGCGCACAACGCGGCTGTCGCGCAGTGTGCTGCCTTGGATTCTCCCGACGCGGCGAAAACGGGCTCTTTGTCGAATCCGGGGGCAGCGGATCATGCGGCGTGACGTCGGGGCATGG
>CALFNG010000205.1 GCA_937902985.1 uncultured Myxococcales bacterium
CTTCTTCTTCTTCTTCTTCTTCTTCTTCTTCTTCTTCTTCTTCTTCTTCTTCTTCGCGCCTTTGCGCCTTCGCGGTTCTCCCACCGACTCAGCCGCTGAACGCCGAAGCCATAACCCGCCCGAACGCGGTGCGTGCCTGGCAGCGCGCCGCCCAGGCGGTCACCGCAGGGGTGTAGTAATACGCGATGGCCATGACGGGCGACGATACCGCAAGGTCTCGGACGCCGCGACGCTCACGCTCACGAGAGAACCGCAAAGGCGCAAAGGCGCCACGATCCTCTCCGCCGCTCCCTTTTGCGTTGCGCCTCTGCGCCTTTGCGGTGTCCCGCCACGCCTCTGGACGGACGCGCGGGTTTGCACCATGGTCGACGGGTGATGGCGCGCGTGCTCATGCCGATCCCCAACCACGATTTCGATCCGTCCGAAGTCGCGGTGCCGTGGCAAGTGCTGCAGGGCGCTGGACACGACGTCGTCTTCGCCACCCCCGATGGCGAGCCCGGCCAGGCCGACGACCTCATGGTGACCGGTCGCGGCCTCGACCTCTGGGGCTTCGTGCCCGGCCTCGACCGCATGAAGCTCGTCGGGCTCATTCTCCGGGCCAACCGCGCCGCGCGCGACGCGTACGCGAAGCTCGAGCTCTACCCCGCGTTCCAGCGCCCCCGCCGCTACGACGACCTTCGCGTAACCGACTACGACGCGCTCGTGCTCCCGGGAGGGCACCGCGCGCGCGGGATGCACGCGTACCTCGAGAGCCACGTGCTGCGGTCGTTCGTGGCCGACTTCTTCGACAGCGGCAAGCCCGTGGGCGCCATCTGCCACGGCGTGCTCCTCGCCGCGAACTCCATCTCGAAGAAGACGGGCCGCTCGGTGCTTTACGGCAAGAAAACGACGTCGCTCACGTGGGCGCTCGAGCGCACGGCCTGGTCGGTCGGTCGCGTCTTTCGTTTCTGGGATCCGCACTACTACCGCACGTACCTCGAAGGCGCCGACGCGGCGCCTGGAGACCGCAGCGTCGAGGCCGACGTGAAGCGCGTGCTCGCCTCGCCGTCCGACTACCTCGACGTGCCGGCCGACGATCCGCACCGTACGGCAAAGACCAGCGGCCGCAAGCGCGACTCGATGGACGACGACACGCCGTCGTTCGTCGTGCGCGACGGCAACTACGTGTCCGCGCGATGGCCCGGCGACGTGCACGCCTTCGCCAGGACGCTCGCCCAGGTCATCGCCCAGGTCATCGCCGGCGCCGAGAGCTCGTCGCGCGATCGGCCGACAGCGCCGCGGATCACGGGATGAGCGACGCGATGCGCTCGGCGAGAGCGCCGATCGTTCGCGAGGGGTTCACGCCGAGCGCCTCGGGCACGATCGCGCCGTCGGCGACGTAGAGACCGGGATACCCGAACACGCGACCGGCGTGGTCCACGACGCCGGTCGCCACGTCGACCCCCATGTTGCAGCCCCCGAGCGGGTGCGGCGTGATGAGGTTCTTGAAGAGCGTCCACGTCGGCGGCACCAGCGGCTCGCCGTTCGTCGCATACGAGAGCCGCTTGTGCATGCTGACGATGGCGTCGATCACCTCCTTCGACCGCTCGATCTCCCAGTCGAGGCACAAGCGCAGACGCGGGTCGACCGCCGACCGCGGGCCCAGGGTCAAGACGCCGTTGGCCGCGTCGACGCCCTGCGCGAACCAGGGCATCACGCCCTTGAGAGGGTCGTCGCGCCGGAGGAGCCACTGCATCGACTCGAGCAGCGCCTTGGTCTCGAAGCCGGTCGCCGGATCGGCGCGCATGCGATCGAGGTAGTCCCGCGTCAGGTTCGGGAGCCCCCCGTCCTGGATCCAGAAGGTCGCGTCGGCGTCCCCGTCGTAGAGGTCGATGGCGCTGGCGATGGTCGGCCCCACCGTCGGGCTGCAGTCGCGGGACGCGTAGAACGCGGGGGTCAAGAAGTCGCCGTTGCTGCTCCAGTCCCTGCCGAGAAAGCCGCTCAGGTTCGGGAGCGACCCGGTGACGTCGCGACACCGGAGCAGGAGCTCCGTCGACCCGAGGGACCCGGCCGCCACGATGACGAGCTTCGCCGTCTCGCTGCCCGCGATCCGAGCGCCGTTCTCCAGTCGATCGAACGACACACGGTAGCCGCCGCCGGCGAGCGGCTCGATGTTCGTGACGATCGTCAGCGCGCGCACCTCGGCGCCGGCCTTCTCGGCGACGAAGAGGTAGTTCCTGTCGAGCGTGTTCTTGGCGTGCACGTCGCAACCGATGTCGCAATTGCCGAGGTGCACGCACGTGCCTTGCTCGGCGCCGTGCGCGTTCAGGCTCGATCGGCTCGCCGCCGCGCCCTTCGCCAGGTCGTCGTACGTGAACGCCTCGTCGAACGTGACGGCGAGCTCGAGCTTCCGGAAGCGATCTCCGAGGCCGACCTTCTCGGCGCCCTCCTTCATGAGGCGCATGCGCGGCGTCCACTGGTTGTCGGGGACCTCGCGCACGTTCATGAACGCCTTGACGGTGTCGTAGTGGGGCTTCAGCTCGTCGTACGTGATCTCCGGCGGCCACCCCTTCGCGAAGCGCCACCGCGGCGCCTCGCGCGAGATGTTCGCGTAGATCAGCGACCCGCCTCCGACCGCCGCGCCAACGGCCACGGACATGTGCGGGAACGTTCGGAGCTCGAGCCAGCCGTTGCAGTGCTCGGGCTTGTCCGAGTCCCAGACCCAGGCGTCTTCCGGCCCGCGCGGGAAGTTCGTCTTGTCCCACCGCCGCCCGCGCTCCAGAACGAGCACGCGGTACCCCTTCTGTTGCAACCGGCAGCTCGTGATCGCGCCGCCGAATCCGCTCCCGATGACGATGACGTCGAAGGCCATGGCTCCGCTCCCCTCGCTTGGCGTCAGATGGGCCCGTACGGCAAGATCTGGACGGCATAGACATCCCAGAGCTTGCCGAGAAAGAGCGCGCCGAACCGCGCGAAGGCCGCGGTGCGGTCGGCCAGCGTGGGCCCCTCGACCCGGAAGGTGGTCAGCTGCTTCAAGAAGTCGGCGAGGTAAATCTTGAGGATGCCCGCGGCGAGGACCTTGCTGCCGCCGTCTTCGTCGCGCGTGCGATGCCCCTCGAGCACGCGGGTGTAGAGCGTGGTCGTGTCGGACCAGACGTCGAACCCGGGATCGTCTTTGACGTCCTTGTAGCCGAGGAGCGTCAGCGGCTTGCCCGCCGCGTCCTCGAACCACAGGCAGTAGTACATCGCTTTATGGTGCGGATCGCCGTCGTCGACGAGCAGATTGAACGTGCCCTTCGAGATGGGGCGACGGCCGCCGAACGCCGCGCACTCGAACCAGCCCTCGGCAACGGCCTCGTGCCTCGGGTCGGTGATGAACCGGTTGACGCCGTTCATCTCGATGGTGAGCTGGAAGCTGGCGGGCGAGTCCAACGCCTTGCCCCGCGACGCGCCGGCCTCGTAGTCGACCTCGCCGGCGGCGACGAAGCCCTTCATCACCTCGGTGAACTGGAGCTTCGTCTCCACGGTGTGCACTTCCGTCGGAGCGGTGCCCCCCGGCCGGAGCGCCAGCCCTCGGTCTTTGCACCACTGCCTCGCCGTTTGAACGCCGAGGTTCACCGACTCGACCAGCCGGTCCTGGCTGAAGTTCACGAGGTAGTGAACCGGGACCTCGGCCTGCAAGACCTTGAGATCGATCTTGCGCCCGAACTCGCCGGGCCTGCCCTGCGCCAGGAGCTCGTTATTGGCCGCGATCCGCTGCGCGATGCGCTTGAAGTGCCCGTTGGCGGCGGCCTCGATGATCTGGAAGTAGTTGTTCACGAACCCGTCGCCCCAGTCGCCGCGCGTGCTCACCGTCCAGATGCACCAGATCTCGTCGGCGCCGCGGCGGATGGCCTCTTCGACGTTCGCGTCGGTCACGTAGACCGCGTCGATGTACTGGTCGCCCCCGAGCGCGATCGGCGGGAACCACATCGGGAGCGACACGCAGGCGCAGAGCGTGTCTTCATTCATCTCCTTCGCCGAGAAGGTGACAAGCTCCTGCTTCGAGAAGTTGAACGCGTTGAACGTCGCGACGTTGGTCGACGCGTTGATCTTCGTCCAGTCGAGGCCCCACGTCGGGAAGACGTTTCGCCGGTACCCGTCGAGGGTGAAGATCGAGCGCGCCCACAGGAGCCTCGCGAGCTGCCCGGCGTCGAGCGAGATGCCGTCGACCGGCTTCGTTCGTCGCCAGGCGTCGGCGATCTGGGCGCCGGTCATGCCCTGGCACCACATCGCCAGGTTGAACGCGCCTCCGCTCGCCCCGTCGGCGTGGTCGAAGGTCAGGCCCGCTTCGTCGAGCCAGACCTGAAGTACCCCTGCCTGGAAGGCGACTTTGACGCCTCCGCCTGCCAAGATCAGCGATCGCTTGATGGCCATCGGTCCCTCCCGCCCTCGTGGGCCCTCGTAGGTCGTTTCCGGTCTCACCTGCTCGGTCGAGCCCATCGACTCGACCGCGTTCATCGATTCACGGTCAGTCGCCGCTCACGCAGAAGTCGAACACGCTGCTCCAGAGCCTGTCGAACTGGGCCTGGGTGAACTTGAGCTCCGTCTGGAAGAAGTCGTACGCATAGAACCGCCGTCCGCCGGGCTCGGGTCGCGCCAGCGCCTTGAGCTCGAAGTGCCCGATCACGTCGCCGTGGTCGGCGTCGACCAGGTCGACGCCATGGGCGGTGGGGTCGGCGGAATCGTAGGGCCAAAACATCGAGAGCGTGTTGACGACGCCGTCGCTGTCGCCCACCGCGATCTCGGTGCGCGCCACGGCCGCCGTGGACCCGAGCCGCCGGAAGGTGGGCGCGAGGCTGCCCGGCGCGATCGTGTCGGGATCGCGAAAGGGGCCGCGCGCGTCGGCGCAGGCCGCGTGGAAGATATCGAAGATGAGGCTCGGGTGCTGACCGAGGAGGCTGAGCAAGAGCGGCAGGCCGACGATCTCGCCTGCCCGTGCGGCCTCGAGCCCGAGCGCCACGGGGGGCAGGAGCCATTTCGCGGGCCCGCGGGGGGTGACTTTGGCCGCGAAATCAAGGAACGGAGACGCCCAGTGCAGCCCGGTCACGAGGCCACGGGCCACGCCCGACGCGGCGACGTCGCGCGGCGGGATGCGCGACGCGTACGTATGGGTCTTGATCCCGTACTTCTTCCACGTGTCGAGCTCGCCGTGGCGCTCCGCGGCGCTGAAATGGGCCGGGCTCTTCGGATGCGGAGGGACCTTGGGATCGTCGGCCGTGTTCGCAGGCGTCTCGCTGCGCAGGTCTTCGATGATCGAGAAGTCGTTGGCGATGTTGTCGAGCCACGACGTGAGCTGGAACCGCGCTTCGCGCTGGCGGGCCCGCTGCGCGGCGGTCCCCGCCGAGCGCTCGTCGCTCTCGTCGAGCGTATCGACCAGCGCGAGCACGAAGTTCGACGGGCTGCTCTCGAGCGGGGCGAAGAGCTGGCGGCGGACCTGGCCGAGCGCGCCGTGATTGAGCTGCAGCCCGACGACCGCGTCGGCCGAGAGGCCCTGGATCATGTTGCTGAAGCGATAGGCGAAATCGGCGATGTTCGTTCCGTACTGGGGCACGGAGAGGAACGCGATGCGCTTGGTCATCGCCAGGATCTCGTCGTGCCGGACGGGACAGCAGCCGTCGACCGTCAAGACCGCCGCTTCGTCGGCGGCCATGTCGAAGAGCGCCTTCCGGATGTCGAGCCCGCCGGTCGAGTGGCCGATCAGGGCGAGCGTGTCGCCGGGCGCGAACTCGCCGCGCGCGATCCGTTCGGCGATGTAGCCGCGCAGGCGCGTCGCGCGGAGCTCGACGGAGGCGGTGGGGAAGTTGTCGAAGTAGTGGATCGAGACGCGCCGGGGGTCCTGGTTCGCGGGGTCGTTCCAGCTGTCGAAGACCTGCGTGACCCCCGCGTAATAATCGAGCTGGCCGAGCGCATCGAACCCGACGAAGCCCGGAACGAGCACGAGGTGATGGCGAGAAGTGCCGCTGGCGAGTCCCCTGTTTTCGGCCACGACAGATACGCGATTTTATACATGCGGCCCGGCCCCGAGAGCAACGGCCGTCACTTTTTGACTAGGGCGCTCGATGGCGCGGCCGGCATGGTCTCCTGGTCTGGAGACGACGTTCTCCCGACCTGGAGACGAAGTTCTCCTGGTCTGGAGACGACACTCTCCAGGTCTGGAGACGAAGCTCTCACCGCCTGGAGACGACACTCTCCAGGTCTGGAGATGACGCTCTCCACTTCTGGAGACGACGCCCTCCAGGTCTGGAGATGGCCCCCTCCTCGCCTGGGGTTGCTCCGCTCTTCGTCAGGAGAACGCTGTTTCCCGGCCCGAAGCGGCCCTGCTCATCGCCGGGAGAGGCATGACGCATCCCCTCCCGGAGCCCGGCCCCTCACGACCCAACGCACCCTATCCCACCTATTTTGACTATGTTTCCGACAAACCCCGACTCGCACCGCTCTATCCACTGAGAAGGCACAAGCCTCCTCGGCTCCTCATACCCTTCACGCCTCTGCGCCTTTGCGGATCCCCCCCCAGCGCCGGTGCCCGCACCGAATTTCGAAGTTTTTTTCGGCCGACCGGCCCTCTGGTTGGCCGGTAGATCATGAGGCGTCGGCGCGAAGCATGGTGCTCCGCGGCGGCGAGCTCACGACACCAACGCAAACGAGAGAGAGAGACCCATGAGCATCAACAGCAAAATCAATCGTGACGTTCAGAACACCGCCGATCAAAAGATGATCGATGGACTCACAGCCAAGCAACAGAGCCTTCCTTCCTTCACGTTCGGCAACGCGACGCACACGACGGTAGACATCGTCGCCAACCTCCAAGAACGCATCAAAGCCGCCGACGCGGCGGATCTGACCAGGGCCGCCTGGCAGACCGCCGTGAAAGCAAACCGGGATCTTCAGGCGAACACCGCCCCGATGATCTCGGGCGTTCGACAGTCGCTCCAGACGATGTTCGCCGGATCGATCGACACGCTCGCCGAGTTCGGGCTGAAGCCGCGCAAAACACGCGCGGCGCTCACGGCCGAAGAGAAGGTCGCCATGGTCCAGAAGGCCACGGCGACGCGAAAGGCGCGCAACACGATGGGCCCGAAGCAGAAGGCGAAGATCAAAGGCACGGTCCCCGCGACCGCGCCGGTGACCCCGCCCGCTGCGACGGCGTCGATCGTCACGCCCGCTTCGCCCGCCACGCCGGCCTCCGTGCCGTCCGTGTCGGTCGTCGCGCCGCGTAGCTAGTCGCTCGTCGAATCGCCAAGCACTCCCCCCCGGCCCGCCTGCATCCGCGGGGGCCGGGGGGTTGGGCCGTTCCGTTCAGCCCGCGTGGGCTCGCAGGAGAGAACGCCGCCGTGTGGCTGGGAACCTGCCCCTGCGCTTCGATGTCTGAACGGGCGTGCGCAGCTTCCGCGGCCGCGCCGGAGGTAGCGATGAACATGAACGTTCGTGGCGCGCTCGCGACGCTGTCGCTGATCGCGGGGGCCGCCGGCTGCGCGGCGCCCGCCGGGGATGACCCGCCAGAAGAAGCCCCCGCGGCGGACCAGCCCCTCGACCTCACCATCGATTCGCTCGACGTCGTCCACGGCGCGCTGCGCGTCAGCGCGACGATGGTGGACGGAGCCGCTGACGTGTCGGTGCGCCTCGGCGGAGAGTGCGAACACCGGGAGGTCGGCGGCGGGCTATCGACCCTTTCGACGCTCGTCTGGTCTCTGGGCGACAGCGAGGTAGCCGAGGCCACGAGCTGCGGCCTCGTCGTGCGCGCCCGCGTCCGGGAGGGCACGCGCTACGTGAACAAGGTCGCAGACCTCGAGGTGACGGTCGACATGGGCGCGCAGGCGCAGAACCCCGACGACGGGCCCCAGCTCCAGGCGGTCGCGCCGTCGGAGCTCGGCGTCTCCGCGGTCTTCTCGCCGGTGACGCGAGGCGCCCGCCTGACGACCGGCGACAGCGTCCTCGAGGCCGCGCTGCCCGGCGCGGGAGACGGGGACCCCGCGCCCGGCGACGTCGCAGGTCGGTTCACCATCCCGCGGATCGATTTCGCGCGCTCCGTTCTGCGGGGCAGACCGCTGTCTCTCGAGGGCTCGCTCTTCGCGACCTCGCTGTCCGTCGGGGGAACATCGCTCCAGACCGAGGCGCCACCGTCCGACGAGCCCGAGGAGGAACAAGAAGAGCCGTCCCCCGGGGAGCCACCGGATGAGGGGTAGCCGCTCCCGTCGCGACGGAGGCCGGAGTCACGGACGGCTCGAGCGGCGGTCGGGGGCGGCGGCGGGTGGAGCGCGACGCTCCGCTGACTGATACCCTTGAAGCGGAGGGTGATCGGATGACGACCGACGACATCGTACGGCGGCGCGCCTGGGAGCAAGACGGGTTCTTCATCGCGCGAGGCCTGATTCGACCGCAACGCGCGAGAGAGCTCTCGGACGCGTGCGACCACGTGCTGCAGCAAGTCCGCGCCGCGTCGAGCGCTCAGGGCCATCTCGGCACGCACGTCTCCGACTTGCTCGCCCCGGAGTATTTCGTCGAGCAGCCGGAGGCCCGGATGCGACTCGCGGACTACATGAGCTCGCGCGAGGTCGTGACGATCATCCACGATCTCGGTCGCGCGGGCGAGGGGCTCTTGAACGTGCGCGACGCCCAGTATTTCCACGAGCCCTCGACGCGCGATTACGACGGCGCGTGGCATCGCGACGGCGACGGCGCTGCCCCGCCAGTCGACGCCGTCCCCTCGCGCCCGACGCTCCTGCGATTCCGGGTCGCGTTCGCGCACGACGATCATCTCGAGTACGTCCCTGGCTCGCACGCGCGCCCCGATACGCCGGAAGAGCGGAGCGTGCTCAAGGGAGCCGTGCGGAACACCAAGCTCGCGTCGGGACCGGTCCGGATCGAGCTCCAGCCCGGCGACGCGTGTGTATTCAACACCTGGGGCATTCATCGAGCGCGCTATCGGCGCGATCGCATCCGCAGGACCCTCGATCTGCTGTTCGGCTTCGGTCCGCGCAAGCCGGTCGTCTTCGGGGCCCGCCTCTGGCTCGCGACGCTGACCTGAGGTGAGCGGTTGCCCGCAGATGCTCAGAGGGGCTTCTAGGCGGGCGCCTTCGCCCCGGTGGGCGCGTCCACCAGGGGTTCTCGAAGGCTCTGCGAGAGGTCGACGCCGCGCGCGTGCAGGCGGCGCACGTAGAAGATCATGGCGACGGCATAGAGGAACAGCACGATGCACGACCACTGCGCCGGGGTGAGATCGCCGTAGCGCGTGTCGCCCCCGTCGTTGGCGGGGATGCGGAGGAAGTCCATCGCGAACCGCACCGGCGCGTACGCGAGGCCCGAAGCGATGACGTAGGTGCCGATCGGCAGCCGCCGCCGCCAGGCGAGCGCGAAGCTGGCCGCGAGGATGATCGTGAAGATGAGCTCAAGAAAACCGAGGTCGAAGCGCGGATCGTGCCCGTGAATGAACTCGATGAATCCGAACTTCGTGACCACGCCGTCGCCCGGGTGTCTCGGATACGCGACCGCGAGGAACGTGTCGGCCGTGGTTCGCGCGCCCGGGTGATCGTGCACCGTGGAGCAGCCCGCGCGGCCGAACATCCACCCGATCGGAAAGACCGACAAGACGAGATCGGCGAATGGAAGAATGGGAGCAGGGCGCAGCCGCCGATGGGGCCACGTGTCTTCTACGACGAAGTACTTCCAGAGGAGGATCCCGATGAGGCCGCCGACGAAGCCGCCGAACGAGCTCAGGCCTTCCCACAGCATGATGACCGACCAGGGCCGGCGAACGACTTCATCCCAGTGGTAGAAGATCGAATCGAGGATGTGCGAGCAGACGAATGCCGACACGAGCATCCACGTAACGAACGAATTGAGCTGCAAGACGTCGTATCCGAGCTTCCGCGCCCGACGCGCCGTGATCGACGTGCCCACCAGCACTCCCGTGGCGACGAGAATGCCGAAGGGGTGGAGCGGCAGCGGGCCGATGTGCAGGTCGGGGACGTGGATGTACGGGACCATGAAAGACGACGAGAGCCTTATCACATACGGTTGACGCGTACCCTGGGCTTCGCGCCCAGGAGCGCGAGCTGACCACATGCGGCGTTGACGTCGTCTCCGCGGCGCCTTCGAATGAAGCACGAGTACCCGGCGTCGCAGAGGATCTGCTGAAACTCGAGCACGCCGCGCATGCTCGGCGGCTCGAGCGAGCTCGCGGCGATCGGGTTCATGGGAATGAGATTCACTTTGACCGGGAGTCCACGGAGGAGCTTCGCGACCTTCTTGGCTTCGAGGCTCGAGTCGTTCCGCCCCGCCACGAGCGTGTACTCGATCGTGATGCGGCGCCGCCGCGGGAGCGGATAGGCGCGGAGCGCGTCCATCAATACGGGCAACGGGTACTTCTTGTTGATCGGCATGAGGCGCGTGCGCGTCTCGTCGTCTGCCGCATGAAGCGATATCGCGAGCCCGATATTCCCGGCGAAGTCGGCGCCCAGGCGCGCGATCTCCGGAACGAGCCCGCTCGTCGAGACCGTGATGCGCCGGGCGGAGAGGGCGATGCCGTCTCGATGGGTGAGGAGGCGCAGCGAGAGCGCGGTCGCGTCGTAGTTGTGGAGGGGCTCGCCCATTCCCATGTAGACGACGTTCCGGAGGCGCTCGTTCGGGTCGAGCCGCGAGCGGCCGACCAGCACTTGACCCACGATCTCGTCGGCGCCGAGGTGACGCTTGAGCCCCGCGACGCCGCTCGCGCAAAAGACGCAGCCCATTGCGCACCCGACCTGGGTCGAGATGCATTGCGTGACGCGGATCGGCTCGTCGGCGCCGTCGGCGGTCTTGTCGCGTGGTCCTTCCTCGCCGTCTTCGTCGTCGCCGTCATCGACAGCCGCGGCAGCGTCGGCGTCGAGCTCCAGCGCGAGAGCGGGCGACGGCAGGTCGGTCTTGCCGCCCGTCACGCCGGGTATGAGCACGGTCTCGACCGTGGCGCCGTCGCCGAGGCGTACGAGCAGCTTGCGGGTGTCGTCGGTCGACCGGCGCTCTTCGGCCACCTGGAGCACCTGGTCCATGCCCAGCGACGCCAGCGAGCCCCGGAGGTCTCTCGGCAGATCGGTCATTCGCTCGGCGTCGAGCACGCCGCGCGACTGGATCCACTTGAAGATCTGACGCCCGTGGAAAGGTCGGCCGCCGAGAGGGACGACAGCCGTGGCCCACTCCTCGGGCGACCGCGCGAGAGGCGGCACGGGAGCCCCGGCGTCGGTTCGAGCTCGCAGCACGCTAAGGCCCCTCGCGCCCGCCCTCGCCCTGGCCGTTGCCGCGGGGGAGACCGTGGCCGGCGTCGGTGCCATGGCGCTCGCCCTGGTCGCGGCTCTCGCCCGCGCCCCGCTTGGCTTCGTCCCAGTAGCGATCGAGGATCGCGAGAGGGATGTGCTCGTCGCCTTGACCGGCTTCGCCCCAGCCGCCGTGCTCGTCGTGAACACGCCGCTCGACGTGCGCGAAGCGTCGCGTGAACTTGTCGCTCGCGCGCCGGAGCGCCCCCTCGGCGTCGACCTTCAGGTGTCGCGAGAGATTCACGAGCGCGAAGATGAGGTCGCCCAGCTCTTCCTCGACGGCGCGCGCGTCGCTGCCGGCGATGGCGCGATCGAGCTCGCCGAGCTCTTCGACGACCTTGGCACGCGAGCCCCGGGCGTCGGGCCAGTCGAAACCGACGCGAGAGACCTTCTCGCCAATGCGCTGCGCGCGCGTCAGGGCCGGCATGCTCCGGGGAACGCCCGAGAGCAGGCCCCGCCGGCCTCTCTCCTGCGCCTTCAGCTTCTCCCAGTTGCGGAGCACGTCGTCGGCGTCGGCGGCCGAGAGATCCCCGAAGACGTGCGGGTGACGCTTCACCAGCTTGCTCACGATGCCTTCGACGACGTCGTCGATGGCGAACGTCCCTTCGCGGCGCCCGAGCTCGGCCTGGAAGACCACCTGCAGCAAGAGGTCCCCGAGCTCTTCGCGCAGGGCCCCGCGGTCGCCGGAGTCGATCGCATCGATGACTTCGCAGGCCTCTTCGAGCACATACTTGCGGAGGGTCTCGTACGTTTGCTCGCGGTCCCAGGGGCAGCCATCAGGACCGAGCAGACGTCGCATCACGCCGACCAGGCGCTCGAGGGTCGTGCCATCTTGACGCGCGAGCGGCGGCACGGGGCGCGGGGCGTCCTCGTCGAACGGGGCAAGCTCGCCGGTCGGCAGCTCGCTGGTCCGGCGCGAGAGACCCTCGGCAGCCGGCTGGACGGGCGGGACAGGCTTTGCTTCAGGCATGGCGCCAGGCAGGCTACATTGAGACTGGCGAATGTCGACCCGACCCGGCCTCGACCGACCACAGGCTGGATCCGCTGGAGCCGCCACCACGGGCGGCCCAGACGAACGGACGTCGTCCTATCCCCCGATGTCGACGGCGTTCGCCGGTAAGTCGTTCCGCCGGGGGATCGCGATCGGGGCCGGTCTCGCCATCTTAACCCTGGCGTACGTGCTCCGCGGGGTGCTGGTTCCGCTCTTCTTCGCGTTCCTGCTCGCGTATGCGCTGGACCCGTTCGTCGACTGGCTCGAGGCCAAGAAGGTGCCCCGGGCGCTGGCGGCGCCTGTCGTCATGCTCGCGATCGCGGCGCTCTTCGCGCTCGTCTTGTTCTTCGCGATCCCGATGTTCCTCGACGAGCTGCGTGCGGCCGGAGCCGAGCTCCCTTCGCAGCTCGGGCGCCTCCAGCCCACGGTCGAGCCCTGGCTCTGGCAGAACTTTCACGTCAAGCCGCCCCACACGATGAGCGAGCTCGGCACGGACCTGCGCGACAAGCTGCAGGCCGAGTTCCCGAACCTGCTCAGCGCCGCGAGCGAGGCCCTCTTCGGGACGCTCAGTTACATCTCGGTCATCCTGAGCGCGCTCATCGTGCCAGTGTTCGCGCTCTACCTCCTCATCGACTTCGACCGCATCGTCGCCCGCACCGGACAGCTCGTGCCCCGGCGCTGGTATCCGCAGGTGGCCGAGGTCGGCCGGCAAGTGCACCGGACGCTCGGCGGGTACGTGCGCGGCCAGCTCACGGCGAACATCGTGCTCGGCGCCCTTTACGCCATGGGCCTTCGCTTCATCGACGTCCGCCTCGCGGTCCCCATCGGCGTGCTCACGGGGATGCTCGCATTCATGCCGTACATCGGCTTTGGGTGCGGGCTCTTCGTCGCGACCACGATGGCAGCCCTCGACTGGCAGGGACCCGGCCGGCTGCTCGGCGTCTTCGCCGTCATGCTGGGGGTGCAGGTGCTCGACGGGCTGGTCGTCACGCCCCGCATCGTGGGCCGCTCGGTCGGGCTCGCGCCGCTCGAGGTACTGTTGACGATGATGGCGGCAGGCACGCTCTTCGGGTTCTTCGGGGTGTTGCTCGCCGTTCCCCTTGGCGCCGTGGTGAAGATCCTGGTTCACCGGGTGGTCAAGGCGTACCTGGGCTCGGACTTCTATGGTCGCAGCCGGCTCCGCGACTGAGCGAACCGCGGAAAATGCGGAAAGAAGAGGGAAAGTCATGGCCGATGTGGTGCTCGTCGAGGCGGTGGAACGCACCCGCATCGTCACGATCAATCGCCCTCAGGCTCGCAACGCGCTGACTCGCGCGGTCCTCGCGGAGGCGCGGCGTGCGCTCGACGGCGCGTCGAGCGACCCGGCTGTACGTTGCGTCGTGTTGTGCGGAGCCGACGGTCACTTCTGCTCCGGCGCCGACCTTCGACAAAACATCGCCGACGATCCGGAGATGATGGACCACCTCGACGTGTACATGGACGACTTCCACGGGCTCGTGAAAAGCGTCGTCCGATGCGACAAGCCCACCATCGCGATGATGGACGGCGGCGCCGTGGGCTTCGGCGCGGACCTCGCGTTCGCGTGCGATCTGCGCATCGCGTCGACCCGGGCCTACGCCCAGGAGAAGTTCGTGAAAATCGGGCTCATGCCTGACGGTGGCGGCACGTTCTGGCTCCCTCGCCTCGTCGGCACGGCCCGCGCGATGCAAATGATCCTTCTCGGGGAGAAGGTCGAGGCGCCGGAGCTCCATCGTCTCGGGGTCGTTGCCAAGGTCGTCGAAGCGGCGTCGCTCCGCGAGACGACGCTCGCGATGGCGCGCCAACTCGAAGCCGGCCCGCCTCTCGCGTTCGCGGCTATCAAGCGATCGCTCTATGCGAGCTGGGGGGCCTTCGAGGACGCCCTGCATCGCGAGCGCGCGGAACAGCTCAAGCTCCTTCGAAGCGCAGACTCCTTCGAAGGCGTCGCCGCCTGGATGCAAAAGCGCGAGCCTGACTTCAAGGGGCAGTAGGCGCGCTCTTCGGACCAGAGCGAGATTGGCAGAGGCGCAGAGAACGCAGAGGTCTAGGTCCCGCCTCGAGAGAGACCGAGAGGGTCAAAAGAGATAGCGCTCGCCGCTGTCGCACAGGATCGTGACAACGAGGCCCTTGCCGAGCTCGGCGGCGACTTCACACGCCGCGTGGACGTTGGCTCCCGAGGAAGGGCCCACGAGCAACCCCTCTTCACGCGCGAGGCGGGCCGCCATTCGCTCGGCGGCGACGTCGGTGACGGTGATGACCCGGTCGATGAGCTCTCGCTGCAGGATGTCGGGAACGAACCCCGCCCCGAGACCCTGGATGCCATGCATTCCCGCGGGCTTTCCGCTGAGTACGGCGCTCGCAGCGGGCTCGACCGCGATGACGCGCACCGCGGGTCGCTCGCGCTTGAGGACGCGGCCGACCCCGGTGATCGTGCCCCCGGTTCCGACGCCGGCGACGAACGCCGCGAGGTCGCCCCCCGTCGCCTCGAGGATCTCGCGCGCCGTTGTCTGTTCATGAGCGAGCGGGTTCGCCGGGTTCGAGAACTGGCGGGCCATGAACGAGCCCGGGGTCTCGCGCGCGATCTGCTCGGCCTTCGAGACGGCTCCCGACATTCCCTCTTCGGCCGGCGTGAGGACGATCTCGGCCCCGTACGCGCGGAGCACGTAGCGCCGCTCGAGGCTCATGTCTTCGGGCATGACGAGCACGCATCGGTACCCGCGCACCGCCGCGATCATCGCGAGCGAGATGCCCGTGTTGCCGCTGGTGGCGTCGACGATGACCGCTCCCGGGCCGATCCGTCCTGCGTGCTCGGCCGCTCGGACCATAGCGAGCGCCGGTCTGTCTTTGACGCTCGCCCCGGGGTTCTTCACCTCGAGTTTTCCTACGACCGTGGCTCCCCGGGTACAGACCCGACCGAGGCGCACCATCGGCGTCCTGCCGATGAGGTCGAGTACGCTCTCTGCGATCCCCGGAAGCGGTGGGCCCATGGCGCTCCGCTCAGAATACGCGCTGCCCGACCTTGATTGTATCTCCGGCTTGCAGGGGCACGTCGCTGAGCCGCCCGTCGGTGATGTCGTCGACGCTGACCGCGGCTGTCACGGTGCGGTTGCCAGGCAGGACGCGCGTGACGAGCACGTGGTCGCCATCGGCGAGCGAGGTCAGCCCGCCTGCGAGCGAGATCGCCTCGACGAGCTTCATTCCTTCGGTCCAGGGGAGGCTGCCGGGCTTTTGTACGGCGCCGACGATGCTTACTTTCTTCGAATTGTATTGCGTGACGACGAGGGTGACCTGCGGATTCGAGAGGATCTTCCGATCCACGAGCGCCTTCTTGATGGCCTCTTCGATCTGTTGAGGCTCGAGCCCCGCGACCATCAAGCGGTCGATGTAAGGGAAATCGACGCTCCCGTCCGGCTGGATGCGAAAGACCTTGGGAAGGTCTTTCTCTCCGAGGACCGACACCTCGAAGAGATCGCCCGGGCCGACCACGGTGCTCTGGCTGGGCGTCGGAAGATTGGGAGGACCAGGGTGCGACCGGCCGCATCCCAGAAGGACGAGGGCGGCCAGCACGAGCGTCGACAAGCATCGCAGGACGAAAGCCATCTTTGTTGATGAGAGCACTACTGGCACAGCTCCGAGACGCCCATCCGCCCGAGGCGGCGTGCCCGCTAGAGGAACCAGCGAAGACCCAGGTAGGCCTCGAAGCGCTTCCACTCCATGGCGTATTCGTCCGCCGCCGCCACTGGAGCATTCGCCATCGTCGCCTCGGCCACCGGGAGGACGACGTTGCTGACGTTGGCGGTGAACCGGAGTGTCCCGTTGATACCGAAGGTCGGGGTGAAGCGGTACTCGCTGAACAGCGTGGCATCGGCGCGCACGTCGGTGAACGCGTTGTGCCGCAGGCTGCCGTCGGCCCAGATCAAATTCGGGTATTCGATTGCGCCGACGCCGCCCTCGAGCGACACCACGAGGCTGCTCCCGTAGAGGTAACTGAACTTCAGATAACCGCGATCCTCGGTGTAGAAGCTGCCCAGATAGCTGTTCTGGAAGTCGCGTGTGTATCCGAGAGCGACCGACGAGAGCGCCAGCCCGACGTCGGTGATCTTGGCGATCCCCGGGGACGCCGAGAGGTACCAGCGCAATTCTGCCTGGGCGATGATGCTGTCGAACTGAGGCTGGTTCGGGACCAACGTGTCGTAGAAGCTGGCTCCCCAACCAATCATTGCGAGCGCGGCGAAGCGCTCGGTGATGAGCCCGTCGAGCCCGATTCGGGCTCGCACCGGCGTCGACGTATCGAGGTTGACCTGCGTCGCGGTGTTGCTCGAATAAGTGATGAAACGCAGCGACGCGTCGTAGATGAGCGCCGTGCGGGGGCGGAACTTCCAGCGACCTTGCGTGTAAACTTGGTGAACGAGGTTGTCGTACGGGGTACCGGCGGACTTCTCGAAGATCGTGGCGTTTATGCGATAGCCGAGATGCCAGTCGAGCGTGCCGCTGCCCGGCTGCGCGACGATCTCGGCGCCCCCGCCGACGACGTCCGAGTTGAACGACAGGTCGGGGTTGGCATCGACGGTGTTCGGCTGGATGCTGCGCGTGTAGTTGGCGTAGAGCGACCCGCCCCACGGACGCTCGGGAAGGATGTCGAGGCGCGCGTCGGCGGCACCGCCGAAGTTTCGCTGCTGCGAGATGTCGTTCGTGCCGGAGCCCGCGTTCGGGTCGCTGGAGACGCTGATGAGTTCCCTATAGGTTCCGTTGACGCCCGCCCGAAACGCGATCGGCGCCGGGCCGCCGCCGCCCTCTTCGGAGCGGCGAAGCTTGCCCAATGTGGATATGTAGAGCGAGGGCGTGACCATCAACTCGAGCGCCGGAATGACCGGCGCGGCCGTCGGGCCGTTGGAGAACCCGCCGGTCTTGTCCGTTCGGTACAAGTAGTTCGAGTCGTACCCGAACTGGGCGCCAATGGCCGGGTGAAGCTCGAAGTCACCCGCCCTCAGCCCCTGCCCTTCGTTGAACCGCCGGTCCGTCAGCCACACTGGGCTATTCGGCGCGGTCGGTTGCGATTGCGCGGTCGCTGCCCGCGACACGAGCAGAACGACTGCAACTGCGGACGATGCAAGGGCTCTCGTGGTCATCGGTAAGGCGAAGGTACACCAGACAATGGGCGTGGCGACTGCGAAACGCACAAGGCTCGTCGTGAAAAGAGACGATTCGGACGACGGCGCAATCCCTAGGAATGCGGCCGTAGGTCTACGTCACTTCACGGGAGAGACAGCGATCGGCGGCACGTAAGTAAACGGCGGATCGATGGGCGGCAACCCCGTGGTGTCGTCACCCGGCAATGGACTCGTGTAGTCGACCGAGACCTGAGTCTGACCGACGAACGCGAGGTCTTCACCAATGCACTGATTGGCTTCTGCAATCAGCTGTTCGCCGCGCTGGCGAAGGACCGTCAGCATCGTGAATTCGTGGTTCGAGAGCTCGCCGTCGTTGCGCTGCGCGGCGGCTTGCAGCGCGGTCTGCCGATCCTTCGCCGAGCGAGTGGCAACATCGATCTGCGAGAGCTTGTCACTGAGACAGAGTGACTTGACCACGTCGCGGTGTTCGCGCGCGGCGTCGAGCTGCCTGCGGACAGTGGCAGCCGCCTGGTTCATGCGACCGATGACCGCGTCGGCCTGACCGACTTCTTCTGCCGGCGACAGCTGAGGACGGCGCTCGAACCCGAGCTGCGGGTTCGCTGGCGGAGGCGGGGCAGGAGCAGGGCCCGCGCCCGTTGACTGGGCCACGGCGGAACCCGGAGCCGCAAGAACGACGGCGGCCACCGCAAACCACCGGAGACTGGAACCGAGACGCTTCACGTCAAAAGCTGTCACGAAGAGGCCTCCACGTAGTGAGAGCAGATTGAGACTCTAGTGGTCTGATTTCTGAGTGTCAATGCGTCACCTAGCCACGCCTGCGACTTTGCTAGCAATCTAGGCAGTACCGAGCGAGCCGGACGGTAGGAGTCGGTGTGGGGCATAGGCTGCTCCTACTCGTTTCCGATGCACGGGCCGACGCGCGCATTCACCGACCATGGCACCCGTGCCACCCATGCCACGCCGCGCAGGCCCGACGCGTCAGAGCGCTTGGCCCCGTCTCTCGCGCGCCTCGCGCGCCTCGCGCGAGCAGCGCAGACCAAAGGGCTCGACGAAACAGCCAGCGACCGACGCCACGGCATGGCGCGCCCGCGGCGAACGTCGCCTTGGCGGGCGACCAAGGCCGATCGCCCGACACCAGCGAAGCCCGCAAGAGCGCGATCAGCTGCCTTGCTTCACGAAGTTGAAGGGAATGCTGATGCTCGAGCCGTTCGCGCCCGGGGCGTCGAACTTCGCCCTTCGCGCCACGCCGGAGATGCAGGCAGCCACGGACGCGGAGAGGCCGGTGTTGCTCGACGCCGTGGCCGAGTCGACTTCACCGCTGGGGGCCACCTTGATGAGAATGACGAGCTTGCCGGCCTGCGTCGGGTCCTGCTCGAGACCCCGCTGGTAGCAGCGCTTTGCGCCAGGGAAGATCTGGCTTCGAATGATGGCTTCGGCGTTGGACACAGGAACGCTCATTTGCGAGCCACCGTATTGAACGTCGCCGACGGGGACGACCTTGGTCGCCTGCCCTGCCGAGGTCGACGCGCCGCCCGTCTGGCCGCCGTGAATATCCTGCAGGCCGCCGCTCCTGCCCGGCTGGATCGGACCGCCGCCGCCCATCCCGGTCACGAGGCTGTTGCTGTTCGTGAAGCCGCCTGATCGGTTGGCTAGGCTGTTGAGGTCGACGGGGGCGCCGTTGTCGTCGTTCATCGCGCCCTTGATGTTGGCGCCGCCGTTCAGCGCCGCGAGAATGGCGATCCTCGCTTGATCGGCCTCGTTCATCAGGCCGGCGACGACCTTCGCGTCGGGCGCCGGCGAGCCGTTGGCCTTGTTCTGGGCGGCCGCCTTGGGCGCCTGCGTCGGCGCGGGAGCGGTATCCGTCGCCGTGGCGCTCGCGGTCGGCGTCTCTTCGGCGGTCTCGGTGGGCGGCGGGACCGTGCGCTGGAGAATGTCGAGCAGGCTGGCACTGATGTCGTCGTTGACGACCGGGTCCATCCAGTCGCTGTACATCGCGCCCACGAGGCCGAAGTGGAGCAGAAAGCTGAAGGCTGCGATGATCGTCAGGCTCCAGTCAATCTGGCTCGCGAGGCCACCTTTGACCGAGAGCGGGAGCTGCGGACGCGGCTGAACCGGCGGCGGCGCCACGAACTGGAAGAGGAACGTCATCTCGCCGATGACGATCTTTCCGCGGGCTTCGTCGGTGAGCCTCACCTGGTATGCGGGACCGACGCGCTTCGCCTGCCCCTTGAGAGCGACGAGATCCGTGATGCCCGTCGCGAGCGCGATTCGCCCGGTCATTCCGTCGAGGAAGTTCAGGTAGTAATCGCTGCCAATCAGCTCGAAGAGCTTGAACTGGGTGGGCAGATTCGCCTGAACGACGAAGGTGGACTTCTCGCTCGGCCCCACGGTGACGCTCGTGCGCTGCTTGACGATCCGCTCCTCGAGGATTCGCCCCGCAGCGACGAGCCCGATGCGCAGGACCTTGGGGCCGGTCGCCTGCTGCATGGCGCGCATGACGGCCGTCATCTGGCCGGGGCGACCGGACGGGCCTGCCTGCGGACCGAAGCCCTGGTTCATCTGCGACATGCCTGAGGCGCCTTTCTCTCGGAGAGGTTTCGTCGTGCGGGTCCGATCAGAGGTTGGACGCCCGAGACGACGCAAAGTTTCCCACTACGACTCTGCCCGACCGAAGGTACACGATGCGGGGGAACGGGAAAAGGTCACGCGCTGCGTCGAGCCGTATCCGACATGGACCGCAAGCGCTCAACCAGAGCATCGACCGCCGCCCGCTTCGCTTTTGCCGCCCGCCCGGCCCGCAAGTGGACGGCCACGCAAAACGACGTCGCCGCGACGCCAAGGGAGACCCCCCCGAGCGCGGAAGCGAGCGCGGCCTGGATGGCGTCGTTGCCCCCGTCGCCGCCGGGAAGCGCGAGGCCCTGCAACAGCGCGATGGACCCCAGGAGGAGGCCGCCGCTCGTGGCGATGCTCGCGCACACGCGCGGCACCCGCACCCACCGGTCCGTTCGGCCTTCGAACTCGAGCAACTGCTCGTTGACCAGGCCGTCTCGGGTCGCCCCCTCGGGCTCATCGAAGGCGGCGAAGAGCTCGTGCTCCCAGCGAAACCTGCCGTCACGCGCGAACTCGCGTGCCAGGGTCTCGCGCATGGCGTGCCTGTCGTCTCCGCCGTCTCCCTTCAGCGCACCGCAAAGGAGGCGCGGATCGAGTCGTGTCGGCACGACCGCCCACACCAGCCGGCGCCCGGCCGCGACCACGCAGGTCAGCGCCATGAGGGCAGCGCCGAGCGTGATCAGCACGGGCTAGAACGGATCCTTGCGGACCGCCTCTTCGATGCGATCGAGGAACGGCTGGCGGAGCTCGGCCAGCGTCAGCTTCGGTTGAATTTTGGCCACGTCGACGGCGGCGATCGGCTTCTGGACGCGCCCCACGATCGTGATCTCGCCAATCTGGAGGACGCCGGCCCCCTGCTTGGCCGTCGTTCTCTGGGGCGTATCCTGCGCCCAGGCGTCCGGCGCGCCGGCGCCCAGGGTGACGACCACGCACGCAAGGGCGGAGGCGATCGATCGAGCGGTGTGAATCATGGTTGCTTCCTCCCGATGCGGGGCGTGTCCGTCGCTCTCGTCGCTTGTCTTGCGCGCGTTGCGGACATCACTTACGTCCCTTCGTGGGGGCCGGAGAGGCCGACCCTGCGGGCGCCGCGCCGGGGGTCGCCGACCCGGCAGGCGCGGCCGAGGCCGACGCCGCGGCGGCTGCGGCTTGCTTCTTCACTTGCAGCTCTCCCTGCTTGCGCTTTGCGGTACTAAGGAGCTCGTCGACGTCGTCGCCCGGGCCTTTCAACGTCTTCGCGCCGCGCATCGACTTGAACGTCTCGAGCTCTTGAATGGCCCGAACGAGCTGATCGTCCTGGTTCGACGCGCCCGGCACGGTCGGTGAGAAGAGATAGAGCAGGCCGAGGTCGTAGTGGACCCCGGCGAGGGTGGAGTCCATGGTGAGGGCCTTGTCGAGCTCCGACTTGGAGTCGCCGGGCCGACCAAGAAGGCGATAGCAATCCCCGAGATCGAGGTGCGCGACGGCGACGTTCGGGGCATACCGCACGGCCTTCTCTAGAGGCGCCTGCCCCTCGGTCGCGTTCCCGGCTTCGAGCTTCATTTCGCCCAGGCTGATGTACGCCTCGAACAGGTCCGGCCGCCTGGCGATCGCGTGCTCGAAGTCGCTGATGGCCGCCTTGCGCTGGCCCTGGTCGCGCTCGATGAGGCCGCGCATCAAGAGCGCCTCGGGGTTGTCCTTGTCGCGCGGCGGAATCGACCCGTCGTCTGGGCCGTCGAGAATGGCTTGCAGCGCGTATTTGGCAAGGTCCCAGCGGCGGTTTCGGTAGTAGTCGCGCGCGATGACGACCATCGCGTCTTTGAAGTCGGGCTGCTTGATGAGCGCCTGTTGCGCGAGCAGCTGGCAGCCCGCGCTGTCGCCCTCGATCGACTTCACCTCGGCGAGATACGTCGTGTACCGAACCGAGTCGGGGTTTTGAGAGCGCTTGTCGCCGAGCAGCATCTCCGCATCGGGCCCGTGCCCCGTACGCGCCATCAAGAGCGCATAGGCCCCGACTGCGACGTCGTATTTCGGGTTGGCGACGTACGCCGAACGATAAGCGTCGAGGGCTCCTTGCGTGTCGCCCTGACGCTCGAGGACGCAGCCGAGCGAGTACTTGGGGCCGCCCGCCTTGGGTGCCTTGCTCGACGCATCGAGGAACGCGCTCTTCGCCCCGGCGAGATCGCCGGTCACCCACGCCTGGAACCCACGGTCGTAGGCGTCTTTCGCGGCCCCGGTGAGCCCATCGTCTCCGGAGATGAGACCCACCTGCTGCCCCGAGCCGTTCACGACCGGGCCCGGCGCGGGGCCCGACGCCGACCCCGTTGCTGCGACGTTGCCGGCCGACTTTGCTGCCTGGTTGCTCCCCCCGCACGCTCCCATGGCCGCCGGCAACGGCATGAGAAGGATCGCCAGCGCCAAACCGTTCAACCGACCGCGCAATCGACCTCGCATGATCAAGCCTCTCCTGCCCTGCTCCCGCTCTGACCCTACGGCGACGCCGGCAACGGCGACGGCTGCCCGTTCCCCGGCGGTGTCGCCACGACGCCCGAGCGCCACTGCAAGAACTCGCCGTTGACGTAGACCAGCTTGCTGCTGGGTTCGGCCGGATCGGGCGTGTTCTCGACGTACGGCTTCATCTTGTCGTCCCCGAGGTAGTCCGTGAAAAACGCCAGTCGAGACACCGCGTTCTGGACCGCGGCGTTCTTCACGTTGTACGTGCGCGCGATCATCGCCGCCGTGACGTACTTGCCGATCATCTTCTGGTTGCAGACCTCGAGGTACTGGTCCTTGGTCGCGCGCCACTTGCTACGAACGGCGTCCTTGGTGTCGTCGATCGACTTCTGGACCTGATCGGCCTTGTCGGCCTGGCCGGCGTCATTCAGCTTGTCGGCGACGCCCTGCAGCTTCTTGAGGAGCGCGTCTTGCTGGGGCGTGAAGTAGTTCGGCGCCACGAGGTCGAGCCCCGTGCGGATCGAGTCGTAGAGCGTCCCGATTCGCGCGGTCGCAGCTGCAGCCCACTCGAACGAGCCGTACTCGGTCGCGACGTGCTCGAGCAAGGGTCGCCACTTCTTCTCGGCCTCGCCGAGGTCCTTGTCGAGCGCCTTGGTGACGTCGACGACGTTGCCCGCGTAGTGGTGGTGTCCCGTTGCGTAGTCGAAGTCGCTGCGCACCTGCTCGTCGGCGAGCGTGTAGTCGGCCTCGCCGCCGTAGTCCGAGTACGGGGCATCGCTCGACGTGATCTTGCCGGCCTTGCCGCCGGCTCCGACCGTCGCCATGGGATACGACTTGAAGTACTCCCAGTCGGCGATCGCCGTCTTGAACCAGGTGCGGTACCCGGGGTCGCCCACGGCCTGGTCCATCTTCGCGATGCGGTAGGCCGCCTCGAGCTCGTAGCGAGCCGCCTCCGGCTTGCCCTTGTTCGCGGAGTGGAACTGCGTCAGCGCCGCGATGGCCTGCGTTCGCGCCGACCCGTTGCCGCCGGAGTCGCCGGTCGAGGGATTCCATTGCCCGTAGTCGAAGCTCGCGCGCAGGTAATCGGCTTCGACCCGCTTGTCGGCCGGCAGGCGGACCTTGGGGTCGACCTGGATCGCGTACATCTTGTTCATGTTCGCGCGGTCGCCGAGGTTCGAATAGAGGACCATCCCCACGTGCGCCGCGTTGGCGCGCTGGGTGTCGTCGAAGCGCGGATTCGTCGCGATCTTGCCGAACGACTCGGCGGCGTTCTGGTAGGCGAAGAAGCCGTAGTAGGTCGTCGACAGGGCGTCGTACGCCATGCCGAGGTACTTGATCCGCTCCTTGTACTCGTCCGGATTCGGGCCCACCTTGGCCTGCTTCTCAGGGTCGGTCCCGCCGTTCTGCAGGCGGTTCAAGATGTCTTCGCTGCCGTAGTTGTCGATGAACTTCTTGTAGAGTTGAATCGCCGTGTCGAACTCGCCGACCTGCTTGTAGCAATACGCCGAGTTGATCGCGGCGGCCGGCGCGTCCTTGTGGGAAGGGGCGGCGTTCAGCGCCGCCGCGTACATGCCGCCGGCCTTTCGCCAGAGCGCGTCCTTCTGCCGACCGGGCGGCGCCGCCTTGGCCTGCTCGTAGACCCTGTTCGCGTCCTCGAACGCCGCGTTCTGAAGGACCATGTCCGTCAGACCCCCGCCCTTCTCTTCTGCGACCTGGAGATCGGTCTTCGCACACGAGCTCTTCTTCTCGGCTTCGGCCAGCTGGCGCGAGCGCTCGGCGTTCTTCTGCAGGTTGCTCATCACGATGAGGCGCTTCCACGCCTCGTAGCCGAGCGCATCCTTGCCGCAGCGCTCCTTGTAGATCGCCTCGAACCGCGGCTCGGCCTGATCGAAGTGACCGTAGAGGTAGTACTGATCGGCCGCGTAGAACGCGTAGTCGGCGCCGTGGTTCTGCTTGTCGCGCTCGGGAGGAACGCGCTGGATGTACTCGTCACGGGCGCTCATCGAGCGCTGGATGACGTCGGGGAAGGCGTCGACGACGACCTTCTTGTCGCCGTCGGGTCCCTCGAGCTTCGGATCCTTTCGAGGCTCGACGCCCTGGGTGCCGCCCGAATCTTGCCAGCGCTGGAACGCGAGGTCGCGGTCGACGTCGGCCAGGTCGACCACGAAGAGGCCCGCGTTGTCGATGAACTGATCGTCCTCGTCGGAGTCGCGCACGTCGACCGCAGCCTGCTCCGCCGTCGCGATCTCTTGAGACGTAGGCTCCGGATACTGCTTGGGGTCGAACTGATGCAGCGCGACCTCGAGGCGAACCTCGTTGTGGAGTGCGTCGGCGTAGAAGTAGCGGCTCTTGTACGCGTCGGGAGCGTTCTCGTCTTGCTTCAGGTAGCCGAGCCAGCCGATCGCCGCGAGCTTGTACTCTTGCAGCGCGTACGTCGTCAGACGAAGCTTCTCTCTCGGGTCGCCCGTTTGATCCGCCTGTTCGAGCGCCGATTGGCCGTTACGCGTGTGCGTGACCGCGGCGCCTTTGAGGCCCGTGCGAACGAGCTCTTCGGCGCGTTGCAAGGCGACGGGGTTGTCCTTGTTCGCGTCGACCCAGGGCGCATCGCCGATGTACTTCGACAGCGACGTACGCGCCTCGAGCACCTTGCGCTCGTAGTCGCTCCGCTCGACGCCGATCCGGGTCTGTCTGGCGAGCAGATCGTAGACCTCGGCGATCGCGTTCTGGTTGTCGGGCGCCGACGGATCCATCGGCCACTTGTCGAGCATGAGCTGGTACATGGCCAGCGCGTTCTTGTACTGGTTGATCGTCCGGTACTCGATGGCGAGCCCCTTGTAGATCTCGATGGTCCACGGCTTGTCTTGCGGGATCAGGCGCGGGTCTTGAACGCGATCGATCGCGATGCGGAGCTTCGTCTCCGCTTCGGTGGGGCTCTTCGCGGTATCGAGGATGTCGGGACGCGCGATATACGGCTCTTCGGGCGCGGGGCCGATGAAGTCGGAGTTGTCGAGCGAGCCGGCGATGTACGTGTACGCCTCTTGACGGAAGTCGGCGCCCGGATCGCCCGTCAGCTTCTCTTGCTCGTCGGTGTACGTGAGCAGGTGAACGAACTCGTGGGCAGCGGCTTCGTAGCGCTGCTGCTTGAACAGCGTCCAGGCGTACTTGTAGAGCGCGACCCCGAAGAGCGGCGGCTTCTTGTACTTCATCGACTGCGTGTAGGCGCCGGCCGCGCGGTCGTAGTCCCACACCGCCGACGGCTCGAAGTCGACCACGCCGCCGCGGAGGTCGAGCTGATCGAACTCCCAGTCGCCGATGCGCCACCAGATCTCGGCCACGTACTTGGGATCGGCCCCTGCAGGGACCGTGGGCTGGGCGACGATGGCGCAGTCGCTCGGGAACGGATCGTTGAACGACGTGTCGTCCCTGGGGCCCTTCTTCAGCGACGCGGGCGTCGGGTACTTCGCGCGCCAACTCTTCCAGTACGTTTCGTCGTGATCTTGCGGCATCGGCATGATCGGATCGACGTCGGACCCGGGATTCTTGGGGTCGGCCGGTACGGGATAGGCATAGTGGTTGTGGCAGACAAGCGACCGCCACACCTGCTGCGCTTCGTCGACGCGACGCGAGTCGTTGAGCGCGTGGCCGAGAAAGTAATAGATCCCCGCGAGCTCGTTGTACTGGGGGAACTCGCGGATGACGCGCCGGTAGAGCCCGATGGCGGGCTTGAGCGTGATCGCGAAATCGGCGTTGGGATCGTCGTCGGAGCGGGCGCGCTCTTCGTAGAGCGCGGCGAGCCGGTACATCGCGTCGGGTGTGGCCTCGGGCTGGGCGTCGGGGCCGCTGTAGTGGGCCACGAAGTCTTCGAGACGCTTGATCGCAGTCTCGCGCGCCTTCTTGAGCTCGTCCTTCTCGATCCCGATCTCGCGATCGAGGCCGCTCAGAATGGCCTTCTTCTTCTCTTCGTAGTGAAGCGTCACGATCGTCGTGATGGCTTCCTTGTAGTCGCTCGCGCCACGCTGATAGACCTCCGACTGCTGGCGCATCGCCTCGAACGCGGCCGCCTGCTCCGGGGTCGGGGGCGGCAACGGCGCCGAACGGGTGTGGAAGGTCGGCACCGGCGCGGTGCGCGGAGTCATCGCCGGAGCCGGTGCACCGGCCTCGGCGACGGACGGCGACGCGACCGCCCCCCCGTCGGCGGTGGCCAACGCAGTGACCGACGAAGCAGGCGCCGGCGGAGGGGCCCCCGCGTCGGCCGTTCGCGGCGCTGCCGGCACCGCCGGCTTCGTCTGCGCCGAGACGGTCAACGCGACCACCAGCGAAGAGGCTGCGACAGCCCCTCCCAACCACCTCGAAGTTCGCCTTGCCATCGTCATTCTCGGTCGTGCGCCCCCGTCACTTGCTCGGCTGCCCGGGCTCGACGCCATCGTCTCGGACTTCTTTCAGCTCTTCGTCGAGGAGCTGTTCCTGACGGGCGCGCTCTCCCTGCAGGCTGCGAACCCGACCGAGCTCCTCTTCGCGGACTTCCCACGCCTGCTCGGTGATGCCGACGTCGGCGCGGAGGACGATCCCCCGCAGGCGGTCGCGTACGATGCCGAAGTTGCGCTGGGCGACGTGGCCGACGAGATCGCGCGCCTGGTTGTCGTACCCGTCGAGCTGTTGCTGGTAGGTCGCTACGTTGACCTTCTCGCTGTCGATCTTCTGCTGCAAGCTCACCGCGCGATCGGACACTTGCGCTTCGATCTGCGAAATGGTGGCGACGAGGCTCGCTTCGTACTGTCTCGCCTGCGCGAGCACGGGGCTCGCCTGCCCTGCGAACGCCCGGGAGTCGGCGCCCGCCGTGCCCGCGCCCGCGAGCTGCACTTCGCGTTCGAGCGCGTCTCGAAACTGATCGCGCGCCGCCGCGTCGTTCTGATAGCGCGCGTCGCCGAGGCCTATCTGCGCGCGGCCCATCTCCACCTGGTGCCGCATTTCGGTCATCGCGTCGCGATCGAGCTTCAAGGCGCGCTCGTTGGCCACGAGCTCGGCCTGGAACCTCTCGAGGCTCACGGGATCGCGCGCGACGCCCTGCGAAGGCCCATCGTTCAGCACACGGCGCAGCCCGTTGATCGTAGCCTGCAGCGAGTCGACCTCGGCGGCCCTCGCCGTCAGCGACTGCGACAGCCTGTTCCACTGCGCCACGCCCTGGCGGTCGCGCCGGGCGAAATCGCCGGGCTCCAGCGGGAGACCCTCGATGGCGATCATGAGCTCGCGGCGCTGCTGGCGCACGGAGCCTATCTCGCCGGAGAGCTCCTGCGGCTCGCTTTCGTCGAGCGCGTGAGCCAGCGTAAGGCGGGCGCGCGAGACGCGGTTCAGGAGCGCGAGCGCCGTCTGCTCGCCGGCGGCGAGCTCCGGGAACGCGCGCACCCGCGTGGGCGCGAACATGAGCGCCGTCAGCCTGTCGACCAGCTCGGTCGATTGCCGGAGCAGCGTCTTGCACTCGTTCACGTCGTCGATCACGGCGAACGCGAGCGGGCCGTCTTCGGCCTCGCGAGCCCAGCGAATGGCGACGGGCGGGAGCTGAGCGTCCTGGTCGAGGAGATCGAGCTGCTGCTGGGCGAGCCGGTCATAGTAGACGCTGACGTCCTTGGTCGAGTCGAGAAACGACGCCACCTTCGCTCGAGTCGGTTCGTACTGGGTACGCACGCTGTCGTAGAGCTGCAGGGCGCGGTCGAACGAGCCCGAGCGCAAGAGGAGGTCGGCCCGCAGGAGCGTCCCGTCGCCGATGTACTCGCTGTCGGGATCGACGACCGAGAGGACCTCGAGCGATCGTTCGGCGCGCTCGACGTCGCCAAGCCGCACGTAGACCCACGCGAGCTCGTAGAGCATCGTGTCGAACTCGGGGCTCTCGCGATCGACCTTGGAGTAGGCCTCCGCGGCCTGCTGGTACTGCTCCATCTCGTAGAACAGGCGGCCCACCGCCATCCACGACAGGTCGATGACGTGCTTGTGCTCGGGCGTGTCGGGCGGCAGGTCGGTGACCCCGCGAAACGCGACGATCGCCGGCTTGTAGTCGACGCGCGCCGGGGACTTGGACGCCTTGTCGGTGCCGGCGTTGAGCCGTGCGACCTTCATCGCGACGAGGCCCTGGAAGTAGCGCGCCTGATGCGAGTACTGGCCGCCGTTGCCCACCTGCGAGAACGCGCCGCTCGCGTCGTTCAAGGAGCCCTGACGGTAGTAAGCCTTACCCTTGGCGTAGAGAAGCGCCGCGTCGACTTGCGAGGGCGGGACCTGGTTGAACTTCTCGAAGATCGAAGCGAGCGCCTCGGGTGGCTCGTTGAGGCGGAGCGACACGTCCACGAGCCGAGCGAGGGCCTTGCCGAAGTAGGTTGTGTAGCGAGACTCGGCCCCGTGGTCGACGATGAGCCGGTAGTCGCGCCGCGCGGCCAGGTAGTCTTGCCGCGCGTAATAAGTCTCGCCGCGAAGCCAGAGGGCGTCCGGGTAGCTGACCGTGTTCGGGAACTCTTCGATGATCTCGCTGAGAACGGTGGAGGCGCGGGTGTAGTCCTTCATCCGGTAGAGCAGCTCGCCCGTGGCGAGCCGCTGCTCGGCCGTCTGCCGCTGGGCCTTCACCTGCTGAACGGTGACCTGGATATGATCGAGCCCGGCGCCTACAGACGTAAGATCGGCCCGCGCCGAGCTGAGCGCGTCGTCCGAACTGGCTCGTGCCTCCCCGGAGTGGACGGCCCACGCGAGCGCAAGAGCCCCAATCGCGCCGAGCCGCGTCAGGTTCACTTCTTTCCTCCCCCGATCGACAGCGTGCCCGTGGCCGAGGCTCCGCCCGCAGGAAGCGTGGCGGCCGACGCCGGCTGCGTTGCCGGCACGGGCGCCGTGGCCGCGACGGCGCTGAGCGGCTGAAAGCGCTCGTGCCACTGGATGTCGGGACGCTGCTCGAGCGGCGTCGTCGCCCCGCCCTTTTCGTACGCCGTTGCCGTCACCGTGAGAGCCTTGCCCTCGACCGCTGTGAAGGCATGGCTCGACTTGACCTCGAACTTGATGCCCTTCATGTACGAAAAGACGCCATAACCATTGCCCTGGAAGGTGAGCGCCACCTGAATGGTGTGGTCGCCCGGCGGCATCGTGCCCGTGTAGATCGGGATGCTCTTCTGGTCTGCGAGGGCCCCGGTCTCGTCTTGCCGGTTGTACTGAACCTGGCCGTCGATCACGATGAGCGCTCGCGTCAACTCGAACGCGTTCGACATCTCGTTCTCGAAGTCGACCTCCGCTCGGGAGCCCGCCGTTCCGCCGCCGATGATCGTATCGCTGAGGAGCGCCAGACGCGTGTGGCTGCGGCGTATCTGGTCCTTCAACTCGTCGACTCGCTGCTCGAGATCGCGGAGCCGAACCGAGTAGGTGGCGCCGTTCATCGCCGTGTCCGGCGGCTTCGAGGTCATGTCGACGCTCACGGCCGGCGGGGGAACCGGACCGGTCACGGCGGCTGAGGCCGCTGTAGGTGTAGCCGACGACGCAGCCGAAGCGGACGCCGTTGCGGCGACCGCTGCGTGGGTCGTCTTCGGCTTGGCCGTCTGCGCCGACGCGACCCACGAGTATGCAGCCAGAGGGACCGCCAAGGTCAAAACCATCGTCAGTCGACGTTGCATGCGAAGTTTCCCCTTCTTTCGAGCCAATTCCCCAAGCGTGCTTCAAGGGGACCTGCGGACCCCGCAACCCAGGCGCAGCGAGTCTATGTTCGTGTGCGTCTCATTTGCAACTGCGCACGGAGGCTGACGTTTTTCGCTCCTCAAAGGGCCGAGCCGACTGGAAATCGGAGGCCGTAATGAGCGAAGATCGAACGGACAGTCTCGCGCGTCAGATCCTCTGGAAGGATTTCCAAGGACGCATGCTCTCTACGCGCGGCAGAATCGACGTGGCCAGGCTTGGTCGAGAAGCAGGACGCCCGGACCTCGGGCTACGACTAGAACGATTGTGCGGGCGAACGTCAGCTCGAACGTCAGGGCGAATATCAGGGCGAACATTAGGGAATGCGTGTGAACGACGCGGCAGCCTCACGCAGCGAAGCGACCGACGAAGCGCTCATGATCCGGTTTCAGAGCGGCGATCGTTCGGCTTTCGCGTCGCTCGTCCGGAGGCATCAGGCGCCCCTCTACAACTTCGCCGTGCGGCTGCTCAGGAACCCGCCGGCAGCCGAGGAGGTCGTTCAAGACGCGTTCGTGCGCGTGGTGATGAACGCCGGAGAGTTCAAGCACGCGGCCAAGTTCTCGACCTGGCTCTACGCAATCACCCGGAACCTGTGCATCGACCAGGTACGGAAGAGGAAGCTCAGGAACCACCCATCGCTCGACGAGGCGAAGGGCGACGAACGCGGAGAGGGACCGACCTTGGGCGAGCGAACGGCCGACGGCCGGGCCAACGTGGAGCGCTCGGCCGTATCGGTCGAGATCCGCGAGCGGCTCGTCGCGGCCGTCGACGACCTTCCCGACGAGCAGCGCGAGGTGTTTCTCTTGCGCGAGGTCTCGAACGTGCCGTTCCGGGAGATCGCCGAGATCGTCGGGGTGCCGGAGAACACGGTAAAGAGCCGCATGCGCTACGCGCTCGAGCGTCTGCAGGCGGCCCTCAGCGACTTCGAGGAGTACGCGCGCGCTCTGCGCTGACGTAGCGCCAGGACCCATGGCCCCGATCCGCGCCCCAATCCGACACCCGACCGACGAGACCGACGGAGACGCCAACTAGAGCGACATGGATTGCGAGAAGTTCGAATCAGCGCTGATGGACGAGCTCTATGGAGAGCTCGACGAACTCACCAGCGCCGCCACGCGGAGGCACATCGAGGGGTGTGCTCGCTGCGCGGCGCTCATGAGTGGCCTCCGCGCGACGCGGCGGGTGGCGGCGCTGCCTCGTATCGATCCCCCCCCGGATCTCGAGCGACGGATCCTTGCGGCGGCGGCCGCAGCGACGCCGAAGGTCGTCCCCTTCCGCGGGCGGATGGCGCGAGCCGTGTCGCTCGCCGGAAACTGGGCGATGCGCCCTCAGACGGCGATGGCCGCCGTCTTTCTCGTGATGATCGGTACGAGCGTGCTCCTCTTGCGAGGCAAATCGTCGCGAGCGCCGGCGAGCACCTACGTGACGGTGACCGAAGAGGGGACGCCTGCCCCGGCGACTCCGCCAGCGACGGGCCTGGCCGCGCCACCCCCTGACCCGGCGGCAGCGCCCGCCGCGTCGGCGATCGTCGCGGCCCGCTCGCAAGATCGCGTCCCCACCGCGGCCTCGCCGGCGGGAGCAGCCGGAGGCGCGGGAGCCACCGGGGCGACGGGAGCGACGGGAGCGACGGGAGCGACGGGAGCGACGGGAGCGACGGGAGCGACGGGAGCGACGGGAGCGACGGGAGCGACGGGACAGTGGGCGCAACCGCCGTCCGAGGCGCTCGACGACTCGCGCGTCGCCGATGGCTCTCGTGGGCGCGCGCCAGCCAAGCCGAGCGTCGCGAAGGCCGACGATGCTCCTGGGGCCGTTGCCCTGAACGCCGCTCCTCGACGCGCCATTCGCGAGAGCGCCGATCTCCCCTCCCCCGCGCCCCCGGCGCAAGCGGCGCCGGCATCCGGCGTCGGGTTCGCCGTCGCGCCGGCAAGCGAGGCCGAGAAGGCGGCCGAGCCCGCCGACCCGGCCGACGAGCTCTGGGCCGCGCGCGCTGCGAGAGACGCGGCTGCGCGCCAGGGTCGTCCGTGTCCGTCGGGACCCCGCTTCGACGACGTCGCGAGTCGATCTCCCGGCTCGCCGACGGGATGGGACGCGCTGTACGAAGGAGCGCTCTGCTACGAGAGCGCCGGGGACTACGGGAGCGCGCGGACGCGACTCGGCACCTTGCTCGGAGTTCCGTCGCACCGCGATCGGGCGCGGTACACGCTCGATCGAATCAACAAGGAACAGCGCGGCGGGTCGGCTTCCGCGGCTCGAGCGGGTCCGAAAACGGCGCCTGCCGCGACCCCTCCCGCCGCAGCGGCGCCTGCCGCCACCAACTCGGCCCACTGAGCGCGCGGTCCCGATGACGTCGACGACGGAATCCGCAGCGTGGGTCGACGCCTGGTGCGCGATCGATGCAGCCACGGCGGTTCTCGGCGCCGACCGCGAGGTCATCGCGGCATCGCGATCGGTGCGTTCGCTGATCGTCGACTTCGCCCGCGCCGGCGGATCCGACGAAGAGATCTACGACGCCTGCGCGGCGCTCGGCCGCCTGATCGCCGAGCACCACGGATCAGGGACCCTCGCGTCGTCGACGATCGACAATGCTGCCGCGGTGCTCACCGGTTGCAACGCCTCGTGGGTCCCCTTCGGGAGGGCGGCCGTCGTCGAGGCGTTCACGTCCTCACTCGTCGAGGAAGCGCGGCAAGACGGGTATCGAAGCTGGGAGTTTCCGGCCTGCGTCGTCCCCTTGCCCGATGGCTGCATCGCGATTGCCGCGGGCCACCCGTCGACCGAGGCTGAAGATCTGGCCGCCTGGGCCGCGCGCATCGCGCAAGCCGCCGCGCTCAAGGGCGTTCGCCGGGCGTTCGTCGCCGGGCCGGACGGCTCGCGCCGGACCGTGGAGGAAGCGCTCGACGTGGTCGGCGTAGCTTACGAGGGGTCGCGCACGTAGGCGATCGTGCGGACCACCTCGACGAGGCGCTCGCGATCGTCGGGCAAGAGATTCACGAAGCGCACTCCGATGCCAGGGTTCGGGTTGTCCCCGTTGTCGCGGAGCGGGTTGATCCAGGCCACCTCGCCCTCGAGCTTGAACGGCTCGTAGCCGGGCGGGGCGAACGACAGGACGAGGCTCGTGCCGATGGCGAGCGGGTCGGTCGTCTTCACGAAGATGCCCATCGCGCTGATGTTCGTGATCGACGCGTAGAGGAAGGTGTCTTCCGCGACGCAGTCGACGGCCCACTCGACATCGAAGCGGTCGTGGCTGCGGCGCTCATCGCGGGTCGGCATCGGATCGGGTTGCTCGAGGGCGGGGGCCAGCACGGGCGCGTTCGGGTTCTTGGTTGATGTGCCCACGATCACCCTCCTCGTAAACGTCAACGGTAGCGTACAGCGAACGCCCGAGGGCTGCCGACTGATCCGACTACGCGACCGTGACTATTGCACCCACTGTTGCACCCACTATTGCACCCACTATTGCGCCCACTGTTGCACCCACTATTGCACCCGCAGCGGGCCGCCGTTGATGCGATTGTCGCCGTCGTTCGGACCGCTTTTGACCTTGAGGCGCGTATCGCCCACGAACAAGCCGAAGTAAATCGTATAGCTCCCCGGCGTGAAATTCGGCTCGAGCTTGAATTCGTGATCGTCCATTATGAGATCGCCGGGAAGCCAGAGCGACATCGGATACTTGCCGTTCGTTGGCTTGTGGTCGCCGTTGTGGCGCCGGTGGTACCCGTCGATGTGAATGAACGCCTCCCACTCGGTCGTCACCGGGGCGAGGACCCGGTAGTACGTCTTCATGTGGTAGGTCCGGCCCGGGCTGATCCCGTCGACCAGGCGCCCGCGCTCGTCGGCCAGGTCGAAGCCGATGACCTCGAGCTTGTCCTCCATGTTCGCGTCAAGCCGGCGCTGCGGGGTCGGCGGCGCAGTGAGCAAGATCGACACGAGCGGCGACTCGTTCTTCTCGCCATCGCTCAGGAGAGACGACGCGAGCAAGATCTGGCTCGAGCGGGCATCGAGGATCGGCAGGTTGGTCCTGGGATCGGCCTTTTCGCGCCAGAGGCGATTGAGCTGCGGGAGCTCGTCGGCCTTGAGCGCCAGGCAGCGGCGCTGTGACGGCTCGGCGGTCAGCCACCGAAACGCGCCGGCGGGGTCGGTGAGCGTTTGCGGCTGCCCCCCCGCGTAGTACGCGGCGGTGCGACCGCCGACGCCAAGCATCGCGAGCGGCGCCCCCGGACACACGCGTCGGTAGCTCTCGAAGACCTCTTTGGGCGAGAGCTGGTTGGCCAGCGCCGGATAGTAGAAGAAGCACAACACGAAGCCGACGACGGCGCCGCCGAGCGCCAGCCCCGGCGCGCGATGGCGGAGCGTGTCACCCACGAGGCCCATCGCCAGGAAGAAGACGATCCCGGCCGGCACCGCCAGCGCGACGGAGATGAGGGCCGAGTGCCCCGTCTCGTGCAACCCCTCGAACGCAACGGCCGGCACGGCCAGGAGCATCAGGGGGGCGATCACCGCGACGCCGACCCACCAGTCGTAGGCCGGGAGCGCGGGCTCGCTCTCGGCTGGAAAGAGCCGGGCGAGGAGCCCCTCGAAGGGCTCGAAGCCGCGCGTCAGGGACGCCGTGGAGAGTGCCTTCGACTTGCCGAACGCCCAGAGCCAGACATCGCACGCGAACAGGAGCCCGAAGATCGCGCCGAGGGGGATGAACGAGATGCGCCACCACGCGTTCAACACCTGATCGCGGATGGTCGAGGACATCTGCGGGAGCCAGTGGGCGTGCATTCGCGTACCGATGACGACGAGCAGACCGGCAATCGACGCCCCCGCGACGGTCGCGAAATAGATGAGCGCGAGCACTCCGTCGTACGCCTCGCGGAGCGCTCGCAGCACCTTCGCGTAGCTCGACGGGTCGAACGGCTCGCGCTCGGCGTCGCGCTCGACCCACGTCAGGAGGGCGAGGAGCGCGAACCCGCCGAGCACCACCCACCAGAGGGCGAGGGCCGTGTCCTTGAAGCCTTCGGGGAATGGCGCATTCGAGATCCCGAAGGCCTGGAACGCCTTCTCCGGCAGCTCGTGGAAGTCGTGGTGGATGACGGCGGCGAGGATCAGCGTGCCGAGGCCCACCGCGATGGAGGCGTGCGCGCCGCGCTCGAAGTCGCGGAGCGCCACCGCGCACGCCACGGCGCAGATCGCAGCCCCGGTGAAGACGACGAGATCCGTGCGAGCGGCGATGAACGCGTGCGCCACGAAGGCGACCGCGGCGCCGACCAGGACGGCCGTGCGGCCGAGGCTCTCGCGCTGTCGCTGACCGCCGGCCATGGCCGACGTCTGAACGGGCGTGAGCAGGAGGCGACCGAGCGCGAACGGCAAGAACGCACTCCAGGGTGCCATCGCGTGGCCGATGGCCGCGACGTAGAAGTCGAAGGTCGGGTACTTGGCAGGCGCGTGCCCGAGCGTTCCCACCCAGAGGTCGAGGTCTTTCGAGTCGCTCGCGACGCCGCGCACCGCGAGCGCCGCGACCGCCGCCCCGGCGACGATCGAGACGATCCCGACCCCGTCGCCGAGGGGGTCTTTCAGTCGCGTCGCGGAGGGCACCGTCGCCACCCGCGCCGCCGCCCAGGCCAGCCCGACCGCGAGCAGCGGCACTCCCAGCCCGAGGAGCCCGCCGCGGCTCTCGAAGCCGACGACGAGGCCGGCCACGCCCATGAGGATCCAGGGCAACCGTTCGCGAATTCCGGTCGGTACGACCGGGCCGTCCGCGCCCGAACCTGCATGTTCGGCGTGCTGGCGGTCGAAGGCCGCGACGGCGAGCCCGCCGAAGGCCATCGCGAGGCCGGACATCGTGCAGATGTCGCCGAGGATCGAGCGCGCCTGCACGAAGTAGACAGGCATGGTCGCGAGGATGACCGCCGCGTAGGCGCCCGTCCGCCGGTCGAACAGGCGCGCGACGAACGCGTACGTCGCGAGGACGCCGAGCAGCCCCCAGAGAGCCAGCGGCAAGCGACCGGCCCATTCGTGCAAACCGAACAGCTTGAACCCCAGCGCGACCGACGAGAACGGCAACTGCGGACGGCCGAGATCGTTCAGGTGCGGCAGCGTGTTGTCGGCCCCCTCGAGAACGAGGCTCGCCGCACCGTAGAGGTTGAGCGCGACGCGACGCGAGAGGTCGGCGACGTTGAGCTCGTAGGGGTCCCACAGGCCGCTCGTCGTCAGCGGCGGAAACAAGAAGAACAGGAGGGTCGGGACGGCTGCCGCGACCGCGAGCGGGGCCCAGCGCGCCCAGGGCGGCGACGGCTCGAGGGCGCCCGCGGGAGGCTCGGCGGGAGCCGACGGCGGCGCCGCGGCGGCGGCCGGGTCGTTCTCTGCCATGGCGCCGCCGGGAGCCGTGGCTGGAGAGGCGCCGGAGGCGGGAGGATTCGGGTCTTCGGGCAAGGCCGCGGGACACTACTTCCAAGGTCTGGCGCGGCGCAACCCCGGCTCTCCTGCTACAAGCGCTGTCCGCGTTTGCGGGCACCCCCGGGTGCCTCGGGCGCGGCGAGGCGAGCGGCGCGACGTGCGCGACCGGGCCCGCGGAAGCCAGTTGCAGACGTGCGCGAGCGCAGACGACCCGTGATTCAGCCATGAGCAAGCCCCGTTCGCAGCCTCGACCCATGCCGCCCGCGCCGCGCGCGCCGCCCGCGCCATCGCCGCCGGCGCCGCCGGCGCCGGCGGAGCCCGACGATGCCGCCAAGGGCGTCGACCCTGGCCCCGTTCGCTCGGGTCGGGTCGCGCTCATCGGTCGTCCCAACGTCGGCAAGAGCACCCTCCTCAATGCGCTCCTCGGCGAGCCCATCGCCATCACGAGCCTGCACCCCCAGACCACACGAGACACGGTGCGCGGCGTGCTCACGATGGGCGAGACCCAGTTCGTGTTCGTCGACACCCCCGGCTTGCACGAGCCGCGCACCCGCCTCGGCCACTGGATGAACGACACGGCGCGCCAGGCCGCGCGCGACGCGGACGTCCTGGTCCTCGTCGTCGAGGCGCCTCGCGACGGCCGAGCACCACGGCCGGTCGAGGCCGATCTGGCGCTCGCCGGCGAGCTCCCACAGGTGCCCACCGTGCTGGCCATCAACAAGGTCGACCTACTCAAAGACAAGACGCAGCTCTTGCCGTTGCTCGCGGCCTTCGCCGGACGGCACACGTTCTCGGCCACGGTTCCCATAAGCGCCAAGCGCACCAACGGAACCGATCGCCTGCTCCGCGAGGTGCGCGAGCTCCTTCCGGTTCAGCCGTTCCTCTTCGAGGCCGACACGCTCTCCGACCAGCCGGTACGGTTCTTCGTCGCCGAGTTCGTGCGCGAGCAGATCCTCAAGCAAACGTTCCAAGAGGTTCCGCACGGCGTTGCCGTCATCGTCGAGCGGTTCGACGAGAGCGGGAAGATGCCGCACATCGAGGTCGCCGTGCACGTGGCCCGCGAGGCCCACAAGAAGATCCTCATCGGCGCGCAGGGCCAGATGATGAAGACGATCGGAACCGCGGCGCGGCAGCGGGTCGAGCAGATGCTGTCTCGCAGGGTTCACTTGCAGATCTGGGTGCGAGCCACCCCCGGCTGGATGGACGATCCCGCTCGGCTGAAAGAGCTGGGATACTCATGACCAAACACTATCCGGCGCCCACCGCGCGAACGGCTTCGATTCCGGGCGGCAAGAGCGGCTCGCCGATCGTGGCCATCGTGGGCCGGCCCAACGTGGGCAAGTCGACGCTCTTCAACCGGCTGGCGCGCGCGCGCATCGCCATCGTTCACGACGAGCCCGGCGTGACGCGCGACCGGAAGTACGCCGACACGAGCGCCTTCGGGAAGCCATACACGGTGATCGACACGGGCGGGTTCGACCCGAGCGACGAAGACCCGATGAAGGCGGGGATCGCGACGCACGTGCGCGCGGCGATCAAAGAGGCCGACGCCATCGTCTTCGTCACCGACGCGACGACGCCGCTTACCGACGCAGACCACGCCGCCGTGAAGCTCCTCCGCTCGAGCGGCAAGCCGGTCTTCTACGCCGCCAACAAGGCCGATTCACCCCAGGCCGACGCCGAGGCCTTCGAGCTCTATCGCGCGGGCGTCGACCGCGTGTTCTGCGTGAGCGCTCTCCACGGGCGAGGCATCGGCGATCTCGAAGCCGCGCTCCTCGAGACGCTCCCGGACACCTCGGTCGACGAGGACGCGGACGACGAGAGCGCCCCTCCCCGCATCGCGCTGATCGGACGGCCGAACGCCGGCAAGAGCAGCCTGCTCAACCGCATCCTCGGCGAGGACCGCGTGCTCGTCGATCACCGGCCCGGGACGACCCGCGACGCGATCGACGCGCTCGTCGAGCGAGAGGGCAAGCGGTACGTGTTCATCGACACGGCCGGCATCCGCCGCAAATCGAAGGTCGCCAAGGAGGGCAGCACGGTCGAATCGCTCAGCGTCCACTCGGCCATTCGCGGCATCGAGCGCGCGCACGTCGTGGTCTTGATGTGCGACCCGGTCGAGGGGGTCGCCGAGCAAGACGCGAAGATCATGGGCCTGGCCGAGGAGCGTGGGCGAGCGATGATCGTGGTCCTCAACAAGAGCGACCTCCTCTCGAAGGCCGACCGCGTGAAGGCCGAAGCAACCGCGCGCGAGAAGCTGTCGTTCGTACCCTACGTCCCCATCGTCCACACGAGCGCCAAGACCGGGCGGGGCGTCAACGATCTCTTCGCGACGCTCGACAAGGTTCGGGCGAGCTTCTTTCAGCGAGTCTCGACCGGCGCGCTCAATCGCTTCTTCGAACAGGTCATCGAGCTCAAGCCGCCGCCTACGATGGGCGCCAAGTCGCCGCGCCTCTATTACGTGACGCAGGCGGAGGTCGCGCCGCCCACGTTCATCGCCATGACGAACTGGCCCGACGCGATCCACTTCTCGTATCGACGATTCGTGACCAACCAGCTCCGCGAGCACTTCGGCTTCGAAGGCGTGCCGGTGCGGGTGCACTACAAGGCGCGGCGACGCCGGACCCTCGAGGAGGCGCCCGCAGCCGCGGGCGCGGGCGGCGGACGCGGCGCCCGGAGCTCACGCGGCGGCCGACCCAGCAAGGGCTAGGAGAGGCTAAACGCCGCCGTGCATGAGCGTCTCGGCGATCTCGCCGAGGTTCTTCAGATCGTGCACGTCGCTCGCGAGCTCCGCGACCCGCACGATGGGGACCGAGTCAGAGGCTCGCGCTCGCAAGGTGCCTACCAGCGCGGCGTCGCGCGCGGCCAGGCGCACGGCGGCGGCATGGGCCTGGACGACCCGGATCGGCGCGTCGTCTTCGAGGTGAAGGCCGTGCGACGCGATCGCGCTCGCGGCATCGGCGACCGTGGGCTGCCGGTCGGCCGAGAGCGGCGGTAGCCGGAACCGGTTCACGACGAAGGCGCCGCGAGGCATGTTCGCTCGCGCCAGGCGCTCGCTGAAGAAGATGACCTCTTCGAGGCTCATGGGCGCGGGGCTCGTCACGAGGACGAACGAAACCTCAGGGCTTCGGAGAGAGCTCTCGACCATCTGGGCCCGCTCCTTGAAGCCGCCGAAGAGATCGTTGAGCTCGGTGATGAACTCGGCCATGGCCGCGAGGAAGCCGCCGCCGGTGATGCGGCCGAGCCCGCGCAGCACCACCGCCGCCGAGCGGGCGAGCAGATTGAACCCGACCTTGCCGGTCGACTCGAACGCCTGCACGAACCATCGCATGGTCGGCGAGTCGACGGCTTCGACGAGCCGCGCGGGGGCGTCGAGGAAATCGAGCGCGTTCGCGGTGGGCGGCGTATCGAGAATGACGAGATCGAACCGCGGATCGCGCTGGACGGCGACGAGCTTCTCCATCGCCATGTACTCCTGCGTGCCCGCGAGCGAGGTGGAGACGTACTGGTAGAGCTTGTTGTCCATCAGCTTGCGCGCGCGCGCGGGCGACGAGGAGTATTTCACCACGAGCTCGTCGAAGGTGCGCTTCGTGTCGAGCATCATCGCCGTCAACGAGCCCTTCAGCGTGACGCCCGCCGCGACGAAGAGCGACGGGTCGATGGTCTGCTCCTCGCTCGACATACGCTCGAGCCCGAGCGCCTCGGCGAGCCGACGCGCGGGGTCGATGGTGAGGCAGAGGACGCGCTTGCCCCGCGACGCCGCGGCGACGCCCAGCGCGGCCGCCGTCGTCGTCTTGCCGACGCCCCCCGCGCCGACCGCTACGAGCACTCGACGCGTCATCACCAGCTGATCGAGTGTTTCTCCGGCCATCACGCGCTGGGCTCACACGCTTAGCAGATTTACCGATCACCCCTCGGGGCTTTCGCACTCGCCCTCCGGCAGATTATCGAACCGCGTGTACTGCGCGTCGAACCGCACCTTGGCCGTGTCGGTGGGCCCGTTTCGCTGCTTCGCGATGATGAGCTCCGCCACGCTGCGCTCGGCCGACTCCTTGTTGTAGTAGTCGTCGCGGTAGATGAAACAGATGTTGTCGGCGTCTTGCTCGATGGCACCCGACTCGCGAAGGTCGGAGAGCTGGGGCCGCTTGCTCTTCTCGCCGCGGGTTTCCACGGCTCGGTTGAGCTGACTGAGGGCGATGACCGGCAAGCTGAGCTCCTTGGCCAGCTGCTTCAGGCCCCGGGAGATCTCGCTGATCTCTTGCTCGCGGGAGTTGGCGTTCTCGCGCCCCTTCATCAGCTGCAGGTAGTCGACCATCACGAGGCCGACGCGCTGCTTCTTCTCGCCGGTCGCTGGATCCACGCGGTCGAACTCCGCCTGCAGGCGGCGCACCTTCGACCTCAGCTCGAGGATCGACAGGGCCGCGCTGTCGTCGACCCAGACGTTCAGCGTGTTCAGGTGGGCGGCGGCTTGCGTCAACTTGCTCCAGTCGCTGGGCGCGAGCATGCCGGTTCGCACGCGGCTGACGTCGACGCGCGCCTCGGAGCAGAGCATGCGGTTCACGATTTGCTCGCGCGGCATCTCGAGCGAGAAGACGACGACGGCGTACCCCGGCTCCTGCCAGCGGTCGTTCGGGTCGCGCGAGCTCTCGAGCTCCTGAGGGCTGGCGACGTTGATCGCCATGTTGAGAACGAGGCTCGTCTTACCCATACCGGGTCGCGCCGCGACGATGGTCAGTTCGCCGTCGTGGAGACCGCTCGTCAAGCGGTCGTACCGATCGAAGCCGGTCGAGATCCCGGTCATCCGGGCGCCCCGCTCCGTCGCCTTCATCATGCGGCGGAAGGTCTCCTGCATGACGTCGCGGAGCGGAAACAGGCTCGTCGACTCGCGTGTGCGCGCGATGTCGTAGACAGCCTGCTCCGCCGAATCGATGAACTGCTGGGCCTCGCCGTACCCCGCGTAGCCCTGCGCGGTCACCCGCTGGCACGCGAGGATGAGCTGCCTCACCCGGTACTTCTCGTGGATCGTCTTGCCGTAGGCCACCACGTTGGCCACCGCCGGGGCGGCGTTGAGCACCTCGGTGAGGTAGGCCATGCCGCCCACCTGGGCGAGGCGCTCGCGATCGCGCAGCCACGTGGCCACCTGGACGACATCGACCGGCTTGCCCTCGGAGCTGAGCTCGACGCACGCCTCGTGAATGCGACGGTGCGCTTCGGAGTAGAAGTGCTCCGGGCGCAGGAACTCGTTCACCTTGTCGAGGGCGAGCGGGTCGAGCATGACCGCCGACAGCACGGCGGCCTCGGCGTCGAGATCGTGGGGAGGCACGCGCGCCTCGACGTGCGCGGACTCCGTCGTTTCACCACCGAACGCGCGCAGGTTCTCCACAGGGCGACCCTCCAACGCAGGACGCCCCGACCTCAGAGAGGCCGGGGCGCCGGGCGACCAACCCTTATGGCACTACTTGGCGACGACTTCTACTTTGAGAGTCGCGGCCACGTCGGATACGAGGGTCGCTTTCAGCTCGAACGTGCCCGTGGCCTTGATCGGCTCCGGGAGCTCGATCTTCCGCCGGTCGATGACGATGCCCTTGGCTGCGAAGGCGGCCGCGATGTCTTTCGTCGTCACGGACCCGAAGAGGCGCCCATCGTCGCCCGCTTTTTGCGTGATCGTGACGCCGATCGCGCTGATCTTCGCGGCCACGTCGCGGGCCTCTTTCTTCGCCTTCTCGGCGCGCACCAGGGCGACGGCCGTGTCGTGCTCGATGCGCTTCACCGCCGACGAAGTCGCGGCCACCGCGAGCTCCCGCGGAAGGAGATAGTTACGCGCGAAGCCGGGGCGCACGCGCACCAGCTCCCCGCTCTTACCGAGCTTGTTGACGTCGTGCTGCAGAACGACCTGAATGTTGGCAGGCATGAACTCTCTCGTTTTCTCGGGGCCACCCACGACCAAGCTCGCGAAGGCCTGTTCCGGGTGGGGGGTTTGGGGGGAGCGGCCGCGCTCCCCCCGAACTCGATCAATGCGTGACGGTGAAGGGCAGGAGCGCGATGTTGCGCGCGCGGCGAACGGCGAGCTGCACCTTGCGCTGGTGGCGCGCGCAGTTTCCGCTGATGCGGCGGGGCACGATCTTGCCGCGCTCGGTCACGAAGTACTTGAGCGCCTGCGGGTCCTTGTAGTCGATGACCAGCGTCTTCTCGGCGCAGTAGCGGCAGATGCGGCGCTTGCCGCGGCGGCGGCCGACGTCTGCGTTCAGATCCGGGCCGCGGTTGATGTCCCTGTCGTCGTCCATCATCGCCATGGCTACTTCTCCTCACCAGGTTCTTCGGCCTTCGCTGCGGCCGGCGGCTCCTCGAGGGGAGCTGCCACGGAGGGCGGCTCGTCGCCGAACTCCTCGGGATCGCCCTCGGGCCCGCGATGCTGCGACCGCGTGTCCGGCCCGAAGTCGACGAGGCCGAGCTGCTTCTCGCGCGACTCTTCTTTCTCGTCTTCGGGGGCGAGCTCGATCTTGCCGAGCTTCGTCTCTTCGGGATCGACGGTGATGGCCGCGATGTCGACGGCGTCGGCCGTCTGCACCGTCATGTACTTCACGACCGCGTCTTGCAGCTTCAGGTTGCGCTCGACCTCGGCCACGAGGCCGCCGCCGCCCACGTACTTCAGGTAGACGTAAACGCCTTTGCGCTGCTTGCCGATCGGGTACGCCAGCTTGCGGCGGCCCCACGACTCGACCTTGACGAGCTTGCCCTGCTCGCGCTCGAGCGCGTCTGCGACGCGGCCCTGGACGCGCTCGGCGGCCTCGGCGTCGACGTCGGAGCGCAGGACGTAGATGGTTTCGTATTCTTTTGCGCGTCCGGGCGCCTTCGAGGCCACCGGTGCGTTCGGGGTCGGAACGGTCAAGATGTCACTCCGCTCCCCCTCTAGGGCTCGTTCGGCGGGATGCCGGACGCGGGCCCGTGGAACGCGATGCCCACGAGCAAGGGGGGCGGGTTCTTTAGCACGAGCCGGGCCCTCTACAAACGCCTCGCTACTTTTCCGCCACTCGGGCCCTCCCCCCCTCCCCCCTTACTTGCTGCCCTACTTGCCGGCCTTGTTCGAAGGGGCGTTGGCCTTGCCGCCGGCCGCGGGCACCGTGTTCACCACGTTCATGGCTGCGGCGACGCCGTCGTCGACCACGCGGCGAACGGCGGCCATGGCGCGGTCGACGACCTCGGGCAGCTCGGCCCACTCGATCGCGTCGAAGCCGGAGAGGACCCAGTCGGCTCCCCCGCCCCGAAAGCCGGCCGGGGGCTTGCCGATGCCGATCCTGACGCGAACGAACTCGGGGGTTCCGAGGCGCTGAATCACGCTCCGCACGCCGTTATTGCCGGCATGCCCGCCGCCGACCTTGATGCGCACCTCGCGCCACGGCAGGTCGAGCTCGTCGTGAACGACGATCACTCCCGACGGTGGCACCTTGAAGAAGGCCACCGCCGGCTGAACGCTGTCGCCCGAGAGGTTCATGAACGTCTGCGGCTTCAGCAGGGCAACGGGCGCCCCACTCGGGAGGGCGCCGCGCGTCCACACGCCGGAGAACTTCTGCTTGTAGTCGGGCCAGCCCCCCCCCTCGCGGAGGGCATCGGCCACGATGAAACCGACGTTGTGCCGGCTTCGCTCGTACTCGCGCCCAGGATTGCCGAGGCCGACGACGAGATGCACGGCAAACCTCGACTACTTCTTCTTGTCGTCCTTCTTGTCGTCCTTCTTCGCGTCGGCCGCAGGGGCCACGCCCGCCGCCGGAGCGCCTGCAACCGCCGCGGGGGCTGCGCCGGGGGCCGGCGTCTCTTCGACTTCCTTCTCCGGGGCGACGACGGCCACGAGGGTCTGCTCGGCGGGCAGGCGAACGGTCACGCCCTCCGGAAGTTTCAGATCCTGGGTTGCGATGTGCTCGCCGAGCTCGAGGTGCGTGACGTCGGTCTCGATCTTGGCCGGGATGCGGTCCGGCAGGCACCGCACCGGAACGAGGCGGTGCACGATGCGGAGGATGCCGCCCTTGGCGACGCCGGCCGCCTTGCCTGTCGTCAGCAGCGGGACCGACACGTCGACCGGCTGATCGAGCTTCACTTCGACGAAGTCGACGTGCTCCAGGTTTCGCTTCACCGGGTGCAAGGTGAAGTCGCGGATCATCGCGAGGAGCTTCTTGCCGTCGAGCGACAGCTCGAGAACGGTGTTCTTTCCGAGCTCGCTTCGCAGGACCGCGGCGATCTCCCGCGGCGGGACGGCGATCGGCGTCGAAGGAAAGCCCTTGCCGTAAGCGACGGCGGGCACGAGGCCGCTCTTGCGGAGGCGCCTCGCCTCGGTCTTGCCTGCGGCAACGCGGGGCTGGGCCTGAAGAACGGTCATGTTGGCTGCGGTCATGGGGCTCCGATCACCTGTCCGCCCGTGCCGCCCGTGTCCGGGTCGGTGAGCATAGGGGGTTACGATGGGGCCGCAGCGTTTAGCAGACCTCGGCCGCTCGCGCAAAGCGGAGACCGCGGCGGCGCGCCGGACGCGCGCGCCAGCGCGTCTTCGAGGCGACCGCTACGCGAACAGCGAGCTGACGCTGTCGGAGCTATGGATGCGCTTGATGGCCTCGCCGAGGAGGCGCGCGATCGACACTTGCTTGATCTTCGGGCACGCCTTCGCGCTCTCCGACAGCAGGATCGAGTCGCTGATGATCACCTCGGTCAGCGGCGAGTCGGTGATCCGTTGAACGGCCGGACCCGAGAGGACGCCGTGGGTCGCGCAGGCGACGACGCGCTTCGCGCCCTTCTCGGCGAGCGCCCGGGCTGCGCCGCAGAGCGTGCCCGCCGTGTCGATGATGTCGTCGATGATGATGCAGTCCTTGCCCTTGACCTCGCCGATGAGGTTCACCACCTCGGAGACGTTGGCCCGCTCGCGGCGCTTGTCGATGATGGCGAGACTCGCGTCGAGTCGCTTCGAATAGGCGCGGGTTCGCTCGACCCCCCCGGCATCGGGCGACACGAAGACGGCCGACGAGTCGAACCGCTTCTTCAGGTAGTCCTCGAGGAAGACCGGCATCGCGTAGAGGTGATCGAAGGGAATGTTGAAGAACCCCTGGATCTGACCGGCGTGCAGGTCGACCGAGACGACCCGGTTGACCCCGGAGATCTGCACGAGGTCGGCCACGAGCTTCGACGTGATCGGCGTGCGAGGCGCGACCTTTCGGTCCTGGCGGCCGTAGCCGTAATAGGGGATGACCGCCGTGATGGAGCCGGCCGACGCGCGGCGCAGCGCATCGGTCATGATGAGCAGCTCCATCACGTTGTCGTTCGTGGGAACGCTGGTCGGCTGGATGATGAACGCGTCGACCCCGCGAACGTTCTCGCCAATCTCGACGAAGCTCTCGCCGTCGCTGAACCGCGTGACCTTGCACTTGCCCAGTGGGGTCTCGAGATACTGCCCGATGGCGGCGGCGAGCTCCGGGTTTGCATTGCCGGAGAAGAGGCACACCTTTTTGAACACTCGCGAACCTCCTCGAGAAATCCGCCGCGAACGCTCCTTTCACCTAGCTCGCAATGTCGCATCCTGTCAACGGACGGTCGAACGGCACGTGACCTTTGCGTGGCGCGTGGCGCGTGGCGCGTGGCGCGTGGCGCGTGGCGCGTGGCGCTCGCGTGCGGTTCGAGCTGGCCCGGGGGTCAGCCGCCGTCGCCACGCGGCGCGGGTCGGTAGAGGACAGGCGACGGCGGATCGGTGACGAGCGGCGCGCCTGGAGGAGGCTCCGCGGCGGGGAGCGCTTCGACGGCCGCCGGCGCATAGTCGTCGGTCGTCGGCAGCGCGGCCTTGACGATCGCCGCCAGGCACAACGCCGCCGAGACACCCACCGCCCCCATCACGTACTTCGCGAAGCGCGCCCGGCGGCGGACCACCGTGTCGGTCATCTTCAGTACGAAGCGGGGATCGCGCAGCTCGAGCTCGTGCGCGAGCCACGACTCTGCAGGTGTCTCGTCGAAGAAAAGCAGCTCGAATGCGCCCGAGGACGACGGCGAGGGCGCTGGGGCGGCTTGCGCGGCGTGTTCGTCGGGCGCCAGGAGGTCGACCGCGCTCGGCGGCGGCGTCAGCTCGTCGCCCCCCATAGGACCGCTCGGCGGCGCGCTGTCGGTCGCGCTCGCGGGCCCATGCCCGGGCGCGTTCTCGGTGGGACCGGATGCCTCTGTGGAAGAGGCAGGAGACGCCTCGAGTGATTCAAGGGCCGCCTCGCGCGACGAGTCGGGCGCGATCGAAGGCGAACGCTCGGCCTCGGGGCCGGCGTTCGTTCGCTTCTCTCCACCCGAATGACTCCTTCGGCCTCGGCGGCCTCTCCTGCTCATGCTGTCTGCGCCTCCCTGGACCGATGTCCGAGCCGGAGCGAGCATCGCGCGGGCCGGCGCCCGCAGCAAACGCTCGAAGAACCCGAGCGCCCGCCTGAGTCGAAAATCAGTGCGAGCGTTCGCCACTCCTCCTACCCACTTTGGGGTCTCCATCTCTCCAAGTGCAAGTGTAGAACGGCCCCTTGAATCGATCATCGTCACGATCTGAAACGGTCGCGCCGTTTCGCGACGCGGACGCAACGTGGGGGCAACGAGATGCGCGTCGTGCGTGACATCGTCCTCAAACAAGCGTCGACCGCCGATCGGCTCGGCCGTGGCCACCCCTGGGTGTGGCGCGACGCGATCGCGCGCGGGCTCGACGGCGCCTCCGTGGGCGAAGAGGTGCAGCTCCTGACTCCAGACGGCACGCCCGCCGGCCGAGGCTTCGTGGATCCCGGCTCGCCGATCGCCGTCCGCCGGTGGACGAAGCGCCGCGAACCGATAGACGCCGCGCTGTGGCGATCGAGGGCCGGGCGCGCCTGCGAGCGCCGCGCGCCGATGTTCGTCGGCGCCAAGACCGACGCGTTTCGCGTCGTGCACGGCGAAGGCGACCGCATGCCGGGCTTCGTCGTCGACCGCTACGGCCCGGTCGCCGTCGCGCGCGCCGACGGCGCGGCGGCGGTGGCTCAGGTCGGCGCTCTCGCCGATGCGGTCTGGCCGTCGCTCGAGGCGTGGGGCGTCCGCACGCTCGTGCTTCGCACCGGCGCGAAGGGCGAGAAGCCCAGCCTCGAGGTCTTGCGCGGGGCGCCGGCGCCCGACACCGTCGAGGTCACCGAGTACGGGGTTCCGTTCGTGGTCGATCTCGCGCGGGGCCAGAAGACGGGCGCCTTCCTCGACCAGCGCGACAACCGGCGGCGCGTCGGTGAGCTCGCGCGGGACCGGCGCGTCCTCAATCTGTTCTCGTATGCGGGCGGGTTCTCGCTGCACGCCGCGCTCGGGGGCGCTGCGCACGTGACGAGCGTCGACATCGCCTCGGCGGCGCACGCCACCGCGCACGCCAGCTTCCGCGCCGCCGGAGTCGACCCCGGGGCGCACGCTTTCGTGACGGCCGAGGTGAGCGCGTTCCTCGAGGGCGCCGCGACGCGCGGCCAGCAATGGGACATCGTCATCAGCGATCCGCCGAGCTTCGCGCCGAGCGAGAAGGCGCTGCCTCGCGCGCTCTCCGCCTACCGCAGCTTGCACGGCGCGTGCGCGCGCGTGCTCGCCCCGCGAGGCATCTTCTGCGCTGCCTCGTGCTCGAGCCACGTCGACGCAGCCACGTTCCTGTCGACGCTCGACGACGCGGCGGTCGGGGATCGCGAGCTCGCGCTGCTCGAGCTCCGAGGCGCGGGCCTCGATCACCCGACCCTCCCCGCCTTCCCCGAGGGTCGGTACCTCAAGTTCGCCGTGCTGGCCTGACGTTCGCCGTGCTGCCCTGAGCGGGAGCGTCTCGCCTCTCGCTCCCCTCCCCCGCTGTGCGGGCTCAGGCCCGTTCGAGCTCGTAGAAGACCTTGTCTCCACCGCGCACGTGGTGGAGCCCGCAGCCGACGGGCTCGAAGTGCGTCGACAGTGCCTGACGATAGAACCGGGCCGGGCGCGCCCGGACGCGGACGTCGGTCCGGGTGCGATCGCACACGTCTTTCAGATCGCGCGCGGTGATCGCCTCGAGGTAAAGAAACCCGCGGCACATCGCCCCCATGTTCGCGATCGCCCGCTTGCAGGCCTCGTCTTCGAGGTATGGCAAGACGCCCTGGCACACGACGAGGTCGTATTTCTCGCGGCCCTTCCATGTCGCGATGTCACGGCGCTCGTGCCCGTAGGTGATGCAGGCGTACTCGCTGACGTCGAGGGATCGGTAGCGGACCTTCGGCAGGTTGGCGCGAAACCAGGCGCCCCAGAGGCCCGTGCCCGCGCCCACGTCGAGGACGCGCTCGAGCTCCCCCCCGAACCACTGCACGAACCCCGTCACGCCGCGCGCGAGGAAGTCGACCTGCTCCTCTCCGTAAACGCGGGAGCGGCGCGATTCGTAGAAACGGCGGAAGTACGACGCGTCGAAGGCAACGGCCATGCGGCGACTCTTACTCCATCTCGGCCGCGCGCGACTCGAGCATCGGCGCGAGCTAAAGGCGCAGGCGCGCCACCGCGGCGTAGCGCTCGGTCCCCGGCCAATCGGGCGGCAAATCGTGCGACGCGGCGTTTCTCCTTGGGACGGGCGTCCAGCGGACTTCCCTTCATTCGGTCCGTCTCCCAGAATACCCGCATGCGCACCCTCGTCATCGTCAACCCGCGCTCGGGCCGGGGCCACGCGTCCAGGACCGTGGGCGAGGTGCGCGCGCTCCTCGAACGACGGCTCGGCAGTGTCGACCTGGAACTCACGACGCGCCCGGGCCACGGGATCGACCTCGCGCGCGACGCGACGCAGCGAGGCTGCCCGCTCGTCGTGGCGGTCGGGGGCGACGGGACGTTGCACGAGGCAGCCAACGGGATCCTCGACGCCGGCGGCGGGGCGGCCCTCGGGTACGTCGGACTCGGAACGGGTGGCGACTTCCGGCGCACCTTGGGCGTCGCGCACCGGCTCGACGCCTACGTCGACGCCATCGCGTCGGAGCGCGAGCAGGCCATCGACGTGGGGAAGCTGACTTATCGTCGCCCGGACGGGACGGTCGCGACGCGCTGGTTCGTCAACGTCCTGTCGGCGGGCCTGGGCGGGCTGGTCGACCGGTACGTCGCCCGCACGCCCAAGTCGCTCGGGGGACGCGCCGCCTATTTCGCGGCGAGCGCGCGCGCGCTCCTCGCGTCCGAGCGCGGACACCTGCGGTGCGGAGTCACGCTCGGCGACGAGCGCCACGAGCTCCAGCTCGCCACCTACATGATCGCGATCTGCAACGGCCGGTACTTCGGCGGCGGGATGCACGTGGCCCCGATGGCCAAGCTCGACGACGGGCGGTTCGAGGTGGTCTCGATGGATGGCGCGAGCAAGCTCGCGTTCGCGGCTTACTCGGCGCGGATCTACGACGCGAGACACCTCTCGAGCCCCGACGTCCGGCACTTCGGCTGCGATCGGCTCATGCTCGATCTCGAGAACGACCGCGCCCGCGGCGTCTTTCTCCTCGATGTCGACGGTGAGCCCCTCGGCGGACTCCCGGTCGAGATCGAGCTCGTCCCGCGAGCGCTACGGATCCGCGTCGCGACGCACACGTCGTAGCGTGTGCTGATGCTGCGCAGGCAGTCGCAGCGATCGTATGCGCGGCCCCTCGGCCGAGCTGGACGAAATGCCCATGGATTGACAATGAAGGAGTCTACGAAAGGGCTGCGACCGCCATCCAACATGTCTAGTTCAGCGCCCAGTGCCGTATCTCGTTTTCCCGGCCGCTCAAGCTCGCCCGGGCCACACGCCAGCTCGGCACCAAAGAGGTCGCCGTCGAGCCGGGACCTGACCGGAGACGAAGACTCGATCCGGGCATACTACCGGAAGCTCGGGCGGGTGCCGCTCTTGACCCGCGAAGGCGAGGTCGCGCTGGCGCGGCGAATCGAAGAAGCGCAAGGGCACGTCGTTCGCGCGCTCGTCGCGTCGCCCCTCGCCGTTCGCGAGCTCGCGACCGTGGGCGACCAGCTCCGCGAGGGGAAGCTCCGCGCGCGAGACGTGACGCGGAACCCGGCCGACGAGGAAGAAGAGGCGGTCGCGCTCCACCGGCTTCTGGAGCTCTTCTCGGCGGTCCATCTCCTCGATCGCGGGCACCTGAGGCGCGAGCGCGGGCTGGCCGCGCAACGCACGGCGGCCTGCTCGGCCCTCGACGAGATGCGGCTCACCCGCTCGGTGCTCGTGCGCGTCGTCGCCTGCATGCGCCGCCACGCGACCGGGCCCGACGGGTCCGCCGTTCAATCGATGCTCGAGGCGGTCCGCTGCGGCGAGCACGACGCCGACCGCGCGAAGGGCGATCTCATCGGAGCGAACCTGCGGCTCGTCGTCGCCATCGCGCGCAAGCACTCGGGCCAGGGGCTCCTCTTCTCGGATCTCATCCAGGAGGGCAACATCGGCCTCATGCGCGCGGTCGACAAGTTCGACTACAAGCGTGGCTTCAAGTTCTCGACGTATGCGACCTGGTGGATTCGCCAGTCGATCACCCGCGCGATCGCCGACCAGGGGCGCACCATTCGCACCCCGGTTCACATGGTCGAGACCGGCAACCGCCTCGCCTCGGCGCGCAGCCGCCTCGCGCAGGCCCAGGGCCGAGAGCCCACGATCGAAGAGCTGGCCGACGAGGTCGGGCTCCCCGTTGCCAAGACGCGCATGGCGCTCATGGCGCGGCGCGAGCCGGTCAGCCTCGAGGCGCCGGCCGGCGAAGACGGCAGCGCGCGCCTCGTCGATTTCGTGGCCGACCGAGACGGCAGCGACGCGCTCGACACGCTGGTGCAAAAGAGCTTCGTCGAAGGCGCGCGCGAGCTCCTCGCGACGCTGACCGCGCGAGAAGCGCAGGTCCTCAGCATGCGCTTCGGGCTCGATGGCGGGGTCGAGCGTACGCTCGCCGAGATCGGCGTGTCGTTCGCGCTCACGCGGGAGCGCATCCGGCAGATCGAGAACCAGGCACTACGAAAGCTTCGCTTGCCGACCCGGGTCAAACGGATCCGCGCCATGTTCGACGGCTGACCTTCGTTCGGTCTGGCGCCGCTGCAACCCGACATTCTCGAACGTCAAACGCCTCGCGCTTTCGGGCCCGGCTCACGCCCGGGGCGCTCGTCGCCGGTATACACGGCGCGTGAGGGCAGGCTCGTCTTCGTGGGGGACGAGCGGCGATGGTTCGAAGGCGCGCTCGTCGATCGCGGGGGCGTAAACGGCGTCCGCCGTGCTGATTCGGTCGGGGACATGAACCACGTCGATGAGGTCGACGTACTTCATCGCCTCGGCGTAGATGCGCGCACCACCGATGAACCAGACGTCGGCGTCGCCCGCGCGTTCGAGCGCTTCGTCGAGGCTCCGCACGACCTCGATCCCCGACACGTCGAGCGCCCGGCTCGTGACGATCACGTTGCGGCGCCCCGAGAGCGGGCGGCTTCGCATCGACTCGAAGGTCGCGCGGCCCATGACCACGGTGGAGCCGAGGGTCAGGCGCTTGAACCGCTTCAGGTCGCCCGGGTAGCGCCACGGGATCGTGCCGCCCGAGCCGATGATCCCTTCGGGCGACTCGGCCCAGAGCATGGCCCTCATGGGAGCCGCCTCATCGACGACGGCGCATCTACACGGCAACCTTGAAAGGGATCGCCGGGTGCGGCTCGTAGCCGCTGAGCGTGAAGTGCTTCATGACCGCCGGCGTGTCGGCGTCGAGCAAGGGCCGCAGGTCGTCGAGGGACCGGATCGCCGGATCGATGGTGAGCCGGGGCAGCTTCCTGGGCGCGCGTTCGAGCTGCGCCTGGAGCCCGGGCACGTGGTCGTACTCGGCCATGCTGCCGTCGGCCTTCCGCGTGTAGACGTGCGCGTCGACCATCGTGTGCCCGAAGATTCCCGGCCGGATGCCCGTGAACCGCGAGAAGAGCTCGAGCAAGAACGCGTAGCCGGCGATGTTGTAGGGGACTCCGAGCGCCACGTCGGCGCTGCGCTGCGTGAGGTGCAGGCAGAGCATCGGCTCGCCGCGCTCGTCTTGCTGCACGTTGAACATGAAGAGCAGATGGCACGGCGGGAGTTGGCTCGTCTGCGCGTTGCCCGGAGCCCAGGCCGTGACGACGAGGCGCCGGCTCATGGGGTTTCGCTTGATCTCGTCGGCGACCCACCGGATCTGGTCGTTGAAGGCGACGCGGACGCCGGGCCCCGCGCCGTCGGGCGCGCTCTCGTGCACGGGAAAGTGCCGCCAGAAGTTCCCGTAAGCGCTCGGAACCCGTCCGCTCTCGTCGGCCCACGGATCCCAGAACTTGCAGCCGTGCTTCTTGAGGAGGCCGATGTGCGTCTCGCCGCTCAGGAACCAGAGGTTCTCGACGACGATGTTCTTCCACGAGATCTCCTTGGTCGTGAGGAGCGGGAAGCCTTCGCGAAGGTCGATCTCGTAGTTCTCGTTGAAGGTGGAGAGCGTATCGACTCCGGTGCGATTCGGCTTGCGTGTCCCCTTCTGGAGCACGGAGCGAACGAGATCGAGATACTGCTTCACCCTGCTCATTTGTCTCCGCCCGCGCCCCGCGTCAACCTTGAGCGCTGGCTCGGGCCTCCGTCGTGGCGCGCAAGGGAAGAAACCGCGAAGGCGCGAAGGCGCGAAGGCGCGAAGTTTGGCAAGCCAATCGTCGGCGGCGTAGCTCCTTCGACTCCCTCGAGGAGCCCGTCGATCAACGGCGCGACCCGATCGGCTCGCCTGAAAGACCCGTCCCTCAGCGAACCAGACCAGTCGGCTCGCCCGAGAGACCCGTCCCTCAGCGAACCAGACCAGTCGGCTCGCCCGAGAGACCCGTCCCTCAGCGAAGTAGCCCGATCGGCTCGTCTGAGAGACCCGTCCCTTAGCGATGTAGCCCGGTCCGCTCGCCTGGGAGACGCGTCCCTCAGCGAAGCCGCCCAGTCGGCTTGCCTGAGAGACGCGTCCCTCAGCGAAGCCGCCCGATCGGCTCGCCTGAGAGACGCGTCGCTCAGCGAAGCCGCCCAGTCGGCTCGCCTGAGAGACGCGTCGCTCAGCGAAGCCGCCCGATCGCCTCGCCTCGGAGACACGTCGCTCAGCGAAGGCGGCCCGCGCCTCAGCGGAGCCGATCGCCCGGTCAGCGCGAGCCATCACCCTACCCCGCCGAAGGATGCGGGCCTTGGCGAAGCTCGTGAATCTCCCGGCGCAAGAGACCCGGTCACGAGCGAAGCCGACCGCTCTGCGAGCAGGTCGAGATGCTGCTTCACCCTGCTCATTTCGTCTCCGCCCGGGTGTCTCCGCCCGGGCCGGCGTCAACCATGAGCGCTCGCTCGGGCTTCAGTCGTCTGCGGCCTCGCTCGCGGCCCCGGTGTCGCCCGGGTCGGTCGCGTCGCCGGCGTCGGGAAGGCCAACGGCGCCGTCGGGTGCGGCGGCCTCGCCGGCATCCGCGCCAGAGGACGCATCGGCGGCTGCGTCGCCTGCGTCGGGCGGCGGCGCCTCTCCGGCATCGGGCTCGCCGGAGTCGCCAGGCAGGGCCCCGTCGTCGCTGTCACCGGCACCGTCGTCGCCGGAGGCCTGGTCGGACGGCGCGTCACCGGTAGCGTCGCCCGTCACATCGTCGCCCGCATCGCCCCCTTCGGTCGTCGCGTCAGACGAGCCTCCACCCCGCGTGGACCCGTCGGGGAACGGGAGGCTGTCGACGTCGACCCCCACGAGCGCGTCGCATCCTGCCAGAACGAGCGCGGTGGCCACGACGAGAGCGCTCGGGAACGACGACCGCGTCTTCAGACGTGAGCGTCGCTTCGTGCGCCGGCCGATTCCCCTCCTGGGCCACTATCAGCGAAATATGGCAGATGGGGAGCCAGGCTGACAACCGCCGACACGCGGATTGCGTCCCGGGCGGCCCGACTGGCCTGCGACGCGGCGCAACAACACCCGGGGGCGTTGGACCCTTGCCGCGCCTCAACCCCGGCTCGCGTCGGCCGACGCGTCACCGCGCGATCAAGGCCTTCTCTTCTTGCCCGAGCGCCCCGATGGCCTCGAGGCACCGCTCGGCGAGCGCGCGGTACGTCTTCGGGCCGCCGGGCCTCTGGAGCAGCGCCCCGAAGTCGACCGGGGCGCCGAACACCATGTGGATCGGCGTGCCGCGGCCGGTGATGCCGCCGCGAACCTGCGCGACGAGGTCGTTGCCCAGGCCATTCACGAAGACCGGGACGACGGGCACGCGCGCCTTGTGAATGACGCGCCCGACGCCGCTCTGGGCCGGGAGGAACGTGTAGGGGTCGTCGTCTTTCTTGCGGGTGCCTTCGGGGTGAAGCCCGACGAAAAATCCGCCCCTGCGGAGAAGCGCGGCCACCTCGTCGAGGCTCGCGAGGTTCAGGACCGCCCGGCTACGCTCGCGAAAGATGGGGGGGTACATCGCGAAGAAGCTCATCGCGCCGTTCACGAAGGGCCCGAGCGGGTTGTCGTAGAAGAACGTCGACCGCACCGGGAAGAGAATGCGGTGCGGCAATCCGCGGGCGACGAGCTCGGCGGCCGTGACGTAGAGGTCGAAGAACGAGCGATGGTTCGAGACCAGGATGACGCTCTTCGCGTCGCCCCAGGCGGGCAGGCGCTCGAGGCCGTGCACGTTCCGCAGCCTGGCGGTGGCGGTGCGGATCCACCATTGCCCGACCGTGCGCTGGAGCGCGCGGATGCCGTCGTCGAGGAGCCCCGGCTCGAGGCTCGCCCGAACGAGGCGAATCTGCGCCCGCTCGAGGCGCGAGAGAGACGACTCTCCGAGCTCGAGGAGATCGTGGTCGCTCGCCTCACCGGGCGCGTCGCCGGGAGGCCGACCGGGGCGAGGGGGCCCCTCGGACCGAGAGCGGCGCGAATGGGCGCCGAGGTGGAAATTGGAGGTACTCATCGCCCGGCCCCCTAGAGATACACGAGAACCGTTGACAGTCGCGTCGCCGTGGACAATAGCCAGGCCTCAGTGCCAGCCAGCTTTTTCGACGTCGACGGCACCCTCGTACATACGAACCTGCTGCACCCGACTGTCTTCTACCTGACGAATCAGCCGAACCCCCTCCGGAGCCTCGGCGCCCTGGCGCGCGCGGCCCTCGGCGGGCCCCGGATGGTCCTCGCGGAGCTGGTCGATCGCCGGCGGTTCAACGAGCTCCTGTTCGCGAACTACGAGGGCATCTCGAGCGACCGCCTGCTGACCCTCGCGGACGAGGCCTTCGACTCCGTGATGAAGCGCGCCGTCTATCCCGGCGCGCGCGACCTCGTGCAGCGCTGCCTGGGCGAAGGGCACGACGTGGTGCTCGTCTCGGGGGCGCTCGACTTCTTGATGGAGCGGCTCGCGCGCCACCTGGGCGCGACCGCCGTCATCGCCAACCGCCTCGACTTCAAAGACGGCTACGCGACCGGCAAGGTGCTGCGGCCCATCGTGGCCGGCCCGGAGAAGGCGCGCCTCGTTCGCGAGTGGGCCAGGGACCACGGCCACGACCTCGGCGACTGCTTCGGATACTCCGACAGCTACTCCGACGTGCCCATGCTCTCGGTCGTCGGCCACCCCTGCGCCGTCAACCCCGACTATCGCCTGGCCAAGCTCGCGCTGACCTATTCCTGGCCGGTCATCCACCTCGGTAAGAGGCCCGCCGTGGAGTCTCGCATGCTGGAGCGCCTTCCATGACCACCCCGTCGTCGTCCGGACCGAAACCGCCGCAGCACGCGGTGGCCGTCACGTTGCCGGTTCGAGTCAAGAGCCTCGAGACCCCTGCCCCGCCGTCGTCGCCGGCGCTGGTCTCGCGCGCGCGCGGGCGCGCCGACCATCCACTGGTGGTCACGATCGACAAGCGAAGCGCGGCGCGAAGCGTCTTCAGCGGCGACACCGTGCTCGAGGTCGAGCTGCCCGTGGGCTCGCGCGTCATCTACCCGCGGCCGCCCATGGAGGCACTCAAAGACGTCGCGGCGGCCGTTCGCTACGCATGCAACCACCCGCTGAAGAGCGACCCGCTGCACGCGAAGCTCCGCCCGGGCATGAAGGTCGTCATCGCGATCGACGACGTCTCGGTGCCCCTCCCGAGCATGCGCCGGCCCGACGCCCGCGAGCAGGTCCTCACCGTCGTTCTCGAGCTCCTCGCCGATCACGGCGTCGAGGACGTCGAGATCATCATCGCCACGTCGATCCACCGGCGCATGACCGCGGCCGAAGTGCGCCACGCCGTGGGCGACCGCATCTTCGGAGCCTACTGGCCCGACCGCCTCTACAACCACGACGCCGAAGATCCCAAGGGCATGAAGACCCTCGGCACCACCGAGCACGGCGAGGTCGTCGAGATCAACCGGCGCGCCGCGGAGGCCGACCTCCTCATCTACGCGAACGTGAACATGGTCCCCATGAGCGGCGGCCACAAATCCGTGGCCGTCGGCCTCTGCGGCTACGAGAGCCTGCGCGCGCACCACAACCCGCGCGTCATGCGCGACTGCTGGTCGTACATGGACCCGGCGTCGAGCGCGCTCGCGACGAGCATCGAGCGCATGGGGCGCCTCGCGGAGAAGGCGCTCGACGTCTTCCACATCGAGACCACGATCAACAACCGCATGTTCGACGCGCCGCTCTCGTTTTTTCACAAGAGCGAAGACGACTGGACCGGCGGCGAGCGCGCGGCGTTCAAGGGGCTCGCCTTCACGCTCTCGAAGCTGCCGAGCGCCGCCCGGCAGGCAATCTTCCAGCGCGTTCCCTCGCCCTACGGGGTCACCGGCGTCAACGCCGGCGAGTGCGAAGCCGTGCACGAGAAGACCCTCGAGAAGAGCTTCGCGCAGTACCTCGTGCCGGTAGTCGGGCAGTGCGACGTGCTCGTCACGGGCATTCCGTACATCAGCCCGTACAACGTCAACTCGTTCCTGAACCCGCTGCTCGTGCAGGTGATGGCGCAGGGATACCTCTTCAACTTCTACAGGGGGGCGCCGCTCGTCAAGAAGGGGGGCACGATGATCGTCTTTCATCCGTGCACCGACCAGTTCGACAAGGAGCACCACGCTCCGTACATCGAGTTCGTGCACGACGTGCTCGCGCAGACCCGCGACGCCGCCGAGATGCACCACAAGTTCGAAGAGAAGTTCGCGAGAAACCCGGCGTACGTCGAGTTGTACCGGAAGGGCCACGCGTACCACCCGGCCCACCCCTTTTACATGTGGTACTGGGGCGAGGCCGGCCGCCAGCACCTCGGGCGGGTCATCGTCGTCGGCGCAGACAACGACTACATCCCGAAGCTCCTCGGCTGGGAGACCGCGCGAACGTTCGCCGAGGCCCTTGCGATGGCCAAGGGCTCGAAGCGCGACCCGGAGATCACCATGCTTCACGTGCCGCCGATCGTGATGGCGGACGTCACCGTGTGAGCGAGGCGCGGCGATGGCGAACGGAACCCTGACGCCCGGCAGCACGCACGCGCCGCCCGGCCCCGGCGACAGCCCCGCCGGCGCGCGCACGCAGCCGCCGGTGCTCGACGTCGCGCACGTCTTTCGCGGAGCGCACCTCGTCATCCTCGGCGGGACCGGGTTCCTCGGGAAGGTCTTCTGGGGGATGCTCCTCGATCGCTATCCCGAGGTCGAGCGCGTCTATCTCGTCGTCCGGTCGAAGGCAGGCGCGACGCCCGCGGCGCGCTTCTGGAACGACATCGCGACGAGCGAGGCGCTCGGCCCGCTGCGGCGCACGCACGGCGAGCGTTACAAGGAGTTCCTTCGCGAAAAGATCGTCCCCATCGACGGCGACATGGGGCGACCCCTCTGCGGCCTCGACGACGCGCTCGTCCGCGAGCTCGCGGGCACGATCGACGCGGTGATCAACGTGGCCGGCGTGGTCGATTTCAACCCGCCGCTCGACGCGGCGATCGGCGCGAACGCCTTCGGGGCGCAGAACCTCGTCGCCCTGGCCCGTGCGCTCGGCACGGCCGACACGCGCGACTCGACCGGCTCGGCGGGCGCGAAGGCCCGACGCGCCGCGATCTTCCATACGAGCACGTGTTACGTGGCGGGCCGGCGCGACGGCCCCATCTACGAAGAAGACCCGCGAGAGCATCCGTTCCCGCGCTCCGACGAACTCGGGGCCGACGCGTGGGAGCCGGAGCGCGAGATCGCCGAGTGCCTCGACCTCGTCGAGCAGGCGAAGCATCGCGCCGACGACGCGTTCCGCCAGAGCGAGTTCGCCGAGGCGGCGCGCAAGAGCCTCGCGTCGCGCGGCGAACCGGTGGAGGGCCCTGCGTACGACGACGAGTTCGGGCGCGTGAAGCGCCGGTTCGTCGCCGAGCGCATCATCGAGGGGGGCCTCGATCGCGCGACGCACTGGGGCTGGCCCAACATCTATACGTACACCAAGGCCATCGGCGAGCAGATCATCGCCTCGAGCGGCGTCCCCTTCACGATCGCGCGCCCGGCGTGCTGCGAGTCGTGCCTCGAGTTCCCGGAGCGCTCGTACAGCGAAGGCATCAACACGAGCGCCCCCCTGCTCTACCTGATGATGAAGGGCCAGGTGCAGATCCTGGCCAAGCACGTCCCGCTCGACCTCATCCCGACCGACTACGTCGTGGCTGGGATGATCCTCGCGCTCGCGGAGCTCGTCGAGGGCACGGCGGCGCCCGTCTACCAGTTCGGCGCCAGCGACGTGAACCCGTGCTCGGCGCAGCGCTTCGGCGAGATGGTCGGGATGTACAAGCGCAAGTACCTGCAGCGCGGCGGCAGCGGCAGCCCGTTCCAGGCCGCGCTCGCCCGCGTCGCGTCCCGCGTCGAGCCGAGCTTCGTCGACCGCGCGCGGTTCGATCTCGTCGGGCCGCCGGCCCTCGCGAAGGCCGCGCGCGGCCTCGCGTCGCTCATGCGCGGCGCGTCGCCGGCGTTCGCCCCCGTGGCCAAAGCCCTCGAGAGCACCGCCTACCGCACGGCCAAGATCGCCGAGATCCAGCGCCTCTTCGAGCCCTTCAGTTCGAAGCTCAACGGCCCCTTCGACTGCTCCAACACGCGCGCCGCGTTCGCCCGCGCGACGGACGCAGACAAGGCCAGGCTCCGATGGGCGCCCGAGTCGATCGACTGGCTCGACTGGATGATGAACATCCACATGCCGGCCATCGAGAAGCGCGTCATCCCGGAGATGGACCGGCGCCTCAAGAAGGAGCCGCGACCCCTCACGGCGCACACGACGATCGTCTCGATGGTCGAGCAGATGGCGACGCGCCACGATCTCGCCCTCGCCCTGCAGCAAGTCACCGCCGACGGCCTGACGCGAACGACGTTCCGCGACGTGAAGCGCGGCGCCGACGCGATGGCCGCGCGCCTCGCGGCCGTCGGCGTGACCAAAGGCCAGCGGGTCGTCCTCGCCGCGCAGAGCCACCCCGACTGGGCGGTCGCGTACTTCGGCATCGTCCGCGCAGGCGCCGTGGCCGTGCCGATCGACCCGGCGCTCGACGCCCTCGGCTGGCGGAGCATCCTCGCCGAGAGCGAAGCCTCGGTGGTCGTCTGGGACGAAGCCGTCCCCGGGCGCGACGCGATCAGCGCCGCCCACCCGGAGCTCGTTCCGCTCGACCTGCGGGCGGCGGTGCTCGCCGACGACTCGCTCGCACCGCCCGACGTGGCGATCGCGCCGGGCGACGTCGCGAGCCTGCTCTTCACGAGCGGGACCACCTCGCGCCCCAAGGGCGTCATGCTGACGCACGCGAACTTCACGTCGCTCGTCGCCGGGCTCGCGCCGATCTTCCCGCTGTCGCGCGGGGACGCGGTGCTCAGCGTGCTCCCGCTCCACCACACGTTCGAGTTCACGTGCGGCCTCCTGCTGCCTCTCTCGCGGGGCGCGCGGGTCGTCTACGTCGGCGAGCGCACCGGCGAGGGGATCAGCGAAGGGCTGCGCGCCGCCCGCGCGAGCGCGATGGTGGGCGTGCCCGCGCTCTGGCAGCTCCTCGAGCGGCGCATCTTGCAGCAGGTCGACGCGAGCGGCCCGATGGCGCGCGCGGCGTTCGACGCGGCCACGGCGGCCAACGCGTGGCTCTCGACGAACCTCGGGGTCGACGCCGGGCGCGTGCTCTTCGGCGCGGTCCACGGCCACCTGGGCGGTCAGATGAAGTGGCTCATCTCGGGCGGCGCCGCGCTGCCGCGCGAGACGCAGGAGCTCTTCTTCGGGCTGGGGCTCCGGCTGACGCAGGGGTACGGCTTGACCGAGGCGGCTCCGGTCCTCACCGTGACCCGGCCCGGCGCGCGCCTCGAAGCCGGCGTCGGCAAGCCGGTCCCGGGCGTCGAGCTGCGCATCGACGACGCCGACGACCGGGGCGTGGGTGAGGTCATCGCGCGCGGCGCCAACGTGATGGTCGGGTACACCGATCCCGGCGCCACCCGCGAGGCGATCGACGCCGAGGGCTGGCTGCACACGGGCGACGTCGGTCGCATCGACAAGAAGGGCCGGCTGGAGATCCTCGGGCGCGTCAAGGACGTGGTCATCGCGCCCAACGGCGAGAACGTCTACCCCGACGACGTCGAGCGCCGCCTCGGAGCGGTGCCGAACGTCGACGAGCTCGCGGTCGTCGGGGTCGACGTGCGCGGAGCCGAGCGCCTCGCGTGCCTCGCGGTGCCTTCGCGCGGCGACGACGCCTCGCCGCGCGGCGATCGGAGCGACCGCGCGCGCGTGTCGCTCCGCGCCGCCATCGAGGGCCTCCCGCCCGCGCAGCGGCCCGCGATCGTGCATCTCTACGCGGCTCCCCTGCCTCGCACCGCGACGCGCAAGGTCAAGCGCGACGACGTCCGCGCCATCCTCGCTCGCCTCGTGGCGGCGAGCGCGCGGCCCGAGAACGGCGCGGGCGACCTGAGCCCGGCGCGGGCCGCCATCGCCGCCGTCAGCGGCGCGCCGGTCGACTCTATCGGGCCCCACACCAGCTTGCAGGGCGAGCTCGGGTTCGACTCGCTGCTCCTGACCGAGCTGCTCGAGGCCCTCGAGACGCGCTTCGGGCCCGTCGACGCGCAGCGCCTGCAAGCCTGCGTGACGGCCGCCGACGTCGACGAGCTCGTCGCGGAGCTCGGGCGCGCGCCGGTCGAGCGCGCGGCCCCGCCCGACCGACCGCGAGTGCCCGCGGCGCCGATCGTGTTGCCCGAGCCGGTTCAAGACTTCGGCCGTGCGCTCCTCGGCAAGGCGCAGGACTTCTTCTATGGCGAGGTCATGAAGCCCCGCGTCTACGGCCGCGCGCACATCCCGCACAACCGGAACGTCATCGTCGTCGCGAACCATGCGAGCCACCTCGACATGGGCCTCGTCCGCCACGCGCTCGGCCGGTACGGCGAAGACATCGTGTCGCTCGCGGCGCAGGACTACTTCTTCGAGAACCGCCTCAAACGCGCGTTCTTCGAGAACCTGACCAACCTGCGCGCGATCGACCGCAAGGCGTCGCTCCGGCAGTCGATCCGCCAGGCGAGCGACCTCCTCGAGCGGGGCAAGACGCTGCTCGTCTTTCCCGAGGGCACGCGCGGCAGCTCGGGCGACGTGCAAGAGTTCAAGCCGCTCGTCGGCCACCTGTCGATCGCGAACGGCGTGGATCTGCTGCCGCTCTACCTCGGCGGCACGCACGCGGCGATGCCGAAGGGCTCGCCGGTGCCCATCAAGCGAGCCGTCCTCGCGCGCATCGGGCCGCCTCTGTGCGTCGCCGACCTTCGCCGCTTGACCGCCGAGATGACGCCCGCCGACGCCGCTCGCGAGGTCGCGCGGATCGCGCACGCCGCGGTCGTGGCGCTCCGCGACGGGCAGGTGCTCGACCTGGCCCGCGCGGAGAGCGCCGACCTGGCGGTCGATGCCGAGAACCCGCTCATCGACCTCTTCGCCGAGCTCGAGACCAAGTTTCGCGCCGGCGAGGTCGAGAGGCCCGTCAGCTACTACGTGTCGCTCGGGAACGACGACCTCGCGAAGTGGACCGTGCGCGTGGACGCCGCCCGGTGCGACGTGCGCCCCGGCAGACCGCAGGGCGGCGAGGCCGACTGCGTCCTCAAGACGAGCCCGGAGATCTTCGCCAAGATCGTGCGCGAGGCGTACGTGCCGAGCCCCGCCGACTTCATGTCGGGGGTCTTCAAGTCGAACGACGTCGCGCTCCTCATGACGTTCCAGCGGGTCTTCCATCTGGACCAGGCGTCGTAAAGGGCGATGCGAATGAAATACCTCGTCACCGGCGCCACGGGCTTTCTCGGTACGCACCTCACGACGGCGCTCGAGGCGTACGGCCACGACGTCGTGCGCTTCGCGCGCTCCACCGGCGGCGACGTGCTCGACGGCGCCAGCGTCCGCGCGGCGGCGGCAGGGTGCGCCGGCGCCTTCCACTGCGCCGGGGTCGTGTCGCGCAAGCCGGCCGACGCCGAGGAGCTCTATCGCGTGCACGTCGGCGGCACGAAGAGCGTGCTCGACGCGTGCGAAGCGGCGGGCGTGGCGCGCGTCGTCCTCGCGTCGACCAGCGGCACCGTGGCCGTGAGCGAGAGCGCGGAGACCCTCGGCCGCGAAGATGACGAGGCGCCCATCGGGCTCGTCGGGCGCTGGCCCTACTATCGCGCGAAGCTCTTCGCCGAGCGCGCCGCGCTCGCGCGGAGCAGCGCCCGACTCGAGGTCGTCAGCGTCAACCCGAGCCTGGTCCTCGGCCCGGGCGACGTGAACGGCTCGTCGACCGAAGACGTGCGCCTCTTTCTCGAGGGCGCGATCGCCGCCGTCCCCGCCGGCGGCCTCTCGTTCGTCGACGTACGCGACGCCGTCGAGGCGATGCGCCTCGCGATGGAGCGCGGGCGACCCGGCGAGCGTTACCTCGTCGGCGCCATCAACCTCACCGTCCGCGATTTCTTCGCGAAGCTCGCCCGCATCTCCGGCGTCCGCGCGCCGTGGCTCCCCTTGCCTCGCTCGCGCGAGCTCGCACGAACGGGCGCCGCCTGGGTCGACCGCCTGGCGACGCGCGCCGGCTTCCGCGCGCCCGTCGATCCCGTCTCCGTCGAGATGGCCCAGTGCTTCTGGTACCTCGACTCCACCAAGGCCGAGACCGAACTCGGTTGGACCGCCCGCGACCCCAACGCGACCCTCCACGACACCGTCGAAGATCTGCGGCGACGCGGCGTCGTCTGGCCTCGAGCCAGCGCCGGCGTCGCGTGACGGTGCTCACGTAGGGGAGAAAGAGATTGGCCGCAGAGGCGCAGAGCAGTGATCGGGGTCGAAGACTCGCGACGTGCGCTGCGAGTGCGCGCAGCGTGCGCAAAACCCTCTGTCCTCTGCGCCCTCTGCGCCCTCTGCGCCCTCTGCGCCCTCTGCGGCCAATCTCCCTCAGGGGCGGGTTCTGCGGAACTTGGTGCGCCATTCGCGGGTTAGGGTCGGTAAGCGGTACTCTAGGAAGATGCCGACGATCTCGCCGCCGGCGCGAAAAAAGTCGCCTCCCTTGACCCGGGAGTCGCCGACGTCTGCCCACTTCTTCAAGGGCAGCTCGTACAACCCCTCCGGGGTGCCCGAGGCCGCAAGGTAGCGGGCGATCACCTCGACGTCGAAGATCCACCGCGAGCCGAACGGGCGGCCGAAGAGCTCGCGCACGTCGACGCCCTCGACGCGGAACAGCTTCGCCCCGCACTGGGTGTCGTAGACGGGCAGCGCCAGGACGACGCTCGCGGCCGTGGCGAAGACACGCCCCAGGTAGTGCCGGCGCATGCTCCGCGCGATCTCCCGCCCGAGGAGCGCGACGCGCGCGCCCATCACGATATCGATCTCGGGATTGTCGTCGAGAATGGCGACGAACTCGGGAATGGCACCGAGCGGCGTCGCGAGATCGGCGTCGAAGTAGCCGACGTACGTGGCCGTCGCCACGGCCGAGACGACCCCGGCGCGCACGGCTTCGGCCTTGCCCCGATTGGGCTGCAGATCGAGGACGCGAACTCGCCCCGGCCAGCGCCCCTCGACCGCGCGCAACACCGCGAGCGTGCCGTCGGAGCTGCCGTCGTTCACGAGCACGAGCCCGACGTCGTCGTGGGTGGCGAGAAAGTCGTCGAACGCGGACTTCTGAAAGCGCTCCGCCTCGTTGTAACAGGGCACGACGATCTGCGTACGCATTCCGAAGGGCCTCGTGAAGGAAGGGGGAGCGCTCCATTTTTAGCATGAACCCGCCGGCGCCTTTCCGCCGCGGTGGGCCGCCCGCTCTCGCCCTGGCCCGGCCAGTCGAAGGCGAGGAGGGCGAAGCCCTGCCGCGACAGAGGCGTGCTACTTCTTCCCGGCTTGCCTGACTGTTTCCGATGAGCTCATCCCCGACCGCTCCCCCCGCCGCACCCGAAGCGCCCGACGCGACCGTCTACGACTACGCCATCATCGGCTCCGGCTTCGGGGGCAGCGTGAGCGCGCTCCGCCTCGTCGAGAAGGGCTACCGCGTGCTCATGCTCGAGAAGGGCAGCGAGCTCACGGCCGCGGACTTCCCGAAGAGCAACTGGAACGTGAAGCGGTGGCTCTGGCTTCCCCTCCTTGGCTTCCGCGGGCTCTTCCAGCTGCGCCCGTTCCGGCACGTGCAGGTGCTCGCCGGGGCCGGCGTGGGCGGCGGCTCCCTGACGTACGCGAACACCTTGCCGATCCCGAAGCGCGGCTTCTTCTCGAGCCCGTCGTGGTCGCACCTCGCCGACTGGGAGACCGAGCTCGCGCCGCACTACCAGACCGCCCGGCGCATGCTCGGCGCGGCGCCTACGGACTTCCTGACGCCGGCCGACGAGCTGCTGCGTCGCTTCGCCGAAGACTCCGGGCGCTCGCAAGACTTCGAGAAGCCGCACGTAGCCGTGTTCTTCGGGAAGCCGGGCGAGCTCGTCCCCGACCCCTATTTCGGCGGCGACGGCCCGGCGCGCACCGGGTGCATCCGCTGCGGCTCGTGCATGACGGGGTGCCGTCACGGCGCGAAGAACACGCTCGACAAGAACTACCTCTACTTCGCGCGCAAGGGCGGCCTCGAGCTCAAGGCCGACAGCGACGTCGTTCACGTGGCGCCGCTAGGGCGCGGCGCGGTCGGCGGCTATCGCCTCGGCGTACGCGAAGGGCGCTCGTTCTTCCGGCGCCGCGCGACCACGTACGAGGCGAAGAACGTCGTCTTCTCGGGCGGCGCGCTCGGAACGAACGCGCTCATGCTGAAGCTGAAGGCCGATCCCGACGGGCTACCCAGGCTCTCCGACCAGGTGGGCCATCGCATCCGCACGAACTCCGAGTCGCTCCTCGTCGTGAGCGTGCCGGGCACGAAGGAAGATCACGCCAAGGGCATCGCGATCAACTCGCTCTTCCAGATCGACGAGCACTCCCACCTCGAGATGACGCGCTACGGGACCGGCTCGGGCTTCTTCCGCCTCTTCTACGTGCCGCACGCGCGCGGCGAGGCCGGGTTCCTGCAGATCTTCCGCATCCTCATCGCCATCTTCGCTCACCCGATCCGTACGCTGCGCGCCTGGTGGGTGAAGGACTGGGCCGCCGAGACGATGACGCTCCTCTACATGCGGTCGACCGAAAGCACGCTGCAGTTCGTGCGCGGATGGTTCGGCGTCATGACCACGCAGATCGAGAAGGGCCAGGCCCCGCGGGCCACGATCCCGGAGTCGACGGAGGTCGCGATGCAGCTCGCGGCCAGGTCGGGCGGCACCGTCCTGTCGCCGTTCTACGAGCCGCTGCTCGACATCCCCACCACGGCGCATCTCCTCGGCGGCTGCTGCATGGGCGACTCCGCGGCGACGGGCGTCATCGACCCGCGCCACCGGGTCTACGGGTACGAAGGCCTCTACGTCATCGACGGGTCGACGATCTCGGCGAACCTGGGCGTCAACCCCTCGCTGACCATCACGGCGCTCGCCGAACGCGCTATGAGCTTCATCCCGCCATGCAACGCACCCTGATCCTGGGAGCCACCTCGGCCATCGCCGCCGAGGCCGCGGTGCTCCACGCGACCCGCGGAGACCGCCTCCACCTCGTCGGTCGCAACCCCGATAAGCTGGCCGACGTGGCGCGGCGCTGCGAGCGCGCGACGGTGACCACGGCGGTCGCCGACTTCGACGACCTCGACGGCAACGAGGCGCTCGCGCGCGACGCCATCGCGGCGCTCGGCGGCGGCGGCGGCCGCGTGCTGGTCGCGCACGGCGACCTTGGCAACCAGCTGGCGAGCGAGCGCGCGTTCGCCGAGGCGCACGCGATCCTGCGCACGAACTTCGTGAGCGTCGTCTCGCTCCTCATCCCCCTGGCCAACGCGATGGAAGCCGCCCGCAGCGGGCGCATCGGCGTCATCACGTCGGTCGCAGGCGAGCGCGGCCGCCCGCGTAACTTCACGTACGGCGCGGCCAAGGGAGCACTCAACGTCTATCTCCAGGGCCTGCGCACGAGGCTCTATCCGGCGGGCGTCTCGGTCACGACGCTGAAGCTCGGCCCGGTCGACAGCCCCATGACCGCCGGCCACAAGAAGCACGCCCTCTTCGGCAAGCCGCCCGCCGTCGCGCGCAGCATCGTCAGCGCGATGGACGCCGGAGACGCCGAGGTCTACGTGCCGTCGTTCTGGGCCGCCATCATGCCCATCGTGCGCAACACGCCCGAGCGCGTCTTCCAGCGCCTGTCGTTCCTCTCCGGGCGCTAGGCCCTCGGGGGAGAGAGCGCTCTCTGCGCCTCCGCAGCCAATCTCGCTCTCGAGGGCGGGCTAGAAATTGATGCGCCGCATGACGAAGCGGGGCAGCCAACGGATGACGAGCATCACGAGCGCCCACATGCCGGGCACGTAGAGCACGGGCTTGCCGCGGTCCATCGCCCGCACCACCGTCTTCGCGACGTCGTCGGGCTCGCCCGCGAAGGGCGGCGGCGTGAGGCCGGCGGTCATCGCCGTCTTCACGAACCCGGGCTTCACGCAGAGCACCGACAGGCCGGCCGCGTGGAACTTGTGGTCCATGGCCTCGAGGTACGTCGCGATGCCGGCCTTGCTCGACCCGTAGATCGCGACGGGCTTGCGCCCGCGGTCGCCCGCGACCGACGAGAACACGACGAGCCGCCCGCCGCCGCGCGCGACGAGGCGCTTGCGCGCTAGCTCGCAGAGCACGACTGTGTTCGCGTAGTTGACGGTCACGAGGCGTCGCGTCAGCTCGATGTCGGCCTCGAGGGCCTCCTGGGTCGCGAACATCGCCGCGGTCACGATGAACGCGTCGAAGCCGTGGAGGGCGTTGTCGGCCGCGTCGAGCGCGCCAGCGAACTGCTCGGGACGCTCGAGGTCGCAGATCGCCGAGCCCGTGTCGGCGCGCTGCGGATGGCGCGATTGCAAGTCGGCGGCGCTGCGGGCGAGGTCGTCGTCGCCGATGCCGAGGAGGAACGTCGAGTCTCCGCGCTCGGCGAGGCGCCGGGCGATCGCACGCCCCATGCCCGACGTGCCCCCGACGATCACGGCCTTCATGCTCGGTCTCCGAAGACGCGCACGGACTGCGCGCTCCGGAGGCGCCGTTGCGGGTCCCACTTCTCGCGCGCCGCGAGGAACGCGTCGAGCCTGGGCTCCATCGCCCGGAAGTGGTCGGCGCGCGTGAAGCGGTCCTTGGTCAGGTAGATGCGGCCGCCGGTCGCGATGACGAACTCGTTGAGGCGATCGACGATGTGCTGGATCGTGGGCGACACCGCCATGTCGACGGCGATCGACGTCCCCTCGAGCGGAAACGAGAGCAGGCCCTTGCCTTCGGGCCCGCAGTCTTTGATGACGCAGAGGGGCGACGCGCCGCCGAACTTCGTCAGGAGCTTCATGAACTCGATCACGGCCTCGACCCCCGCGCGGCGCGGAATCACGCACTGGTACTGGGTGAAGCCGCGCGGCCCGTAACCGCGGTTCCATTCGAGGATCGCGTCGAGCGGGTAGAAGAACGCGTCGGGCGCGACCAGGCCGGCGGCGTGGTGGTCCATGTGCTTCCAGTAGAAGAGCGTGTTGAAGAGGCGCGCGGTCACGGGGTTGAGCGCCCAGTTGGGGAGCTCGACGGGGAGCGACACCTGCAGCCTCTCGCGGGGCGGCGGGATCTTCGCCTCGTCGGGCGTGGCCCATCGACCCGCCATCAGGATGCCGCGACCGAGGGACGCGCCGCTCGAGAGGCAGTCGATCCACCCCATGGTCATCGGCCAGACCGGCGCCGCCCGGTTCAGCCCCGCCACGTACTCGGCGATGTTGCCCACGCGCTCGCTCTCCAGCCAGACCCACGGGCTCGAGATGGGGCGGAGCACGAACTCCACTTCGAGGATGTGCCCGAGAAGGCCCATGCCGCCGACCGTGGCGTAGAACAGATCGGGGAGCGCCGTCGGCCCGCACTCGACCACGCTGTCGTCGGCGAGCCGCATCTTGAGCGACCGCACGTGCTCGCCGAAGCAGCCGTCCCGGTGATGGTTCTTGCCGTGGATGTCGCTCGCCACCATGCCGCCGAGGGTCACGAACTTCGTTCCCGGCGTGACGGGCGAGAACCAGCCGCGCGGAATGAAGATGCGATTGATCTCGACGAGGCTCAGCCCCGCCTCTGCGCGCATCACCCCGGTCGCCGGGTCGAACCTGAGGATGCGATTGGCCATCCGCGTGGCGGCGACCTTGTCGTCGGCGCGGGCGGGGAGCGACGAGTCGCCGTACGACCGCCCGAGCCCACGCGTCAGCGCCGCGCCCTTCGTGAGCTTCACGAGGTCTTCGCCCAGCACCTCGCGGCCCGGCGCCGGCAGCCGGCCCCAGCCCATCAGTACGGGGGTGTCCGCGGCGCTCACCGCGCTCGGGGCGACAACGGCCGGACGGGCGCCGGCGTCGCTCGAAGGCCTCGAGGATGCCTGGGGTATGCCGTGCGCCGCTCGTGCATCATGGTTCGCCATGATCAGATGCCCATGCTCTGGTTGTGCCTCGAGTTATGGCTCGAGTTGCGGGTCAACGAACGCGGCGGCATGGGCGGCTTATTCCTTACACTCCGGTAAGATGCTCATCAAGGGCGGGAGCGCCCGCCTCGGAGCCCGTTTCCCGGAGGGGCCGTCTGCGAAGGAGACGGGGCGGCGCCGTCAGGTCCCGCGGCGAACGAGCGCGCTCGGCGGCAGGAGCGAAGCCGCGGAACGCGCGGCGAGCTCGCTGACGCTACGCACGTGCGTGTCGGCTTCGGCCATGCGCTCGCGGAGGACCGCCTCGACGTCCGTGGCGGCGGCCGCTCCGGCCGCGAGCAGGGTGCTCCGCACGAAGACCTCGGCGGCCTTGTAGGAGCTCCGCACGAGCGGACCCGAAGCGACGAACGCGAAGCCCATCGCTCGCCCCT